>CAZORR010000006.1:0-8835 GCA_964582115.1 uncultured Pirellulaceae bacterium
CCGAGGCTTGTACGTCTTTTTCTAGGTTTTCTAGTGTAGCTGGATTCGTCAGGGGTCGGGTCGGTTAGATTTCAGATTTTGCAGATTCACTCGAGTTCAAATTGGCACTTAATGCGAGACTTCTCGGTGAACGCCACCAATCTGGCTTTTGTAAGAAACCGTGTGTGCAGAAAGTCTGGAAAAAAACTCACGCAAAGGCGCGAAGGCGCAAAGTCAATGAATTAACATTCTTTGCGTCTTCGCGCCTTTGCGAAAAAAAATTCCACGCTGCGATTTTCTTGTTGTTGAGGGTTTTTAAAATTACCTTGCAGTAGCGTTCACTGAGAAGTGTCCTCAATGACGCTGATTAATTAGAACTCTGGCGAATTCGGTTTTCGTTGTCACTGGGCTAACTTGGTAAAATCAATTTTGATTCTGGTGCTTGGGGTGTATTGGTTGGTGCCGTGCCAGCCATTCGATCAAGCGGCGCCGCTTCGTCTAATAAGCCACGTTCGGATAGGATTCGAGTGAACTCAAATTTGACATCTTCGTCATCCGAATAAGTGCCAACTTCTTGCACGATATCCCGTGCCCGTTCGACGTCACGCAGTTCGAGCTGTACTTCAAACTCATTGCACAAAGCAAGGCCTGCTTCGCGACGATTCCCTGTTGCATCGGCCGCCTGTTTGGCTTGCAGTACCAAGCTCAATGTTTCGTTAAGGCCATTGCCGCATTTGGACAAGGTTCTCAGTTTCGCGGCGTCAAAGCTCTTGTCTCGATCCTCGCGTTTAAGGTACTCAGTAATCCCACAGGCTACCATGTTCGCATCATTGCAATTTATCCCGGCGAATTCTAACTGTTGTATTTGTTCTAAACTGGCCAAGCTTAAATCGACGGCACGACTTCGTAACGGCGATGTCAATGCAGCAAACTCATCTGGTTTGACGGGGCCGAGTGGTGGCAGTTCGAGCTTGTCTAGCATTTCCTCAAACACCCCACGAGGCGCAAAACGAGACTTTGAGTTAGAGACCAAGATCAGTAATCGAGCGTAAACCAAATTCCTTAACTCTGGCTGCTTGGCCGCGTCGCGAATTGACAGCGTGTGGTTTGTGTCGAGTTGCAGATCCAGCACTTCGTTCAAGAAACGCTGGCGACGATGTTCCATCAACAAGCGATCTGCGATGGCTGGATCGAGGTCCATCGGCAGTAGAGCTTGAGTTAGCAATAAAACATCTTGAGCGACACTCGCTTCGTGCACGACCTCTGAAGTCATCTCACCAAGTTCAGCGCCAACTTCGTCCAGCAATGCCTTCACTTCATCGACGCGACTTGTACTTACCCAAACGTCTAGTCGAGCCGGACGATCGGTTTGTTTACCGTAAATTTCAGCATTGGAAACTCGCACTGCGATATCATCTAGCGATAGCGATTCGGAGTTTTTCGCGACAGGTTTGTTTAAAACTGCGAACCCGTGTCTTGGCGGTGGCGTACCATCGGGCATTTGCTTGGGTGTTTCCACCGGTTCAAAGATTTTGCTCGCGATCAGCTTTTCGGAAACCGGATTGATGTCGTCAAGCTCGTAACGCAATAAAACAATTGGATCTGAGGCTGCCCAAGAATCGTCTTGAATATAGGCAAACGCCAACGCTTCGGCCGCAAAGGCGCTGTTTAGGCCAGGCCAGTTTGCGTAAGTTCGCCACGCGTCAGCGGCGTCTTCATGGGCGAGCATTGTTTTGACCACAGCCAACGCATGTAGGACGGTCGGGTGAGCGTCGAAGTCGTTATCCACTTTGGTCAGGTACTGCAGCGCACGACGGAACTGTCCTCTTGCGATCGCCCGTGCGGCATTGGAGTAGAGTTTTTCCCATTCAACTGATTCTGGAACCGGTTCAATGAGGTCCGTTTGAAACAAAAACGAAAAGAAAGACCACTCTTGGAGAAGCCCCATGAACATTTCAGCGATTTCTCGATCTTCGTCACCACGTAAGCGGCTGGCAAACTGCAAGTGAGCCAAACCGGCGAATACGAAACCGTGCCTGACCAAGGCTTCCGCGACGACCTTAAAAATATTACTAACCGCGACGGGGATTTCGGCGCCTTTGTTGGCGTCCATTGCGTCTTGCAGTGAATTGACCGCGTCGTCCAATCGGCCTTCCAGCAAGTTAATCATGGCCAAGTGTTGCAAGCCCATGGAATGAGCAGGTGATTGTTCACGAAACTGAGCATTGACGGTTTTGGCGGCTTCGATGTCGTTGGCGGAAATCAAAATGTGAGTTTTGATTACCAGCAAGCAGTCTCTGGAACCGTGCTTGTCAGCGGTTCGTTCAAGTTGGTCAAGTGCCGCTTGCACTTGACCACCGCTGTTTTTCTTGAGAATGTCATTCAGATCGTTGATGACGTCTTTGCCACAACAGAACTTAATCTTGTTACCACTTTGACAAGGGCACAAATGATAGGCGTCGATATCCACTTGTTGAGCTCCACAACCGAAATCGATATGTAATAAAAAAGCCGACTAGTAACTTTGCAACTTTTCGCGGATTGTTTTCGCGCAATATACGAGTTACGAGAAGGGATGAATGTATGGTAAGATGCCGTCGCTTTTAATGGAGAGTTGGTTTAGTGAAATAAAACCTAAACCCATCCAACCGCATCAATCAATAATTTACGACATTCAGCCGACCTAGGTAACCCTTTAACCTAGGCAATCTCAAATTCAGATCCTGTGAATTCAAAAAACACACCCGTCACTCCCGTTATGCCTTGGCGTTTGGACCATCTTGAAAACATTGGGCAAGCGTTAACAGAAACCGCCTGTCGTCTACCGGATCAAATTGCCGTCGCTTGCCCAAGGTCATCTCGGCCTGCCAAACTAAAGGTTCGCCCAAGCGAAAAGTTGACTTATGACCAAGTGACTTTTTCGCAATTAGAAGAACGGGCGAATCGGATTGCTGCCAAACTCCGCCGGGCCGGTATCAAGCCAGGCATGAGAACCGCATTGATGGTGCCGCCGGGGATTGATTTCGTTGCTCATGTTTTTGCTCTCTACAAAACCAATGCTGTGAGTATTTTGATCGATCCGGGGATGGGGCGAAAGAACATGATCGGATGCCTCGCTGCCGCCAAACCCGTCGCGATGGTCGGTATCCGCAAAGCCCATTTAGCACGACTTGTCTTTCGGGCGAAACTGAAAGCTTGTCGGATAAACGTATCGACCGATGGATGGTTTCCTAGCTGTCAGCGTACCGACCAATTGCAAGGTGTCGATCTGCCTAGTGCGGAAGCGATCACCAACGGTAATAGTGGTGACCGCGAATCGCCGGCGTCCATTATTTTTACTACGGGTAGCACTGGGCCGCCCAAAGGCGTTCTTTATCGGCATCGCAACTTCATCGAACAAGCCCAGCAAATCCGCGATTACTTTTCGATCTGCCCCGGCGCGGTGGATGTTTCAGGTTTTCCTTTGTTCGCTTTGTTCAACACAGCCATGGGGACGACGACGGTTTTTCCGGCGATGGACGCAACCAAACCGGCCGAAATTTATCCGCCTAATTTGATCGACGCCGTAGAACAGTTTTCAGCGACGCAATCGTTTGGTTCGCCGGCGCTTTGGAATACGGTGTCCAACTATTGTGTTACCAATAAGGTTACTTTGCCAACGATTAAAAGTGTGTTCACTGCTGGTGCTCCCGTTCCACCGGACGTGCTTGGCCGAGTCAAATCAGTGATCGCGGATGATGGCGACGTTTATACACCGTATGGTGCAACCGAAGCCTTGCCGGTTGCTTGTAACGCCGCTTCGGTCGTGATCAGCGAGACGGCGGCTAAAACCAACGATGGTTTGGGAACTTGTGTCGGTCGTAAATTTAGCCAGATTCAATGGCGCGTGATCGAAATCTCCGACGAACCGATTGAAACAATCGACCGTGTGACTCCAGTGGCTGCCGGAGAGATTGGCGAGCTTGTTGTGAAAGGGCCGGTGGTAACCGATCAATACGTGACGCGTGTCGAAGCCAATGCGGACCACAAGATTCTTGACGGCAATTCTTTTTGGCACCGAATGGGGGATGTCGGTTATTTGGACGACCAAGATCGGTTTTGGTTTTGCGGTCGCAAAGGCCATCGCGTCCGTACGGCACAAGGAACGATGTTTACGATCCCATGCGAAGCGATCAGCAATGTGAACCCCAAAGTCTATCGAAGTGCCTTAGTCGGCGTGGGGGAAGTCGGTAGCGAAACCCCCGTGATGATTGTCGAGCCACTACCAGACGCTTGGCCGACGAATCCATCCGATTCGCAGTCACTGATTAACGAAATAAAACAGCAATTGGGTGCCCATCCAAAAACTTCATCGATCAAGCATGTTTTGTTACGGCAGAAGCTTCCGGTGGATATTCGCCACAACTCGAAGATATTTCGCGAGCAGTTAAAACCATGGGCCGAAAAACAACTTGAATGGTAGACCGAAGTGGTTTGTTAGTCGTGAAGTGAATCGTTCATTCAAGCTTGGTTTTTGAAACTCTCGATCCAGCCGGCCAGTTTTTCGACTGGCAGGCCTACGACGTTCGACTCCAGTCCCGATTCGACGTGCAACCAGTCGAGGCCATCTTGGTAGCCAAATCCGCCCGCCTTTCCGACCCAGCTGTCGGAGTCCAAGATGGCCGTCAGTTGCTCATCGGATAGTTCGTCCATTCGCAGGATCGTTTGCTCAAGAAAGCAAACGCGACGGTTGTCGGGGCAGTCCCACAAGCAAACTCCGGTCAGCACGCGATGACGTTTGCCGCTCATCAATCGCAACATCCGTTCGGCATGGTCGCGGTCGGTTGGTTTGCCTAGAACTTCACCTTGGCACTCGGCAACGGTATCGGCTGCCAAGACCAATCCTTTTGGGGTTTGGCTGGCGATTGCTCGGGCTTTCAAAAAAGCTCCCTCCAGCACGGTGTCTTCGGGGGAACAACTGCTACAGATGCCGCGTTCAATCGCATCACTTGGGGCGACGACGGTAAAATCGTACCCCGCATCGGACAACAATTGCCGTCGACGCGGAGATTGACTGGCAAGAATCAAAGAAGCTTCTAAACTATGACCGGGTGACAACGGACACATCCAATCTAAAAAGGTGAAGGCATGCTTGGGGAAACAAAATCATTCTATGAATTCTAACGGCGACAACCAGATCGAAGTGCTTTTTGAAGACAATCATTTATTGATCGTCAACAAACCTGCCTTGTTGCCGACCATGGGAGTCAAAGCTGGCGATGATAGCCTACACCGTCGAGCTACCGAGTATTTGAAAACCAAATATAACAAACCGGGCAATGTCTACGTTGGCATCGTCAGTCGTTTGGACGCTCACACGACCGGAGCGATTGTGTTGGCACGGACTTCTAAAGCCGCCTCGCGGTTGTCGGATCAAATTCGCAGAGGCGTCGTCGAAAAACGTTATCTTGCTTTGATTCCAGCCGGGCTGGTTCCGCCGAAGGCGACATTGACCAACCGATTGTTTAAAAACGAGAGCTTGCATCGTATGCAAATCGTGCCCGAAAACGCTGCGTCAGTGCCCGGTGAAAAAAAAGCAGTGCTGAGTTATCAAACGATTGTGGAAAATGGGCAACTACAAGCGTTGGATGTAAACTTACAGACCGGGCGTAAGCACCAAATTCGCGTACAATTGGAAAACACGGGGTTTTCTATTTTGGGGGACCGCAAGTACGGTAGTCAGCACCGTTTTCCGGCTGGGATTGCTTTGCATTGCCAAAGCTTGTCTTTTTTGCATCCGACTAAAAAAACCGTACAATTGGTTAAGGTCGCCCCTCCCGAGTATTGGCCGACTGTGAATGGGAAAAAAATCGAATCATTTTTGCGAGATAACTAAAACTGACCTAAGGGCCACCTATACTTTCGAAACAACCGATTTATAGCTGTCTCCAACCTTTCAACACAAACCACCAAAAGCGTCCATGAGCCCTCGGCATAATTTCCAAGCGACTGCGATCAAAAGCAAGTTGGTCACCGAAGAACAGGTGCGCGACGCGATCGATTCGATCGTCAAGTCGCGTGGCGGTGATCCTCGGATAGCGACCGAGATTGGTGATCGTACGTTGGCGACGCAACTGGTTGAGATGAAAATTCTGTCGACCTACCAGGCGGACCAGTTGATGACGGGCCGTTGGAAACTGAACCTCGGCCCGTACATTATTACGGGTTGGATCGGCCAAGGTGGAATGGGGCAAGTTTTTAAAGCCGTTCATGAGATGTTGGGACGTGAGTCGGCCGTCAAGGTTTTGCCGCGGCACAAATCTACTGCCGAAGCGATTGAGAGTTTTCGCCGAGAAATTCGCGCTCAAGCAAAACTCGACCACCCAAACTTAGTCCGAGCATTTGATGCTGGTGAAGACGGCAACGTTCATTACTTGGTGGTCGAATACGTTCCAGGTACCGATTTGCGAAGATTGGTTCGCACAAAAGGCAAGCTGTCAGTGCAACAAGCGGCCAATGTCGTTAAACAAGCTGCCGAAGGTTTAGGGCACGCTCACCATCGTGGGTTGATCCACCGCGATATTAAACCGGGGAATATTTTGGTTACCAACGATGGTGTGGCCAAGCTGTCTGACTTGGGGTTGGCATTCTATCTGAACGACAACACGGACCCGCGAGCAGGAAAGATTGTCGGCACCGCTGATTATCTGTCCCCCGAACAAATTCGCACACCCGATAGTATTACTCACGTGTGTGACATCTATTCGCTCGGCTGTACCTTGTACTATGCCGTAACGGGTAAGGTACCGTTCCCAGGTGGTACGCCCAAAAGTAAAGCTCGACGACATCTAGAAGAAACACCTTGGCATCCACGCCGGTTCAACGAAGAAGTCAGTGACGACTTTGTTGACTTGATCGGCGACATGATGGAAAAGGATCCGAGAGAAAGGATTCAAACCGCCAGTGAAGTTGCCGAACGTTTGGCGCCTTGGGCCGACGACGACAGTCCGTTGCTGCATGACGGGTTTGACGAACGACCTCGTTGGGCATCGGTGCCGTTGGGTTCGCCAGATGCACATGACACTGACCCCAATGATGAGGTCACTGAAATGGCGATGAACGACCTGACCGACGCCTCGCATGGGAGTCTACAGGATCGTACAACGGGGTCGGGGACCATTTCGCACTCCGGTTCAAAGCCACCGCCAATCTCGATGGTCGAACAATTCAAATCTGCCAAACGTCTTAAAGATCCAGTCTTGTTTTCAATGCCCGCCCTGCTGGTCACGGCTGTGATCTGTCTCTCAATCGGAATCTTGGTCGGCTTTATTGGTGGCTTCGTGATGGGCAAGTAGTGGGGCTGCTGCTGTGATTTTAAATGCCTGAGTCGTGCATCTGCTGAGATTCTTGGCTAGCGTATGTGCTGTCGGTGCTGGGGGGTAGTGGTAGCTGCGTTTGTACCACCGTTAAGTGTGAGATAGTGTCCAATCGATTCACGGTAAGTCGTCGAAGGTGCGTTTAGCACCTACTGTTGGCATGATTCTGGCAAATCTTACACCTAGAGAAAGCACCGCTGGGGAAACATTGGGTTTCGATAAGAGTTCGCGTTAAGTTTCCATCCGGTCTACCCAGTCTTCGGGCATGGATTTACACTGTTTGCACCGCGAATCGAAGTCGACGGCCATCGGAAGGTTGTCGGGTTCGGTCAGTTTCCAATTTCGGACGCTAACAGAAACGAACGACATGTCGAATACTACACCTGATCGTGTTTTTAATTTTTCCGCTGGCCCGGCGACGCTCCCGCTTCCGGTTTTGCAACAGATCCAAGATGAGATGCTTTCGTTGCCTGGTGCTGGGGCAAGCGTTTTAGAAATCAGCCATCGCAGTAAAGACTTCGATGCAATTATCGAAGACGCGACGGTTCGGCTTGGTCGCCTGTTGAATTTACCCGACACGCATGAAATCCTATACCTTCAAGGCGGATCGGCTCTTCAAAACGTGATGATTGCCAGCAATTTAATGACGGACAAGTCGCAAACTGCCGACTACATCGTTAACGGATCTTGGGGTAAGAAAAGCGCAGCCGAAGTACATCGGTTCGGCAATCTAAACGAGGCCTACAACGGAGCCGACGATGGTTTCTCGTCCGTGCCAACTCAAGATCAATTATCGCTCACCGATGGTGCCGCTTACTGTCACTTGACGTCCAATGAGACCATTCAAGGCGTGCAGTTTAAGCAACTTCCGAATACCAACGGTTCACCGATCATCGCGGACCAGTCCTCGGATTTTATGTCTCGGCCATTGAACATTTCGGATTACGGAATGATCTACGCCTGTGCTCAAAAGAATGCCGGTGTCGCTGGTGTGACGGTTGTCGTTCTCGAAAAGAAACTTCTGGAGCGTTGTGACGACCGCCTACCAAGCTACTTGAACTACGCCGTCCACTCGAAAGGCGGTTCAAGGTTTAATACGCCTCCATCATTTGCGATCTATGTGACGGGTTTGGTTTGCAAATGGCTGGAAGACGAGTTTGGCGATCTTGAGAAAGTTGGTCAGTTCAACCAAGCGAAAGCGAAGTTGTTGTACGATTTGATTGACGGCAGCGGTGGATATTTCCGAGGCCACGCAGCCAAGGATTGCCGCTCAGACATGAACGTTGTCTTCATGCTTCCCACACCGGAACTGGAAACCAAGTTTTTACTTGAAGCGGCTCAAGCTGGTATGAAGACTTTGAAAGGTCACCGCAGCTTGGGAGGAATTCGAGCTTCGATTTATAACGCGATGCCACTTGAAGGTGTGCAAACACTCGCTCAATTCATGACCGACTTTATCGCAAACAACGGTTGATCTCCGTTTTTATTACTTGATCTTTAA
>CAZORR010000006.1:8935-51420 GCA_964582115.1 uncultured Pirellulaceae bacterium
AAGTAAATCGATCAACTACCAAATTACTTTCGCACATTTAAAATCGGTTATTGAAACCAAATGATTCAAACAACAAAAACTGCACGCGTTATCGTACTAGACAATATCGCGGAAGAAGGACTTGTCAAACTTAGGGCAGCCAAGAATATTGAGTTCGACGTTAAAACTGGCCTTAAAGGCGCGGAGCTAAAAGCTGAATTAGCGAACTACGATGGCGCCGTTTGCCGCAGTGGCGTCAAAATTACCGCTGAGTCGCTTGAAGGAAATACGACGCTTAAAGCAATCGTTAGAGCCGGTGTTGGTACGGATAACATTGACAAACCCGCTTCAACACGATTGGGTATCGTGGTCATGAATACGCCCGCCGGAAACACGGTCAGTACTGCCGAACACGCGATGGCTTTGCTGTTGGGGCTTTCTCGAAACGTCGCACCCGCGATGGAAAGCCTGAAAGCCAATCGCTGGGATCGTAAGAAATTCCAAGGCTCACAGGTATCCGGAAAAACGCTGGGCGTCATCGGACTTGGCCGAATCGGCCAAGGCGTTGCGGCTCGAGCAAAAGCCTTTGGGATGAAGGTCGTCGGTTTTGATCCGTTCTTGACAGGCGATCGAGCCAAAGAGCTGGGGATCGAAAAGGTCGAAGAAGTCAAAGACTTATTACCGCAGATCGACTACCTGACTGTGCACACGCCGTTGACCCCCGAAACCGAGAATTTAATTAGCCATGAGGAAGTCAAGTTGCTCAAGCCTGGCGCCCGCTTGATTAACTGTGCGCGTGGTGGAATCTACGATAACGAAGCGCTCGTGGCAGGCCTTGAGTCGGGGCATCTAGGCGGTGTTGCTTTGGATGTTTATCCAAATGAACCTTGTACCGATAATCCGTTGTTCCAAATGGACAACGTCCTGTGTACACCCCATCTAGGAGCCAGCACCGATGAGGCTCAGGTTGAGGTTGCCATCGAGGCGGTTGATCTGTTGATCAACTATCTGTCAACCGGCGAAATCCGATCAGCAGTGAACACGGTTGCGTTGGACCCGAAAACTCTCAACGAATTGCGCCACCATTTGGACGTAGCGCATCGGCTTGGGTTGCTATTGGCTCAGTGGCATGGCGGAGCGATCGATCATTGCAAGTTAGAATTCAAAGGCGAATTAGCTGAAATTGATTCTAGGCCGTTGGTTTCGGCTTTCTGCGCAGGGCTGATTGGGCATATCTTTAACGAAGCAAACATTGTCAATTCAGAAATGCTCTGTCGTGAGCGTGGTATCGAAATTGTTCGCACAGCAAACCCTGACCATTCAGTTTTCAGCAGCATGATTTCCGCTTCGGTCAGCGGTGATGGAGTAAAGCGTGCCGCGACTGGTACTCTGTTCGGCAAGAACATGCCGCGACTGGTGAAATTAGACAAGTATCAAACGGAAACGTTTTTGGATGGCAACTTGATGGTGTTCGATCATTCAGACATTCCAGGCATCATCGGCTATGTCGGCAACTTGCTGGCGGAAGAAGGCGTCAACATCGCCCAAATGGCGGTTGGGCGTAACGGTGACGAGAGCGGTGGACGAGCGATTGGTGTTTTGAGTATCGACAGTACTGCGACAAAGGAAGTCCTTACTAAGATCACTAAAAACGAAGCCATTTTATCGGCCGAGTTGATCCAGTTGCCAGCCATCAAGGAGCTGCCGGATTGGTTGACATAAACCAATTGAAATCAAGTAAAAATCGAATTAAAAATGATCTTAAACGAGTGTTGGTCAAAAGACTGGCACTCGTTTTTTCTTTTGATAACTCATGTGGCTAGGCAGTGCAATCGACCTAGCGATGTAGAGACGACATCCGTTGGATAGTTTTCTATTCGTAAGATATGAAAAACCGTGTGCGTTCGGTGGCGGAAATTCAATTTAAAACGTAGAGTCTCGGAGAACGTCGAAGAAATGCATCACGTGAAACTCTGCGTTTCTGTTCTTTTCGACAAACCTACTGTAGTTCTTTCTAGCTACTAAATTTGCAGAACAGCCAAGAAAAAGGGCCCATCCGTAACTAAGAATCTTACGCGAAACGATCTAGCGCCAGTTTACTTCTAGCGAATTGTCGATCGACGCGATGCCTGCCACGCCTCGCAGTGTCTCTTGTGCGAGCTGCTTTTCATAGTACGAACCAACCGTTCCAGTCAGCACAACGTTACCACGGTTACTTTGAACTTGAACGCTCGTTTGTTTGAGGTGCGGGTGGAATTGTAGAACTTGAGAAAGTTGAGTTGTGAGCGTGTTTGAAGTCATTTGAGGGAGCCAGTTGCGATTTACGTTGATAAAAGGGGACTCGCATACTTACTGTCGGTTGCGAGACACAACCCTACGTCGTAAATGATGCCCAAACGCAACAAACTGCCAAATTGCCGTCAAAAGATACTCCACCTGTAACGGTTATCCGGCAATTAGCAAACTTACAGGGCCCAAAGCGTGCACGCGATCGCACCCGCCATTCCGAGCGCCATTCCGAGTGCCCAACGACGATTACTTGCGATTACTTGCTCTGGGGATCGAGTTTTGGCTCGAAACCGTAAAAAACGCAAGGCTCGCATACGGGCTCGCAAGCTCGGGTGTAGCACTGATTTCTTATCCACTTGTGACGGCATACATACTGCCAGTCGTTCAATCGCACTTTGCATTTCTTCCCACCGTTGTGGGCAAATCAGCAGGCGATTCTTTTCACTGGATTTCTCTTGGACATCGGCTGGTTTACAGCAGGCCATTAAATCTGCCTCAAATTCAGATTCGTGAGAAAGGGTTCGCAGCGTCACCACGGCATAGACTAAATACAGCGATGACATTATCAGCGTGACTTGAAAAGCCGACACACCCATGCAATCGGCTATCGCGATCACTGCAGTCGGATCGCCCCAACGCAGCCAACTGACAATACTCACGACCGTCACCGGCATGAGCAATAATGTACTCCGAATGGCAGCATGGCCGAGTTTCAGGTGAGCAGCTTCGTGACGGACAATCGCCTTCAGTTCCGCCTCGGGAAACAATTCGATTAAACGATCGCTAATCCATAACTGCCGAAACCACGGTAGTATCCCCACGGCAGCCGCATTGATGATTTGATTTCCAGTGTCCCACCCGCGTACACTCAGGCCAGTCAAATTAAGCTGGTCCAGTTCTTGCTGGATTATTTCTGTGGCATCATTGTTGAGCGTCGTTAGCCTCCAGGGTAATCCTGCTAATGTTGGTAGCATTGCAAGTATACTCAGCACACCAACTGCAATTAATGCTACTACAGCACCGTTGCCAAACGGTAAGATGTTTGGAATGAGATCATTGATCGCAACCGCCGCTAGTAACGGCACCATCAGAACAAGTACGTACAGTCGAAATCGAATTGAAACGAATTCACGTCGTTTGGTGGAGAATAACCACGATCGCCAATTCCCGTTTGGCGGAACAAGTGTGGTTTTATCACTGGTGGCACAAGTCTCCAACGGTGGCGACGCTGACGGACCGTTTGGTTTTTCTGCAGGCTTGAGGTCAAAAAACACTGCCCAAGACGCGAGTAAGGACAGTAACACAGGCAGCAGAATTACAATTTCATCCACCAGCACGAACCGGCCCAAGTCCCATTCACTGCGGACCACATCATGCCACCGAAGGGCATAGATCGTTGCGATCGATGCAGTCAACCAAACCGCTGTGTGACATGAATTGATTCGGTGGCAAATTCGTTCCCAGTGCTCAGTGTCTATTTTTTGTAGTCGGCGCTTTCGGTTGAACCAAAACGTTTGCAATAGCGCCAGTGATGGCACCAAGCAAGTCAGCAACACAATACCACTGACACGCAGCTGCAAATGATCTGCTGTTCCTACAGCTGAGTACTCATTGCAGAAAAGACAGAACAGAATGACAAAACCGACGACGAGATTCATAGTCGAGACGAGGCTCAGCAAAAACGAAGGACTGTTCGCAAACAAGCCTTCATTCTAATCAAAGTAAGCTCATAGGATTACCGATTGACCCTAGCAAAGCCAAATCCTCCCCAATGGACGTCCGGAGATCGGGTTAAGCAAGATAGTCCGGTCATACCGGGTTGGTTTAGAAGCTTCCTCAATCTGTCAATGAAGAAGCGCTAAATATCGTTACCAGCCGAGTGAATGGGTAGTTGCGTTTCAGCGCCAGATTGGCGTTGGATTAACGCCGGAAGGGCTCGACGGCACCGTATCGCACTGGTTGAGCAGGATTGGATGTTTGTTGCAAGCCAGCTGGAACAGGCAGGGCTGCGACGCGGCTTTGTAGTGAAGCTACGTGCTGAACCAAGTTCTGCTGATTTCCATCAACTTGAAGCGCCCGTAGGTAGTTGTCAATTGCCAAATGCGTCTGGCCCGTTGTCTCGCGAATATGTCCCATCGCGATCAACGATCGAACATCACCAGGATTCAAACGCAATGAGTCAGCTAGAATGTCTGTCGCCCGACGTGTATCGCCGTACTCTTGATAAAGCCTCGCGAGTTCAACCAAGGGCGCGTTGCTGGTTGGGTAGCGTTGTTTCCATTGGTTGATCAGGTCAAATGCATATTGCTCTTGGCCCGATTCAATCAGCAGTCCAGCCAACCCACGGTGTGCATCGACGTGCTGATCATTGAGGTTGATCGCCTGCCGGTACAGTTGTTCGGCTTGAGAGAGCCATTGGTTGTTTTTGGTTTGTTTACCTAAGGCGCCATAACTAGCCGCCAAGTTGTAGAGGGCATCAGCGTTATTGGGGTTTGTTTTCAAAGCCTGCTGAAACTCGTTGATTGCCACTGCATACTGGCCTCGTTCAAACGCTTGACGGCCAATTGAATTTAGTCGATCAGCCTGCAATTTACATCCGCTTTGGCAAATGACCGCGCAGCCGACAACAACCAAACAAATGGCGGTAATGATTTGACGTCGATCCATGACGTATCCCAAGTTTCAATCTTGTGGTCGCTTTAGCAAAATTCCGAAACAAACTCAATTTTGTTCGGAATACTCATGAACGTTAGCGAAATTGAAATAACCTCACAAGTCCAGCCAATAGAAACACGGATGAAATCGAACCTAGCCTTGTGGCTCACGTAAGTGCTAGCATTTTAAGATGGCGTGACAACCGGAGTTCACGGTCGATCACGAACCAACTCATTGTATGAGTTCGGTTGGGATCTACTTTTGGCGTGGAGAGCGTGACACTTAATGGGGCAAGTGGTTGGTCGTGGCAGCTGAACTGTTTCTGGCATCCGTTTTAACAGGGGGTAGCCAGTTCACTTCGGAGAGATAAGCCTAAAGGCATTACTACGAACACACCACGCAAAAAATGCCAAGTGAGGAGTGAGGTTTAAGCAAGGTTTTTCTTAAGCAATAGCTGCATGCCAACTTCAGTCGTTGGCTCATTAGAGTCCTGCTGCGAGTCTCCCCTGCTCGTTTTTAACCAGCCCAGCGTGAAGCATACGGTGCCTTGCATTGGACTTAGCGCGGGAATCCGTCCTGATAAAGACAGTACGGGCTGCAATGACTCAAGCTGATTCTCTAGCCCCGACAAGTCGAATTTGACATCCGACAACTCCCGGATAACTGAAACTTGTTGTTCACCAGCGGCCAACAACTCACTTCCGGAATCAACCAATCCCATTAGTTGCTGCACAGAAAATTCCGGCGTCCAAGGCAAAGTATCGTCTGCATTGTTACTTGTGGGCGAAGTGTTGTTGTTTGCGTCACTGCTTGCTAATGGAGTTACTAAATGATTCGTAGTTGGAGCTTGCGACTTTTCTACGGTCGCAACGCCGGGAGCAAATTCTACATTTGCGGCATCATTGAAATATAGTCCACAGGTTATCAAAACAACCAGCATCGCAATGATCGCCAGCGGAGAATTTCCCCAGCCAAACGCGGCTTTCGGATTTTCTTCAAACCGTGATCCAATATGTCCTGCAACGTCGATTCGATTGTCGGCGAGGCATACTTTGTCAGCGGTGTCTATGTTCTCACGTTTTCCAACCAATAATAACTCAAGTTGTTGGTATTGCTGCAATGCTTGTTGGCAGCTCAAACAGCCCTCGGCATGGTCCTGTAACGAATGGTCACTCGCCAGGCTCGCTCGGTTATCCATCAAGTTGTTGATTCGCAGCTCGAAGTTTTGGCAAGAAACCAATTCGTCGGCCTCACGTTGATGTTGATCGTTTACCGAATCAACACCGTGAAGGCAGTCCGAGATCAAATTGTTGTTGTTGTCAAGCATTCTTGTTTTTTAAAACTGCATTGAATGGACGGTGGTACAAGGGAAATAAATTTAGTGGCGGGCTACGATTGGCTAGGCACAGAAACAACCTCTCGTTTGGAAAGTTTCTGGAGGATTTCCTGACGGGCTCGATGAACCCAAGTCTTGACGGTCCCCAACGGGACGTCAAGCTGTTCCGCGATCTGCTGATATTCAAGCTGTGAGTGATGGAACAATTCGAACGCACGTCGGTAGTCAGTTCTAATTTCTTGCAGTGCTAACTCAAGTTCTTCGGATAATAGTTGAGCCCGTTTTGTTTCCATGGAGCGGTCTTCAACAGGGTGCTCCAACGAGATCTCTTGTGGTCGTCGAGTGCGTTTGGCCAGCCGAGTCCGACATCGATTGCCAGCAATGGTTAATAGCCATGGCTCAAAGGATCGGGTCGGATCCCAGCGATGCAGGTTCTTTGCGACTCGTAGAAACGTCTCTTGTGTCGCATCTTCGGCATCCTCGCGTTGCCTGAGCATACGGAAACACAAGCCATAGACTCGGCCACGAAAACGCTGAATCAAATCCCCGAACGCGGACTCATGTCCGTTTAGGTAGCGATCAACAATAATAGATAATTCTTCAGCCAATGCGGGCTCCTTAATGCATCCGGTCGCGTCCTATACCCATGCTGACAAGACAAAGTTTCAATCGGGAACGAAAATTTCCGATTAAAGAACATTATCGCAATAATTACAGAGCATTTCGCCGTTTACTTTGAACTCTTGGCAAGATCCTGCCAATTAAGTGCATTGCTAGCGACGCTTGAAGAACTTTTTCAGCACATCGTCTGCGGCAGAAGTCGAATTCTCGTGCTTGTCGCCCTCCACTTTGGGTAGCTTCTTGAACTTTGATTTGCCTTTTGAGCTATCTGATTCAGCAGCTTCTTTGTTCTCAGACTCTTTGCGTCGCTGTTCATCCCGCCTGGCTTTGTTCTTTTTACCAAACACGGATGTGTCTTCAAGATTTAGCTGCAAGGTCTCGGCCGAGGCGATTTGGCCGCGTTCATCTGCATCGGGGGTATCATCGTCATCAATCAGCCAGTCAGTGATACTGTCTTCCAGCGACATTTTCTTTTTGGTATTAGCTGTGCGACTCGCAGCTTCGACAACACCTTTTACTTTGGGCTTCTTTGCACCGGCAAGAGCATGGTCAACGATGACTTCAAACTGCAGTCTGCCAACCCGCAATGAGTCACCTGAATTGAAATCGTGGGGCCCATCAAGTTTCAGGCCATTCACGTAGGTTCCGTTACGACTTTTCAAATCGTTGATACGGACGACACCATCTCCGACTAATATCTCGCAGTGCTCGCGACTGACAAGGTCACTCGACGGACGTAAATGAGCGGTTTCACCTCGTCCAATAATAAACCTCGGCACGGCGATCTTAATCTGCCGACCATCGTTTTTTCCGCCAATAACTTTTAGAACTACTTGCATCCCTAGCCTTATGACTTTCAGCAGTTAAGACTTTAAACAGCTAAACTTATGGTTTTGTCGGAGATCTAGCCGATACTAGTATCGGCTAGATCTGTTGAGACAATTATGGCTCGCTAGTTTTCTGTGTCAAATCCAAACGAAAATTGATCACGTCGATCAAAATCGACCGTCCAAAAATGCTCTTAAATGCGATTATGCATAGTCAAAGTGATAAATGTCACATTTGAACATGAGTGGCAATTACGCTATCACTGCCTACCAGCAAGGGAAGTAGTTGCACCGTCGAGTGGCGAGGCTTCAGGCAGTTGACGCAGTTTATTCTACCATATTTTGTCGTGAGAGGCCGGAAGCTTAAGCAATCTTTTACGAGAAAATGTTGTTGTAAAAAAGCAACGTCCATTGTTGGTTTAAGAAATCTTCAACAACATCAAGGAAATACAAGGTTGTTGGTTACTTAAAACGTGCCATAGGTTGTGATTTAAAAGCGACCGCAATGGCAGGCAGTTCTTAACAGTTATCGCTTTTGTGTCCACATAAGCGATCCGAACGTCGCCATCTCTAGTTCTTTTGCTAATGCCGCTTCCCCCTCGGTCAAGATGCTCGGCGAAAACTCAAATCCGAGTGCGTCGCCGAGTGCTTTTGACATTCGCTGAGCGAACACTTCAAGCTGGAAATGCTTGCCGCTAAGTTCTAGCAGCCCCGGTAATTCAGGAGTGAATTCTGACTGCTTAAATAGTAAACTTCCGTGCTGCAACAATGAATGCTTTAAACGTCGTTGAGCACTTCCCAGTACCTTAGATCCGTCGACAACCAAGTCACCATCGGAGCGTCGTTGAAAACACAAGAACGCATTCGGATCGATGTTCACTTTTGGCTCTGGAGCGAAAGAGTTACTTTGCTGCTTCGCGGTGTCTTTGAATAACCGCGATTCGATGCCATCTTCGGCCAGTAACTGAATCACAATCCGGTGGACCAAGTCATACAGTTCCGAACTCTCCTTAGACCAGCGATGGCTGCTGGGGATTGCCAAGCTGTATGTTAATTCTTGGTCGTGCAGGATCGCGCCGCCGCCACTTCGCCGTCGAACGATCGGGCATGCAGCACTGGCGACATGCAGATTCCTGTCAGCATGCTTTTGAAAATAACCCAATGACAACGTCGGTTGAGCCCAAGTATAAAGCCTGAGTGTTACAGTGCTATTTTGCTCAGCCGACATTAGCAAAGACTGGTCGACCGCCATGTTCCAAGCACCGGCACCGGGCGAGTCAAAAATCACTCGCGCGAGCGTTACGCTCATTCTTCAGACTCATAATCTGACATGGGGGGGCAAGAACAAACGAAGTTGCGATCGCCATACACGTCATCGACCCGATTGACCGCTGGCCAAAACTTTGCCGCTCGAGTTGCAGGGGTTGGGAACACCGCTTGTTCTCGCGAATAAGATCGCTGCCAATCGGCTTGCACTAAATCGTCCATGGTGTGCGGGGCTTGGTGCACAACGCAATCTTCGGCAGACACTTCGCCTCGCTCAACGGCTCGGATTTCTTCGCGAATGCAAATCATAGCATCACAAAAACGATCCAGCTCTTCCAGCGACTCGCTTTCGGTTGGCTCGATCATCATGGTTCCGCCAACTGGCCACGACATGGTCGGTGCATGGAATCCATAGTCCATCAACCGCTTGGCAATATCGACTTCCGTGATTCCGGTGGCTTCTTTAACTGGTCGAATATCGATAATGCACTCGTGAGCCACTCGACCGTTACTGCCTTTGTACAGCACAGGGAAGTGATCTTCCAGTCGAGCCGCAATGTAGTTTGCACCTAGAATCGCGACCTCTGTGGCTCGCCGCATTCCAGTATTCCCCATCATGGCAATGTAAGCCCAAGAGATTGGCAGGATTGCCGCGCTGCCGTACTGTGCCGCAGACACTGCACCATTGTTTTCGTCGCTCAAACCATCAATTGGTCGCACGACATGGTTTGGCAAGAACGGTGCTAGGTGTGCTTTCACGCCAATGGGTCCCATTCCAGGACCACCGCCGCCATGGGGAATGCAAAACGTTTTATGTAGGTTTAAATGCGAGACATCGGAACCGAATTTGCCGGGGGCGGCGATTCCCACCAAGGCGTTCATGTTGGCACCGTCCATGTAAACCTGTCCGCCGTGCTGATGCACCACATCGCAAGCTTCGGTTACGGTTTCTTCGAATACACCATGGGTGCTCGGGTAAGTGATCATCATACTCGACAGCCGGTCGGAGTGCTGTTCCGCCTTGGCACGTAAATCATCCAGGTCGATATTGCCGTCGTCATCGGTCTTCACGACCACTACTTTCATGCCCATCATGGTTGCGCTGGCTGGGTTGGTGCCATGAGCGGAACTTGGGATTAAGCAAACGTCGCGATCGCCCTGCCCCAAACTTTCGTGGTAACGCCGGATTGCCAGCAGCCCCGCGTATTCGCCTTGAGCTCCTGAGTTTGGTTGCATCGACATCGCGTCATAACCAGTAATCTCGATCAGCCAGTCGCGCAGTTGATCCACCATTTGCTGGTATCCCGGCCATTGATCGGCAGGAGCAAATGGATGAACGTTCGCAAAACCATCAAACGTAACCGGAATCATTTCGGCGGTCGCATTTAGTTTCATGGTGCAAGACCCAAGCGGGATCATGCCGTGGGTGAGCGAGAAGTCTCGGTTTTCCAAACGCTTCAGATATCGCAGCATTTCGGTTTCGCTGTGATAACGATTGAAGACAGGGTGTTGCAAAAACTCCGATTCGCGTTTCAGGGTTTGTAATTTATCGGTGCCAAAACCAGCGAAGTCTGGTGTCAGTGATTCAGCATCCGTCACGCCGAAGGCACTTAACAAAGCACGTACGTCATCCGTGGTTGTTGTTTCATCAAAGCTGAATCCAACTTGCGTCGGCCCCACCAAACGTAAGTTCAAATCAAATTCGACCGCCGCACGATCCACAATCGACTGGGCCTCTTCTGTTTCGATCACAACGGTGTCAAAGAAGTCATCGTGAACCAATTTGAAATCTGCTTGCATCAGTTGATCGGCTGTCCAGCAAGTCAAACCGTAGGTTTGTTCGGCGATTGCCCGTACCCCGTCAGGGCCGTGATACACAGCGTAGAATGCCGCCATGTTGGCCAGTAACGCCTGTGCGGTGCAAATGTTCGATGTCGCCTTGTCACGTCGAATGTGTTGCTCGCGAGTTTGCATCGCCATTCGTAGAGCGGTTTTTCCGTTTCGGTCTTTTGATACACCAATCACTCGGCCCGGCATTGAGCGTTTGAATGCATCGCGAGTGGCGAAGAACGCTGCATGCGGTCCACCAAAGCCCATCGGTACGCCGAACCGCTGTGCACTTCCAAGCACGATGTCGGCGCCCATTTCGCCCGGCGGCTTCAAAACTGTTAACGCTAACAAATCACTAGCGACCGCAACCAAACCCTTGGCCGCGTGTACTTGTTCAATCATCGGCGTCAAATCTCGGACCTGACCCGTCGTTCCTGGGTACTGCAACAATGCACCAAACACATCGTGCTCACTAACGGTTTCCGCTGGCGCCACGATCAATTCAAACCCAAAATAATTGGCTCGAGTTTTCACCACATCAAGCGTATGAGGATGAACGTCGTCAGCAACGAAGAACTGATTTGATTTGTGCTTGCTCGCTCGCTTACACAACGCCATCGCTTCCGCAGCCGCCGTCGCCTCGTCCAGCAACGAAGCATTGGCAATCTCCATTCCAGTCAGATCCATTACCATCTGCTGAAACGTTAACAAGCTCTCCAAGCGTCCCTGAGCGATTTCGGCTTGATAGGGCGTATAAGCCGTGTACCAGCCTGGGTTTTCCAGTACGTTTCGCAAGATCACGTTGGGAACGTGGGTTCCGTAGTACCCCATGCCGATCATCGACCGCTTGACTTGGTTCGCATCGGCCAGTTCACGCAGTTTGTCGATTGCTTGGTTCTCGCTTACTGCGGCAGGCAAGTTTAGGTCACGTCCCAGCAAGATGCTTGCTGGTACCGTAGACGTAATCAAGTCGTCCAAAGACTTCGCATTAATCGCGGACAACATCGTATCCACATCAGCTGCATTCGGGCCGATGTGACGGCGCGAAAAATCGTCTTTGAGATCCATGGAGACACTAACTTTGCGAGAATCAACGGTTTGTACTGACATCTTTTTTGGAACGCTATGATTTCTAAAAGGAGAACAAAGCAGCGATTGCAGTCGCTGTTTTGTCAGGGCACTAACAGGGTGATCGTTTGCAGTACCGGGCTTAGCCAGGGCTTCCGCAAGGAGGCGAAACTACGAACGATTCATTTCTGATCGGACGAACCACTAACTGGCTTCGTCGCATTGTTTTTGATAGTCGGCGAACGACAACAACTTGTCGACACCGGTATCACCGTTCATTTTGACTTTAATAATCCAACCGGCTTCGTAGGGGTCGGTGTTCAAAACTTCCAAGCCATCGACGATCGAAGAGTTTACTTCAACGATTTCACCGGCGACCGGTGAGTACATTTCGCTGGTTGCTTTTACGGATTCGACTTCACCGAATGCTTGACCAACATCCACGAGGTCACCTACGGCAGGCAGTTCCATGTAGACCAAGTCGGTTAGGGCTTCGACTGCGTTGGCTGAAATACCGATCGTTGCAACGCCATCATCGATGGAGGCCCACTCGTGTGATTCAGCAAAAAGTAAATTTTCAGGATTCAAAGTACTAACTCCGTTTGATAAGTAAAATTGTTTTTTCTCCGGCTACTGGCTGCTACAACGAGCCAGCGGTCGGTTGTGTATTTGAATTTAAGTGGAACGTTTATAAAACGGGACTTCAACGACAACCGCAGGGTGTGACTTGCCGCGAATGTCGACCGTCACCTCGGTGCCCTGCGCTGCTGCCTCAGGTAGCAAATAAGCCATGGAAATCGACTTTTGCAGTGTTGGAGCGAAGGTTCCGCTGGTTACGGTGCCAACGTTTTTCTCGCCAACAAAAACCGTACAACCTTCACGGGCTGCTCGACGACCTTCCAACTGCAAACCGACTCGCACTGGCAACGACGAATCTTTCATCGCAGCCAAAATTGCTGGCTTGCCGTTGAACTCGCGATCTTTCATCTGCATCGCAAACCGCAAATCAGTCTGCCCAGCATTGAAATCTTCGCTCAGTTCGTGGCCGTACAATGGCATGCCTGCTTCCAAACGCAGCGTGTCGCGGCTGGCCAGCCCAGATGCTCCACCACCGACTTCTGCGGCGGCAGCAAAAATCTTTTCCCAGATCTCGATTGCAATCGACGCGTCGCAGGTGATTTCGCAACCGTCTTCACCCGTGTAGCCAGTGCGAGTCAAAATAACGTCGCCGACCAACTGACAAGAAGTACCGGTATAGTAACCAAGCGTATCCGGATCAACGGACGCCAGCTTCGCTACAATTTGATTTGCGAGTGGTCCTTGGACGGCGATCATCGCAGTTGACTCCGTGCGATCATCTAGCTCGATGGAACGGCCGCCGATGTGCTGTTCTAGCCAAGCGATAATTTTTGATCGATTGCTGGCGTTACAGCACATCATCCAAAATGGCTCGCCATCATTCGCGCCAGGCAAGTAATAAACCAACACGTCGTCCAGAATGCCACCGTCTTGATTGCATACCAGTGAGTAGCGAATTTTTCCGGGAGCGATGCCAGCAACTCGTCGCGTGGTTATTCCATCGAGCCATTGGCCGATTTCTTCGCGGTCGCCTGAAAACCAAATACGGCCCATGTGAGAGACATCGAACATCCCAACCGCTTTTCGCGTTTGGTGGTGTTCGTCCATGATGCTGGAATATTGAACTGGCATGTCCCAGCCTGTAAAGTCCACCATGCGGCCACCATGTTTTACGTGCCATGGGTGCAGGGGCGTTTGCAGAAGTTCAGCGGTTTTGTTCAAAGCCGTCAACCTTTCTTCGTGTCGGGCGATATTCGTAGATGCCTATCAAATCACACCCTTCGTTCTGGCAGCATTTGCCCGAAGGTGGATTTGGCTCGGCGGCCGTTTTGAAATGTAAAAGAACTGCTCGGTATTCTAACAACACGAAACGCCTTGGCTAGACGTTCCGTTACCTACACTACCAAATTACCAGCAATGGCAAACCGGTTTGAACAAGTAATATATACGGGGTAATTAGCTCGCCAGTCACCCCGGGCTCATGCGCAGCACTTCTGTTTCAGGTTGACGGTGAAAAATCGGCTTAATCCCCACTGATGTCACGAAAAATTCGACGAAACAGTTCAAATGTTGATCGGCCGCGTGAACTGTGAAGGCTCTCCTATTAAGCGTGCAAGCGACTCGGCTTTGACCAAGCATGGTTCAGCCCGCCGATCCCAACAGAAAAGCCTCACACCAAGGTGCCAAGTATAGGCAGCCAACTTTCGACTTTTGCTGACTATTTCATCGCGACAACGGGATCGAGTTTCGTGGCTCGCCGTGACGGGAGCAGGCTCGAGAGCATGGAGACACCGATGGCGATCGAGCTGATCAGTAAAATGTCTCCGGCGGAGTAGATGAAGATGCGGAAGTCAAACGATTGGTCGATTCTGGTTTCGATCATCTGCCGAGCGTATTGGCTGGTCGCGGCGTCAATCAGAAAGGCAAAGCCGATCGAGACGATCGCACCGACCAGGCCAGTAATGAATGCTTCGAACAGTATCAGGTTGCGGATGTCGGAGTCCGTGGCTCCGATTGCTTTCATGATACCGAACTCGGGTGTCCGCTGCATGACCGCAATGATCACAGAGTTCATAATCCCCACGCAAGCAATCAGCAAGATCACCACCGCGATCGTGCCCACGATCAACCGTACCCGCCCGAGTTGCTCATCGGCCTTGTCAATGATCTCGATCGCCGAGCGGGTTTCGAAGCCGCTGGCCTCGACTGCATCAATGACTACCTTCAGGTCCGTCGCGTTTTTGACGGAGCCGACACAGTAGTTGTAGACTCGCTTCGGCTGCGCGGCTTGTTCGATGGCTTGGTAGTCCCGCCAGTGCATGATCAAGTCATTGCTACGACTAGAGCTGGTGATACGAAACAGCGTGCTGGCACTGGTGGACGGTGGTTTTACAATTCCAGCAATCTTAAAGTCACGAAACACAAACGGCTGGCCTTCCTTGGAAGTGGCGACGCCCGCAGGCGAGTCGAGCCCCAATCGACCGGCCGCCAGTCGCAACGTTTCCTTTTCGATATCGTCAAGGTCCGTTTGGTCGAGGTCCGTCAAGAGCTTGCTAAAGGTTTCGGCCAGTTGTTCAGTTTCGTTAATGCCGGAGATTCCGAAGGCGGCGGCGAAGCGTTTGATGCCGGGCGAAAGCGTTGCCGAAGCGATTGAGAAGCGCAGTCGTACCGGCTGGCCGATGAGGCTTTTTAACTGTTCGTCGGTGCGAAAGCCAAGCCGATAAGCTCGGTACTCGTCGATCCAAAGTTCACCCTGGCTCGTCGGGCTGGGGGCCTTGCCGTACACGATTCGCTCTGCGAAGCGATGGTCACTGTCGGAGACGCAAACCACGCGGGCAGGGATTTGCCGATTGTCGATTGTCAGTTGGAGACGTAGTGACCGGATTGGCATTACCGAGGCAATGTCTTCAGTGGCTCTCAGTTTACTGAGTTTGTCGAGCGTGAGGCGGGTCAGTGGGTAGTTCTTGTTCTGCCAATCTTTATCGAGTTGTTTGCGGATTCTCGGTTTGCGATCCAGAGCAATGCCTTGCTCTGGCATGTCATGTTTGATTTTGGAGGCTCTGGGCGCTTCGTTGAGATTTCGGCCAGGGCGGATGGCAAACTGTTTCGCGAGCTCCGATTCGGAAAACAGATTCAGCAAACCAACGCGAGCCCCGCGGGTGCCGGCAAACACCAGCAGCAGCATCGAGCAACTGACCACGATGCCAAAGATGTTGAAGGCGGTCGAAGGTCTTCTGGCCCACAGGTTTTGCAGCGCCATTTTAATGAGGTCGCGAGAATTCATTAGCTGACCCGCTTTCCATCACGCAGCATAATCACCCGATCGGCGACCTGATTGGCCAGCAATTCATCGTGAGTGATCAAGCACAGCGTCGACTTGCGGGCGGCGGCCATGGTCAGCATCAAGTCCATCACTTGCCGTGAATTGGTCGTGTCGAGATTGCCAGTCGGTTCGTCGGCGAGGATCACTTGCGGGTCGTTGACCATCGCCCGGGCCACCGCAATCCGCTGTTGCTCGCCGCCGGAAAGCTGTTTCGGGCGATGACGCGATCGTTTTTCCAAGCCCACTGATTTCAGTAGGTCGCGAACTTTCTCGCGCCGTTCTCGTGATGGAACACCGGCGAGAATCAGCGGTAGCTCGATGTTTTGGTAGGCGGTTCGCTGCTGGATTAGCTGAAAGGACTGAAATACGACTCCGATTTCTTGCAGACGAAAAGCAGCTTTGTCGGCCGAATTGAGAGTGGCTGGTTCTTTTCCGTTGACGACCAAACTACCAGAAGTTGGTGTGTCGAGTCCGGCAATCAAGTTCAACAGGGTCGACTTGCCCGAGCCCGATCGGCCAAGGATCGCGACTTTCTCGCCTTGCTGAATATCGATCGAAAGGGCATCCAGCACCGTGATCTGAGAATCACCGGAGTGGTATTTTCGGGTAAGAGAATTGGCGACAATCATGATGTGTTCTTCGGTTCGATTGGGTCGTGAACCCTTTGGCGGATTGGGCGGGGCTTCGTATCACGAGCAATCACTTTGTTAGTATAACAGACAGGAAAAACTGGGGCAGGTCCCCACGTCGTCGTGAAAGTAGCGTTGCTCACAGTGGGCTATCCAAGGCTGCCCGCATTGAATGCGTTGTTGGCTAATTGCTAATTAGCCAACGCCAGAAGAAATAGGTCGCTATCAGAATAGCTAGACTTACGATCGACGATGTAATTTGTAATCGGCCGCTGTAAAATCCGCGGGTTGTCAATTCCAGCCGAAAGTAACCATACGCAACGGCCAATAACATCAAAATCGCCCCACCCCAAGCAGCGACCGACAACAGACGTTTTTTAAGTCTTTGCTGTCGACCAATGTCACTTGTAAGCGATCCGGTAGCGCCGGCCGAAGTGTTGTCCTGCACCAAATTTTGGTTGTATGCTGTGGGCGGTTCAGGCGAACCAGTAACGACGACCGGTAGCGCCGATGTATTTGAACATAACAATGCCAGTCCGGTCAGCATTGCAGCCAGACGCAGAATCCAACAAGCTGGTATTTGCAAGTCCATTAATTTACCCTTCCACTTGATTGGTGGGAGGATTGACGGTTGGCTGAAATTTACTCGAGTGCAACCAAGGCGAGGCTAGCTGAACGGAAATCGAAACGACCACCGCAAAGGTGCAAACAACCGTCAGCGGTAGATTTAGCAAGTGACTGCCAACAATACCAACAATGAAACTCAAAATTACATTCATCACACTCATACGTGTACGACGCAATGGGTCGGTGTGCCGCCCAATCGGTGTGAGTGCAAACAGCGCCGAAAAACACAACACGAACGCCGGTAGTTTTGCGACGCGGTCATAAACCAACGACTCGGTTTGTTTTGCTGCAAAGTCGGTAATCGTGATTCTCGTTAAATCGATTTCAAAAGTGCTGGCGGTATAGAAAGCAACTGCGCCGGTAACGGCACCGGTAAAGGCCAACGTAAGTATCCGTCCCCAGAACTCAGACGGTTGCCACGTCCATTGTTTGGTCAAGCCAATTACCACCCAAACCGCTAACACGCTAAACATCGTTTGCCACGTGAAAATTGACCAACTCATCAACGACCCTCGGCCGCCTTCTTGACCAACGCTTGTTTCTAGCCCAACGGCGAGGACAAAGAAACTAATCGTCGCTGCGACAATCGCTCCAATCAACAATGATCCTGTTAGTTCGGCCAATTGGTCTGTTACTGGTCGATTAAGCAATCGCGATCGAATCGCCTGACGCTCGATTCGTTTGTTGGTCTTCGAATTCGCCGAAGCGTTGCTGTTGACTGGCGAAAGGGCATAGCGTCTGGCGGCGTAGTACAATAGGTAGACGGTTGTCAGTGCAACTGAAACCGCCAATAACCAAGTTGAATTTTCGATTACGACGATCCCTGTAACGACGATCGCGACGAGTCTGACAGGAGTGGAAACGTTGGCTTCGTTCCACCATCGATTCAGATCGGTTAACCCTGATCGCACTGCAACGGCCATCGGTTCGTCGACTTCGTTGCTATCGGCATCTGGCAAGTCGTTGGCAGTTATATTGCTGACTGCAAGATTTGCGATCGGCTGCTCTGGCAAATCTTTTTCGGCATCCGATTGCTGGTTAGTGCCGAAACCGCCCCGTAAAATTGTCGGCGGCAACTGAGCCTTGGGTTTGACAGGTGACCGATCAGTCGCATCGTTGGGGTTTGTGGCGGCATTCTGTTTCGCTTTGTTGGCTTGATAGCCAACCGTTGATTTTGGTGTGTTGCCAGTGGCTACAGGGAAATTCATGCTTCCCACCACATGGCGATCGACGATATGGTTCGCACTGGCGGCAATTTCTGGCCAAGGTAAATCTCGAACCATCTCGCCGATGCTCGAGTATCTTTTTTGTGGGTCTTTCCGAAGCGACTTACCAACCACTCGGTGGTATTCTTGCGGCAATGCGTCGATGTCTGGATCCATCGTTAGGTGCTTCATGATGATCTCTTGAGAACTCTCGCCCTCAAATGGAACTGCCCCTGTCAGCATCTCGTACAGTATCACCCCCACCGCATAGATATCGATCTCTTTGCCGTATTCGCCTTTGCCAATCTCGGGGGCCATGTAATGGAAAGTTCCCACGGCTTCGGTTTGTCCGGAGCGTTCATTGCAAGAAATAAACTTCGACAAACCATAATCGCCGATCTTAATCACGCGAGCGTCTTGGTCACAAAACACGTTTCCTGGTTTCAGGTCTCGATGGACAATGCCGTGTTCATGCAGATAAGCGACACCGGACGCCATCGACACAAACCAGCGTTTTACTTCCTCTAGCGGCATTCCCGTCGGGTTGGCTTCGACCACATCTCGCAAGCTTGGCCCCGGCACGTATTCCATGACCACCCAGCTCTCACCAAACTCATTTGTTTGAACGTCCCATAGCGAGATCAGGTTGACATGTTTTAGGTTCAAACAGTATCCAACGCCTCGTAACTCGATGTCCAAGTTACGCTGGATTTTCTTCAGAGCGACTTCTTTGCCTGCGTCGTTTAAAGCGAAGTACACTTCTCCAAATCCGCCGACGCCGATTCCGCGTTTGATCGTGTAGCCGGTCAGGGGCCGAGAACCGCTTGAATAAGAGAATCGCATTGACAGTGTTTTTTTCGCTGCGAGATTAAAAGGGTTGGCTGAAAGACTGAGGGGTGAGTGTTCGATGCGTTGCGGTTAACAATCTAGCGACGTTTTGCAAAGCATGGAATACAACGTTGGGTTCTGCTAACTAACGGTAGGCGAATGTTAGACGCAAGATGCGTTTCTAGGTTTGATACTTACAGAGTAATTGAAGAGGCTTCGGTGTGTCTAGGCTTTGATGTGGATCTCGATTTCTTTTCGGGATGATTCTAGCCGTCCAACAGCACTGCCTCCAGTTTCAGCGAAAAGCTATCTCCGAACAGGTGGCTGTCAAAATGAATCTCTGACTCCGTTGTCAGCGCTTGGTCGTCCACGCAAAATGCTACTTTAGACTTTGCATACCATTGATCGTTTCGCTGGAACAAAATCAAGTCGGTTTTCCAACTTGGGCAAAAAACGTGATTGTTAGGATTGGGGCCCAAGATGATCGACTGTCCGGCCAGTATGACTCCGTCGGACCAAGGTAGGGTTCGATGTCGTGACACGAAGTCCAGCCTCGCGGATTTGCTGAGCGGATGGTCTTGTCGGTACAGCAGTTCTACCTTGCCGTCCAACGAAATATGTTGACCGGAATTGATCACGATACTTTCGTCGACGGGGACTTCGCGTCCCGCAATTCCCACGGGCCCTAAAGGCTGGATCAAATGCCGCCCTGCTACCGTTTCAAGCCTAACGTGACGTTGTCGAATATCCGCCTGCAATGGGATCGATACAGTGGAATTGCCACCAGCTTGGCCAATGAAGTTGATTGGTTTGGTGCAAACTAAGTAGCCACCGACACCGTCAACCCAAATCAAAAACGAACTGGCTTGTATTGCAAGACGGAAGTCCTGATCGGTTGCCAGGTCTGATTCAGTCACTTCCGTCAAAGGGGTCTTGTTAACTGAACTAGGTCCGGCTGGTCCACCGCTAGTCGCTGACGATTCGGCTTGCATCACCGCGGTGTCTTTTAAATTTCGGTTGGCAGATGCCAGTGGTTTGATTACCAGGTTACCATCTTGCTCCGGCGAATCGGGCACGTTGGTCAGTCGAGAACCGACTGAAGTTCGACGCTTGGCTCGTTGTGCCGCGTGCCGACGTGCACCTGCTGCAATTTCGTGTTGCGGCGCAATTTTCAGGATTTGGTCGCATAACTGACAGACTTCGTTCCACCTACACGCAAGTGCCGCAGATTGCAGTGATTGCGTTAGTGAATCTAACTGTTGTTTGCGTTCTTGGTAGCTGGCGACCTGCGTGTCTAATCCCGTTAAGCTTGGGTACAGGCGCTGCGCTGATTTCAAACGATCGATCGCGTCTTCCAGTTTTCCGGCGAGCGTCAGTTCGTCGACCGTATTCAGTAGCTGGGCGACGGAACCGATTCGGTCGCTTTGTGGGTTTGATAAATCTCGATCGGCCAGCAATTTTACTAAGTCGGCCGCTTGCTGGTTCTGACCAGCTTGTAGCATTGCATCTGCTTTACTAAGTGTCTTAGTTTGAAGTTGTTCAGTTGTCAGGGAAACCATTTCGATTTGCTGACGAACCGCGAGCGTGGCGGCGTGAGAAAGTGACTGCCAAGCGAGCAAGTAGTCGTCGGAGTCCGCTGCTGTGTTTGCGCGATGAACCAATGCCTCTGTTAACTGCCGGTGATACGCCTTAGCGGCCTTGCTGTCACCAAGACGGCTGGTAAGCTCAATTGCTCGGTCCAGCTGGCCAGTGCTGATCGCGTCTTGTATTTCATTTTTGCGGCGAAACCAGGCCATCATCGAAATCCGATTCTTACTCTTGTAAATGCTCATGCAATCAACAGGCGTTGTCGCAAACAAAATGACTCATCCAAGATTTTACCAGCTAGCGAGTTATTAAAAGGTAGCGTAGGTGTTTTGTTTCTGGCCGTTCGCGATATCAGTCGTTCGAATCGCCTAGATACACATGGCAAGTAAATGTCTGGTTAATGTTAATGCTTTCACGTATTACTTGCACACTAAACTGTTTTCGCCTGTTGTTACTGATTCTTTGTAACAAAGTAGCACTTTTTTGGCTCGTGTAGGCTTGCCTGTACTGTTACTGGGAAAACAATTTGAACCGTTGGCGGGCATTGTTGGATATCACAAAGCTCCAGATAGTGAGGATGTAACGATTAAACCAGCTCGCTCCACGATTCTAGTTCCGCTGGACGATTACACATTAAATACCCACTGGCATCCACTTTTTTAGCTTCATTGACACACTTGTTTTTACTGGACGATTCATTCAAAGGCGAGCTTATCATGGACCAACTGATTCGCTTTCGCTGCGAGTGTGGTAAGAAATTAAAAGCAACCCGCGATATTATCGGCAAGAAAGTTCGTTGTACAAAGTGCCCGCGTACTCATCGGGTTCCCGATTCCGATTGTCTGCCTCCCCAAGAAAAAAAATCACCTGTTAAGACAGTCGCCGCAACCGAAGCAGCACCGAAGGCCATGGCGGCAACTTCGGCTCGGAAGAAAAAGCTTGTAGACAAACCAGCGCCTAAAGAAAAATTAGTTTCGGCGACGAGTAACCAAGCGAAGTCGAGTGGCGTTCTTGAAAAGCCAAATCTAATTATTCGTGACGATTTATCGGCAAGAGAACCTTCGCTACTGCCAATGGGTGATGACAGCGACTCGCGTTTCAAGCTGGATCCGAAATTTGATCCTGCACCAACTGATGCTCCTGTGGACCCCTCTGGCAATTTTGAGTTTGATTTTAATTTTGACGATGATGTCAGCATCAATAAGAAACAAGTAGTTGCTCAGGAACCGGAACTGCCCAGCCAACGGCATTCGACCGGTACTTCTTCTAGGACCGTTGCCATTGTCGCCGCAGCCGTGGGGTTGCTGCTGCTTTCAGTCATCGGCTGGTTTGCATTCGGCTAATCGCTCCACGCCCTGAATTCGTCGAGCGTCCAGAAGTTCACCGTTGTATCGCTCGGACGGCAGCTGTTCAGTTGACTTAGCTGTGTAGTCACCATGCTGCGGTTCTAAACCAAGATGGCGCTGCCAACACCCGCGGATTCGTGCATTTGGGTGAGTGCCGCTACCTTGATGATCTGGATTGGATACGATAGTTTAAAGTTTCACGACAGCAATCTACCTATCCGATTTTGGAGAGACCATCATGCAAAAGTTAACTTTACGTCCAATCGCCATCGCATTTTCAGCCGCGATGGTTTTCTTTGCCGCGACCTACGTATCGGCGACTGAGCCAACCGGTCCCGTCACAGTCACGACTCCGGTACCTCATTGCCAAGTTCCTTGCGGTATTTACACGGACCAGCTTCGGTTCGAACAGATGCTAGAAGACACCAAGACAATCGCCAAATCGATCGCCAGTGTTGAAACCATTGCGAAGGCAATTGGCGGCGGTGAGATGTCCCCCACAAATGTCAATCAATTGACACGCTGGATTAACACCAAAGAAGATCATGCCAGCCAAATTCAAAAGACCATCGCCGATTACTTTTTAACTCAGCGAATTAAAGAATCGAACAAAGACTATACCAGCCAACTAATTACGGCTCACAAAGTGATGGTCGCTGCGATGAAATGCAAGCAAGACGCTAAACCTGAGACAGCCGCTTCGCTTAAGAAAGCGATTTATGATCTGTATCGGGCTTATGAAGGCAAAGAGCCAAACTTTGAACATGAAGAGAAAAAGTAGTAAGTGCTTTTTACGGCGTGGTGTTCTGGTAGTGTGCTACAACCCATTTGCAACGTTTAGGCGATTTGAAAACAAACACGGGCAGCTGATTTAGTTGTCCGTGTTTTTTTGGGAATCACCTGTCTGCGCGGTGCTTAAAGGCGAAAGTTACTGAGTGGTCAATGAAGCTTCCACTTTAACGGGATGCTGGATCCATCGCGGAAAACAAATCCGTTGTAACGCCAAACTTTGAAGTCACAAATTTGTTACACTGGTTGCATCGAACTTTTTCTCAAATGGGACCGCTGTCATGTTGGTGGTTTTTCAAATGTTGAAATTCAAAGAAACCTCTAGCTTAGGCCATCGATCAAGGTAAGTATGTCTGTAGTCAACGATGAGCCAGAATTCAAACGCCCTTCCCTGTGGTTTGCTCTGGCACCGGCGCTAGTTTTGGTTTTGTTACTGAGTGTCAATGTCTTGTTGTACGGAGAAGACGCGACCTATGGTCCCAATCAGATTGCGCTGATTTTGGCAGCTGCCTTCGCAGCCTTTGGCGGATGGATCCTGAAGGTGCCGCTTGAAAAAATGCTCGACGGCATCACCACTAGTTTGAATGCTGCGGTGCCTGCTATTTTGATTCTATTGCTAATCGGTGCCCTTTCGGGAACGTGGATGCTTAGTGGAATCGTCCCCGCAATGATTTACTACGGACTGAATGTGCTGGAACCCAGTTACTTTTTGGTGGCGTCGGTGGTGATTTGTTCGATCGTTTCGGTGGCCACTGGTAGTTCTTGGTCGACGGTCGCAACGGTTGGTGTGGCGCTGATGGGAATCGGTACGGCGCTCGGCGCGCCGCCGGCGATGACGGCGGGCGCGATTATTTCGGGAGCCTACTTCGGAGATAAATTGTCACCGCTTTCGGACACGACAAACTTAGCCGCTGCGATGGCAGGAACGGATTTGATTCGCCATATTCGTTATATGTTGTGGACGACGGTCCCTAGTATTTTGATCACGCTGGGGCTGTTCTGGTATTTGGGTTCAACGTTGGATACTGCTGGTGCGAACCCGGATGACGTAAGTGCATTGCAATCCGTGTTGGTTAGTCGGTTTAATATATCTCCTTGGTTGTTTATCGTTCCGGCTGTTGTGTTGGTGCTGGTGTTTATGAAAGTCGATGCCGTTGCGGCATTGTTTGTCGGAACGTTATTGGGAGCCGTTGTAGCCATCGTTGCTCAGCCTGGTATCGTTTATTCACTTGTCGGAGAGCAAGAGCAGCCGGCTGAAACCCGTAGCTTCTTACAGTTGAGTACAGATAGTTATCGAGCCAGCGTCGATGCGATGATGGATGCGGTTGATCTATCTGGGATAGAGTTTTCGGCGACGGAAAAAGCTGCTAATGAGGCTGGTGATGATAAGGAAGCGTTGATGGCCGCGCTTAAGCCTGCTGAAAAAGCCAATGTGTTTGCCAAGAAGTTGTTGTCATCCAAAGGCATGGCCGGGATGATGAATACGATTTGGCTGATCATCTGTGCCATGTGTTTTGGGGGCGTGATGGAAGCCTGTGGCATGCTGAAGCGGATCACCGACTCGTTGATCCAATTTGCTCGGTCAACTGGATCGTTGATTGCGACAACGGTGTCGACTTGTTTGTTTTTGAATCTGACGGCGTCGGATCAGTACTTGGCGATCGTGGTCCCAGGGCGAATGTTTCGGCAAACCTACAAAGATCGCGGATTGGCGCCACAAAATCTCAGTCGAACCCTAGAAGACAGTGGAACGGTGACCTCGGTGCTGGTACCTTGGAATACTTGTGGCGCCGCTCAGATGGCGGTGTTGCACTTGACGTCTTACGCGTACATCGGTTTCTGCTTCTTTAATTATCTCAGTCCCATTATGACGGTGATTTTTGGATTCACGGGGATCGCGATTGCAAAGTTGACGACCAAAGATGACGGTTCGCAAATCTAAAATTTATGCTTGGTTGTATCGTCGAGTTCACTGCGTTACTTATTTACGATTTTGATAAACCTTTTCAAGTTCAGCCTCCATGCAGCTTATTAGTAACCCAGTTTTGCAACGTGAATTACTTGTCAACTTACGCAAGCCAAGAGCTTTTGGTTTGTTGTTGATGTACCAAGTGCTGTTGGCGGCAGTGGTTTATTTTGCTTGGCCGACTGACAACGTACGATTGGATTTGAGTGATTCGAGTTCGTCGAGTGTGTTGGTGGATTTGGTGTTTTTGGGGCAGTACGTTTTGGCGGCGTTGATGGCGCCAAGTTTCGCGGCGGGGTCGATTGCCGGCGAAAAGGAACGGATGACGTACGAGATGCTGTTGGCCAGTCCGATTCGCCCGGAGTCGATCGTGCTGGGCAAGCTGGTTGCGGCACTAACTCACTTGGCTATTTTGATCTTTGCATCGCTGCCGATCGTAATGCTGTGTTTGCCGCTGGGAGGTGTTTCGTTTTACGAAGTGTTGGCGGCGTATTTGGCGTTGATCGCGAGTGTGATTACCTTTGGCATGATCAGTGTCGCGGCTGGGAGTTTTTTCTCGCGGACCAGTTCCGCTTTAGTGGTGTCTTATTTGATGATCTTGCCGTTGGCGTTGATGGGGGTGCTGTTTTGGGGCGCGATGAGCCAGTTTGGTGAGACTCGTTTGAATATGGCAATGACGGTGATTCCTGGTTTCGCGGCCGCGGTCACGATCGTGTTGTTTTATATTTGCAGTTCTCGAATGTTGTATCCGCCAGACTTTGGTTCGGAGGGCAAAGAGGTCATCAACATTGAGGAAGAGAACAAAAATGCGATCGGCGTGGTCATTGTGCGTGACCAGTTCCCCGATCGTTTGTTGGCCCCGCCCAATCGGAATACATTGATGCCTGATGCGACCAATCCCGTTTACGACAAGGAAATGCGGAGCGAAATTTTTGGTCAAGGGACGTTGATGCTGCGGCTGGCGATTCAGGTCAGTATGTTTTTGGCGTTGCCGCTGATGGCCTACTTTCTGTTTATCGCACCGCATTTAACACCTTGGTACGTTTCGTATGTGGTGCTGTTTAATTTGTTGATCGGCCCTGTGTTCTCGGCCGGTAGTGTGACGAGCGAACGCGAACGTCAGACGTTGGACTTGCTGCTGACAACTTCGATCACGCCTTGGCAGATTTTGTGGGGGAAGCTGCTGTCGGGGTTACGCGTGTCGAGTGTTTTGACCTTGTTTTTGTTGTGGCCATTGTTGATCGCGATCGTGCTGGGCGTCATTGACACGGAGGCTTGGCGAGCAACGCCAACGAAGTTTGCCTACCTGTTGATTTATGCATTGACGTGCGTAACCACATCAATGTTGGCGTTGTTTTTTTCAACGGTTTGTAAGAAGACCGGGTCGAGCTTGATGGTTACTTATTCGGTAATTATCTTGCTGTACGTTGCGCCGTTGGCAGCCAACTTTTTTGCTGAAACGTATTACCCAGCTGCGCCGGCTACACAAGTCGTTGAAACGCTATCTGCAACCAGCCCCTTTGCTGCGGCTCACAATTTACCGTTGTATGTGGATAATCACTCTGTCGAGGCAGGTGAGCAACGTTGGAAGCCGGCGAAGCGAGGTGAAGCCAGTTTGTTTTATTATCCTCTGAAGGATTTAAAGCACTTTGGCTGTTACTTGTTGTTCACGATCGTTTTGAACGTAACGCTATTCGCAGTCATGATCTACACATTTAACTCGCGGTGGCGAATTTCTTCGAGTTCCAGTTAGGCAGTGCGATTGGATCTGCCTATTGCTTGGTGCCCACCATGCAAATAATGAAAACGAGTAAAACCGCGTAGGAAAGCACCATCTCCATCTTGGGGATAATGTAGTCGGAGAACGACTCGCGGTTTTCGTCTGAAGCCATGTCGGTACGATGCGAATCCCATTTTTGATGATGTAAATGGAACAGTGTGTAAATTTTGACAATACTGCCAATCCACTGGGTGTACAGCAGCATGGGGATGTCGACCAGTGACAGGCGGTGTCCTTCGAAAGTCAGGATCAAGATGTACAGCGACCGGACTAGCAACACCAGAATTGCATAGACCAGCAAGTAATACGGGCTTAGCCAAATGCAGGCCCACAGCGCGCTAAGCGGGCCAAGTAGGCTGGTGAACATTGACAATCGCTGGTCGACATGGCACCACCAAACGAATGGCTTTTGCGTTCCCAATCCTAATGTGATCGATCGACCATTGTTCCGCAGCATATTGCCAAACCAACGGTGCATTTTTTTAATGCTTGTTCGGACTGGCTGCGGGCCAGAATCTTCCATGCAGTAGATGATGGCGTCGGGAACGTAGAGCATTTCACTGCCTTTTTTGAGCAGCGTGTACCAGGTGCTTTTATCGTCGCCGGTTACAAATTGGATTTCGCCATGAAGCCAGTGTTTAATGCGATCGTTTTCTAATGACGCAATGAATTCTGGTTTGATGCATTCGCTGGCTCGGAATAGTGAAAACCGTCCGGTCAAAACTTGCAATTGTTTGGACAGCGAAAGTGATTTCATGTAACGGTGACGCATGGAAAAACGTAGGGTGTACCATTTTCGATATAGCCAGTGGCCTTCAGTTACCGCGATGTTATCCGTGGTCAGTGCGTCGACTGACTTTCTGGCGGCGAAAAGCGGGAGGCATTTTTCCAAAATCCCAGCACCCAAAACGGTGTCACCGTCCATTAAGGCAATCACATCCCGGTCGCTTATGTCTCGCTGCGAAAGCTGATAGAGGCAATCGGCCATGCCTTGGCGTTTGCCCCCTTCTTGGCGAATGAATTCCAACTTTACTTTGTCACGGTGGGGATGTGCGGCATGAACTTGACGGAATAGTTCGTCTTCGTTTTCCGCGCCAGCATTGACGATGATGGTAACATCGGATGGAATTTGTGATGACTCGGTGATTACCGAATCCAACATGCTGCGTGTTACTTGGGGGCGTTCTTTGAACGTTGGGATCAAAAAGAACATCTGCGGCGGGTATTTCTCGTCGTCAGGCAACTTGGAAGCCTGGTGTTGTAGTCGGGGGTAGACAACGTATTCGTACAGCCCGGCTCGAACACAATGGGTGGTCAGCCAGAGATACCGCCACATACCGATCAGCCCCAAGACTACAATTGATTGCAATGGGATTTCGCGAGCTCGGTCGGGAAGGAAGATGTAGATGGCAAAGGCGAGTGCTGCATAAAAGCCAATCACCGGAATAGCGCGGAGGAGACGCATTCCTAATGAAACGTCATAGCGAATGCTGTTGTTCATGGTGGTACTTGTGGATAATAAAAAAGTAGCTGTCGATTAGGAGGGCAAAACTGATGAAGGTAGCTTTATAGGTCTGCGGCAACTTCGCCAATTACTTTTTTCGTGTCGTCAGTATCTTTGGTGTTGTCATTGTCAGTTTCTTCCGTGTTGGTTTCGTGTTGTTGTATTTCATTAATCGGTTTTCCGGTCACGACCGATCTGAGCGAGTATCCCATTGATCGGTCCAGCCATTCGACTCCAAAGCCAGTATTGATTGTCATCTCAAGTCGAGTTCCAGACGGCACATTGTCGGGCAGGTCTTGGATGATTACTTTGACGGGCACGTCGGTTGCTGTTTCGCCACGGAAATCTGCTGAGTAGCGACCCGCAGAATACAACGCGCGGTGTCCGACGGCAGAAACTACTCCATCGAATTTCTTGCCCAATGCAGGAGCAGTTACAACAACGGGTTGTCCACATCGAACTCGTCGCGACTGCCCGACGCCTACTTGTCCTGCGGCCCAGACTTTGCCTTCGTAGCTTAAGCCGATCATTTCGTCGGCTACCTTTACGAATTCACCAACGTGACGATAGACGACATAGACGGATCCGTCGCGAGGGGCAATCACGTCTAAATTTTGGAATTGCTCGTTGACGATGTTCAGGGTTTTTTGGAACTCTTCCCGCTCGGCTTCGGCGATTTCAAGTTCCGCAACTAGGCGGCCGATTTCATCGTCGAATCGATCACCCAGAATCAAGACGTTGTCTTTTAGCGAACGTTGTGCAAACTCAATTTGTTTAGCGGCATTTGCTGCCACTGTTTTGTTTGATTCCGCCGCCAAGAGTTCTTGCCGAACCAATTCAAATTCGTTTTCAGTAACCGCACCACTTTCCAGGGCTGGCTTCAGACGCTCAAAGTTAATTTTGGCGACTTCTAATAATTTGTCTGCTGATTCCATTTCTGATTTGGCCACCGTCAAATCAAGAGCCAGTTTTTTGCCTGCGATTTTGACCCGTTTTTTAGTGGTTGCCAGTTGTTTTTTAAGCGTAGCAACTTTGGACTTGGCCGTTGCGAGTCTGGCTGCGCATTGTGCTCGTTCAGATTGCATCGCTGGATTCTTCAGCTGCATCAAAACATCGCCTGCCTTAACGGCGTCGCCTTCGCCTACAAACAAATCGATGACTTCTCCCTCGGCCTTTACGTTGACGGGTAGATAGTTACCTACCAAAGCCGAGTTCGCAATTGAAATTGTGCTGCGCGAGCGTAGGAAGTAGATGGCAAGGATGCCCAAGCCAACCATTGCAAACATCATTAATAGCATCGCCATTGAACGGATGCCGGATCTTGCAATGCTCTTCTGGTTGGCGCCCGAAGAGTGGCTTTGAGATTTGGTTGTATTCGGTGTGTTCGGAATTTTGGACGTTGCTTGGCTGCCAATTTCGTTTGTTGTGCTAGCACTCACCACATGTGGTGTTTCAAAGGTATTCGCTTGTTCATCCGACATCGGCATGTCGCTATGAAGGCCCTGTGCGAGTTCATCGTAGGAACGGGACTCAAGCGTGTTTTCTATGAAACCACGTTGCCGTTTCCGCAAATAGTTTTTGATTGTTGCAGTGTTTGTCAAAGAAAGATTGGCGAACGAGCATTTTGCGACGCCGTCCTTTGTTTCACGTACACGAAAAGCAACCGCTAGATTGTCAGTTCCGAGGGTAAGCATTCCATGCGAACGGATACCAACAGGGAGGTCTATTTCGGCTGTAAAGCTGTATTCGTCAATCGATACAAGCTGATAGCTGATGTTTTCAATTTCGATGGAAGCTTCAGAAGAGGAAGAGTTCATTTTATGATCCGAGTGATGACCAGCTGTTTGGATGAATTTTTTTATGACGGTCCGCAGGGAACACCGTAATTGGGCACCGCGTCAAACTGTGACGGCTGTAATAATTATTTCAGAGTTTAAGGGTGGAAACGTCCGAAAAGTGCCTTTGTAGCGATTAAACCGGTTCTACCTTTGTTGACTATTGGTGGGGATGTGACGCGTCGAAAGACCTGACGTTTCAGCTACTTTGGTTGCTATTGTAATTTGACGGTGCCTGTGTTCGGCGCCTTAAAATCTTTGTTTTTTGTAAGAGTAGACCTAGAAAATGCCCTTTTTGAAATCAAGTGCCTCTCAAGGCACCAAGAATCGAATGTGGTTCTCAAGATTGCAATTCTTAGGAATTATGGCGTTTTCTGTGTTTTCAGGTGGTTGCGCGGTGGTTGGGCCAGACTTCGTACAGCCCGATGTTCCGACATTATCCGGCGAGTACCGCGCCAAAGAAATCCAGCATCAGCCGGCCATCGAATTGGACCAATGGTGGCAAAGTTTTGCTGATCCGATACTGGATCAATTGGTTTCACGAGCCTTGGCAAACAACTTGACGGTGCAGATTACAGCAGAACGAATTATTGAGGCTCGGGCGAACGTGAGTCTCAACGGCGGTAATTTAGCACCCAATGTGAACTATGTTTCAAGCTACGAATATCTCAAGCGTAGTCCGAATGCTAGACAGTTTTCTGGAGTCAGCGCTAATCCGTTTCAACTGTTTACCCCAGGTTTAGATTCAACTTGGGAAATCGATTTGTTTGGTCGACTTGAGCGTTCAATTCAGGCTGCTGAACACGAATTGTTGGCCACCGAATTTTCGCTTCAGAGTGTTCAGCAAACTTTGGTTGCTGATGTCGCGACGAGCTATTTAAATATTCGTTTACTTCAAAACCAGATTCAAATTGTCGATCAAAGTCTGTTACTGCAACAGGAAACCAATCAAGTGGTTAGCGGTCGGGCTGAAGCAGGTGTGTCAACTAAACTGGATTCCGAGCAAACGATAGCGTTCTTGCACCGTTCAGAAGCAGAAAAGGCGGGCCTTGAATTGCTGTTAAACTGCGAGTTCAATCGGTTGAGTATTTTGTTGGGTGAATCTCCGACAGCAGAAATTCGGGATTTCGTCGGTTACGGCCAGATTCCAGAGGCGCCTTATATTCCAGAGGCAGGGGTTCCTGCGAATCTCATTCGCCGTCGCCCGGATGTTCGTCAAGCCGAAGCCAATGTTGCTGCCGCGACCGCTCGAATCGGAATTGCGGAAGCAGATTTGTACCCTACCCTTTCATTGTTTGGAAACATCTCGCTCAGCTCACAAAATGTTTCAAATCTGTTCGAAACAGGATCACTTGCCTTTTCCGTTGGTCCGTCGTTCACTTGGAACATTTTGCACTTCGGTCGAATCAACGACAATATTGAGATTCATGAGTCGCGGATGCGGCAAACCGTCGGTAGTTACCGCACTGCTGTATTAGAAGCGGTTAAAGAAGTCGAAGACGCAATGGTTAAGTATGACGGACATCGAAAACAATTGTTGTCGCTCGACAGCGCGATGCAGGCGGATACGAAAGCGGTTGAATTAAGCCTCCAGCGATACAAGGTCGGTAAAAGTAACTTCCAACGTGTACTCGATTCTCAATTGCAACTGCTGCAAGATAGTCAAGCATCGTCGGCTGCTCGTGCCAACGCTAACATTCAGCTGATTCGGCTTTATCGTGCTCTTGGTGGCGGTTGGCCGGGGCAGGTGTCTGCTGATGGCGGCGGTTGTGCTCAATGTGTTGCCGATCAGGACACGGCGGACTGTGGTTGTTGGGCCGACAACGCAGCACCGTTCCAGGACGTGGGGTATGGAAGTGATGTTCAGTCGCAAACAGGCATACTTGGCCATGCTACTGTCATCTCAGGCGATGAAAACGTGGCGCCGCCCCAACCCTATCAAGGCTTTTTTGGTTCAAACTTACCGCAAACGCTGTATCATGATTCGACAATCGTAGAAGGTGGGACGGTTTTACAACTCGAAGAAGTGCCTTCGCAGGTCACTGGTAGTTTAGTTAGGAAGAGTGTGGCGAATGAATTGTTCAATTGGAGTGAACAAGACATTGCGGTTGCCCGATCAAAGTATCAAAATTCTTCTTCTGGTCCCCGAGTGGCCAAAGCCAGCTACGTTGGTGATGCAGCGAAGGGCAGTAGTAAACAAATACCGCATGAACCATCGTCGACGATTAGGCCTGATGCGGTCGAGTGGGTCAGTGAAGCGATGAAAGGCAACTAAAGTGGCTTGCTGATCCGCGAAGATCATTGCTTTCATGGTGAGTGATACATTTAGTTGGGCAGTGGTTCATGAAATCAGTTGAACGGTTTCTAGTATTAGTTTTAGCAGGGGGGGAGCGAGTTCCCTTCGGAAAGATTAGCGGAAAGGCGTTACTACGAACAAATTGAATCATGAAGCGTCTACATCTATTTGAAGTTGAAGACCTCGCGATTTGCCCGAATTGGATACGTGATCGTGTGACTTCGATGATCATCGTCGTGCATCGCTGGTTGGGCGTTCCTCGTATTATCGCTGATCAGCTGAAACCGATCTTGGCTGACTTGGATGGCCAATCGGTTGTGGTGGTGGATGTCTGTTCTGGTAGCGGTGGTCCGATGCCGGACACACTGGCGTTGATTACTGCCGAACAAAATTCAGAACGTTTCATCCGGCTTGTGTTGACCGACATCCAACCTCCGTCACGTTTGGTCGATGAATTGAATCAGAGTGAATCGAGTACTCGCTATCTTGATGGATCGCTCGATGCCTGTCTGCCGTTAATGGATCAAATACAAACGGTGGACGGTGGTGTTTGTGATCTGGAGTCCAGTGCCGAATCGTTGGTGCGGACATTGGTTTGCGGTTTCCATCACCTACCGCCAGAGCGGGCTCGATTGGTGTTGCTGGATGCGCAGCAGTCCCGTCAACCGTTGGTTGTTTTTGAACTGACCGATGGAACCGTTCCGCCACGATGGTTGTGGTGGATCACGCTGCTGCCCAATTTCTTGTTCGGACTGGTCGTGAGTCTGTTTGCGCGTCCGGTAACGGCTCGTAGCTTAGTTTTCAGCTTTCTACTGCCCGTCATTCCAGCCTGTTTCGCTTGGGATGGCGCGGTGACGAGTGCGAGGACATATCGGGAGGATGAGTTTTACGAGTTGCTTCAAACGCTTCCCCAGAGCGCGGACTATCAATGGGAATTCAAAACTGTTCCCGGGTACATTGTGCAACATTCTTTGATCGTCGGTCGGCCGCGCTGCACACAGTAGATTACTGTGAAGATTCAATCGCGATAGAAAATGCCTTGTTGCGAACCGTCGTTTCGTACTTGGTAAACTGCTAAAGTACTTGTACTGGGCATCGACGAACTCACCGAAGTTGGGGCAAGTCTAACTAACGGGCAAAGCCTAGTGTGGCTGCGGAAGCCAGAAAACGAAACGGGTGCCCTGCTCTTGAGGAAACGCCTCGTCAAAGATGATTTCGCCGCCGTGTTGTTCGACGATTCGCCATGTCTTTGATAAACCAAATCCCAGTCCCCTGCCCGCTTCACGTCCGCTAAAGAATGGATCAAATAAATGGCGGCGCACTCGAGCATCCACGCCGATACCGCTGTCTTGGATACTGACCTGTAAAAATTGGTCGACCGGGCCGAGTTGCAAACGTTGTGGTAGTCCCGGAGTTTGGCGGTCAACCGAATCCAATCGGATTTCGATTTCTCCCGTTGCATCCTTGGTCGCGAGAATGGCTTCTTTTGAATTTCGAACCAACATCTGTAAAACAACCAAAAATTGAGTCTGGTCTAAACAAACACGATCCAAATCGGGGCCAATGAAAATGTTCGTTTTAATTGCGGCGTCTAACTGAGCGTCGTTTTCTTGTTGCCCAATGAAACGTCGGACTACTTGCCGAAGTGAAACAAACGTGGCATGGGTGGCTGGTGGATGAGCGAATAGCATCATGTCCGAAATCATTTCGTGGGCACGCATTGCTTGTTGGTAAATGGTAGCCAGCTTGTTTCGTTTTTCAGGATGAGTTTCATCGCCGAGCATCGTTTGGGCTCGGGTTGCGATGTTGGCCAGTGGATTGTTGATTTCGTGACTGGCTCCATAGGCCAGTTGTTTCATGGCAGCTAACTTTTCAGTCTCCAGTTTGTGTAAGTATTCAAACTTCGATAGGCTGGCAGTCGCCGCCAATTCCAAAATAGATTTAACTCGTGGGCTCAGCAGCGAAGGCTGCGTCCACTGAAGGCAAGTTGCGTTTAAGGTTGATTTTCGGCGAATTTTACGAACACGGAATTGGTCGAGACGAAATGATTTTGCCAGAATGGTTTTCAACCAGCATTTTCTGGCATCGCTAGAGTTGGTCCCCAGTGAGCAATGTCCATGGTGTTTGATCCACTGCCCAAGTGCCTTGCGACAACTGGGGTTACTGCGTGAGCGAAGAAATCGTTTTAATAGCTGACGATTCTTTTTATTTGTCTGCGGATTCACTGCCGGATTCATTGCACAAGGCAATAGATCGCTGTTGAGTATTGCAGGTAGTAAGTGTTCTTCGCACCAAACGATCAGTCGATTTGCCGAATCCGCGGGGGTCTTGGCAAAGTTCTGATATTGATTGAGCGCAAAAAGCAGCAATGCTGGATTCAATCGAAGTAACCGATGCAAGCGGTCTGCTCGGTTGGTGGGGCAATTGAACGCCAATGCCAAGTCAAGCAGAACGATGCTTGGGCATGGTAGTACCAGTTCATGCACCGCTACTGACTCCTGGGTGGAAGCAGTAGAGTGTTGAACAAGAGTCGGTACTGATACCGATTCGGTTTTTAGTGTGAGCCGGTTCATCGGCGAATCGCAAAATCAAAGATGCCAAAGAAAAACGCATCACGGAAATGAGGCCGGATGCGTTGAGATTTCGTTCAGTCGAAAGAAAACAATTAGCCTGCTGCAGTGTCTTTGGCACCCATTTCAAGCATTTGGCAGCCACGACTAACAAGGTCTTCGACGTTGAACGGTTTGTTCATAAAGTCGTCTGCACCAGCAGCCATCAGGTCTGCGATCTTGTCTTGTTCGACCATACCAGAGATGCAAATGATCTTGCAGGCTTTCATCGTCGAATCGCCGCGAACTCGCAGGCAAACTTCTTTGCCATTGATGTCGGGCAGCATCACATCCAGCACCACCAAGTCCGGTCGGAATTCTTTGACGGCCATACCAGCTGCGAACCCGTTGTTGGCTGTTTTGATATCAAAACGGCCGTCACGGGCAAAGCAATCGACGATCAATTCTACCAAATCCTCATCATCGTCCACGACTAACAATCTACGTTTGCCGCTCTCCAGTGCATCGGTGGGGATTCCGTTCTCTTTCATAAATGAGTACAGATTGTCACGCGGGATCCGCCGAAAACGACTGCCGGGAACCCGAAAGCCCTTAAGGCTGCCGTTGTCAAAGCAACGAATAATCGTTTGTTGGCTAACTTTGCAGATCTTCGCAGCTTCGCCCGTCGTAAAGACTGTCTTGGTAGTCATAACCATCCTCTCCCTAGGTGGTCGGAGTGCCGACAAAAATGTGTTTTGTTTTGTTAAGAGCTATAATTTGCGTGCGACTTAAAAAACTTCTATCTTAAAAGAGTGTCTTGGAGCAAGACGTTTACCATCCTCGTGCTCCCAAACATCGCCTCAACGTCGCAAACGCTTCAAACTACGAAACTCGTCTAGTTGGCAAGTTCCGCCACCGTCAATCGTTCTTGTCAAGATTGCCAATGCTGCACAGATTCTACCGATCAGGCAAACTGGGTCAAGATTGCTTTAGTATGAGTAGACTTAGTCGTTTGGGAGTTTTGAGTCGAGGATAGCTGGTTTTTTTTCATTTGCTAGCAAAACAAAGTGTCCAAAACACAAAATCTTTTTTCCATTAAAACTGCTGCAACCAATGCGCGAGCGGCATTTGGTTCAAAACGCGAGTCAGTTTTTATTGAACTGCGCTGATGCGAGTATTTTAAGCGGTCGCATCAACGTATGCTGTGTCACCAAGATGGAACGGGCGATAGTTTTTAAGCGTGTTGGTTGGCAAGTTGGCATGGTCTACTTTGGATCGAGGACTCAGCGCAGTGGGTGGGGGAAATCACAGTTGGTGTTCTACCTTACTGGCCGACGGTTGGCAGATTCGGCGGGCGTTAGTTCGCCGTTCGCAATCGGCAGGCTGCCGGCAAACAATCCCCGAATGACTTTGGTCATGTGATCCAGTTGCAGACGCTCCCATTCGTCGGAAGGTTGGTGGTAGTCCGAGTGAAGAGAGCCAGCAGAAAAGGAATGAGCGATAACGCCCTTTTCTACTAGGGACCAGTTGTCGCTTTGTTGATACAAAAATCCGCTAAATCGAGGGTGTTCGAAGACCAGTACGCCGGCTTGTCGGGCACCTGCTTTCAAAAGAGTTCCCAGGTCCGATTGGTCCCAGCCGGTCATCCAAACCTTGCCATGGGCTCCCGCTTCGGGACGGCCAAGCATTTCTAAATTCAGATTTGCGATTGTGTCGGCCAAAGGCCAAGTAGGATCGCTGGCGTAATGCCGTGAACCGAGTAACCCTCTTTCTTCGCCCCAGAATGTCATGAAGATCACGCTACGTTTGGGTTTGGTTGGTAGAGCGGTGTAAGCATCGGCGAGTGTTAGCACTGCGGTCACCCCCGAAGCATCATCGTCGGCCCCATTGTTAATGTTGTCGCCGGTAGTGTTGGCGATGCCAATGTGATCCAAGTGAGCTGAAAAAATGATGGCTTGCTTGGCCAATGTTGGATCATTCCCGCGTACCACACCGATCACGTTTTTAACAACCGTTGTTCCATTAACTTGTTGGTCTAGGTCGATCGAAACGGTACGTAGTTCGGTTGGAGAGACCAAAATCACCGGGCCGGTAATCCCTTTGAATTCATCGGCTAAGTGCAATTGCGATGCACGATAGGCACGGCGAAGAAGTTCATGTTTGGGGGATACTTGAACCAAACATGCCGTCGCCCCTTGAGATCGAAGTTGTTCGATTTTGGCAGCGAAGGAGATTTTACTGGAGCGTTGGTTGAAAGGTGGTGCAACGAAAGAAACAGGGCCGTTAAATTTTTGTTCGGCGGATGGTTTGCCTTTGATCAGCGTGATCGCGCCTCGATAGTGAAACGCTTTTTCGTTAGCACTCAGTACGCCCAGCGTTTTTAATGGTTGCCCATCGTTGGTTAGCACTGCCGATCTCGGTGCTCGAGCGGTGGCTTTGGTGGTTGTTTGAAAAAACGATCCGTCAGTCCCCAATGGTTCCAGTCCTGCTTGTTTGAATCGCTTGGCAACGAAGTCCGAAGCTTTGTCTAAACCGGGCGAAGGAGTGTCGCGACCTGCTAGTTCGTCGCTGGCCAAAAACTTGACGGTTTCAGTGACCGATTCTTGATTAATTTTATCCGTCGAAGATTTTGGGGCCGCTTGTTGACCAAAGCAGTTGGAAGCAAGCAGGAGGACCATGGTAGCCAGGAGTGAGTGTTGATACATGGGGAATCGTAATTTAATCTTAGGTAGCAAATTGGAGTGTTTGTAGTTCGTATTCCCACCTTTCGATGGGATTCCATTGAAAGCCGGTCGTACAAACGCAAACATTCAGTTTGTTGGAAATTCTATAGGAATTTTCAAAAGGAAATTCAATGTTAACAGAATCCAATTTTAATTGGAGAGCATGACATTTAATCGGGCCTGTGGATCATTGTGTCAGCTGAACGGTTTCTAGTATCCGTTTTAGCAGGGGTTTAGCGAGTTCAATTCGGAGAGATTAGCCTAAAGGCATTACTACGAACACGCCACGTAAAAAATGTCGGCTTCAGAGGTCAAGCCATCAGCAACCGATGGTGTTGGCGAAAGACATACTGGCCGATTACGCTTTCATACCAATTGATTTTTAACATGCTATTAGTTTTGCTAGTAACACCGTAATGTTTAAGAAAACGAAACGACACTCGGCATTGGACACCGATTTTTGGATTGACGCGTTTGCTCGCAATCAGCAGAACCGGCCAGAGCCTGACTGGGATGCGCCGCTTGATATTCCCGATCACGTACGTCCTGCGTTGACTCAATCAATCCTCGAGTTTCAACTTGGCGATGGTGGTGGACCGGCAGGTCTGATCGCATTCAATAGAGCGAGTTTTCAGGATGAAACTCCTGAGGTTCGTCAGGTTGTCGACTTGTGGTTTGACGAGGAAAAAGAACACTCGCGACTGTTAGGGGGGATGGCGGAACGTCTTGAAGCCACACCGATCGAGGGCCATTGGAGTTTTAGCTTGTTCTGTTTCTTTCGAAAATGGCTGGGAGTTGATTTTGAACTACAGATCCTGACAGTCACCGAGTTGGTTAGTACGTCCTATTATACGTTGTTGCGAAGGCACTCCGACGATCCCGCACTCAACGGTGTTTGTGCGTTGATACTTCGCGACGAAAGTGGTCACCTGCGGTTCCAAAACGATCGGCTGGCCTCCGTTGGACGGCATCCGGGGCAATGGTTCTGGGGGGCCCAGTTCAGGTTGAGTGCATTTATCGCTGGTACCGTATTGTGGATTAGCCACGGTCGATGCATTCGAGGTCTCGGCGGTAGCACACGGGACTTTTATTCAGATATTCATAGCCAAGTCGAGGGCTTTCTACAGAAGTTAAGCGTTAAGAAAAAGAAAGCCGATTTGAACGTGACTGAAAACTATGTTCGACAGAAAACCTAGTTTTTGATTTTCTTTTCCAAGTGCAGGATCACCATCGCAATGTCCGCAGGGGTAATGCCGCTGATTCGCTGAGCCTGGTCGAGGCTGGTAGGGCGGAAGCGAGTCAGTTTTTCCTTGGCTTCGATTCGTAGGTGCGGTAACGCTTGGTAATCAAAATGGTCTGGGATTTTTCTGTCCGCCAGTCGTTTATGTTTATCGACGGTCGCTTGTTGGCGAGTCACATAGCCAGCGTACTTCACGTCGTAGATCACTTGCTGCCGAACTTCGGCGGTGACGTCACCCAGTTCGGGGAGTAGTTCGACGAGTTCTTCCCATTTGGTTTCGGTACGTTTGAGTCGTTTGTGTAGCGTGACGCCTTCAATTCGAGTGGATTCGATTTTGGAGAGCGTTGCAGCGATCGCAGCTTCTTTGACTTGCAAACGATCTGCGCGATCTTGACCAGCCAAACCAAATTTAACCGCTTTGGCTGTTAGTCGCCGGTCCGCGTTGTCTTGTCGTAGCAGTAACCGATATTCCGCGCGACTTGTGAACATCCGGTATGGTTCGTCGACGCTGCAAGTCACTAAGTCGTCGATCAGCACACCGATGTAGCCTTCGTTTCGTTCGACAGTAAATTCGTCGCGTCCGGCGATCTTCAGTGCCGCGTTCGCACCGGCGATCAAACCTTGAGCGCCAGCTTCTTCGTAACCCGTGGTGCCGTTGAGCTGACCAGCGAAGTATAGGCCGGCCACGGATTTGGTTTCCAGGGTGGACCGTAATTGCTCGGGCGGACAGAAGTCGTATTCGACCGCGTAACCGTAACGCATGATTTGTGCGTTTTCCAAGCCAGGAATCAGTTTGAACATTTCGTCTTGAACGTCACGCGGCAGGCTGGTCGAAATTCCGTTAACGTAGACTTCTTGAGTTTGCCGTCCTTCGGGTTCAAGGAAAAGTTGGTGTCGGTCTTTGTCGGCAAACTTGACGATCTTGTCTTCGATGGACGGGCAATAGCGCGGGCCGCTGCCTTGGATTTGTCCGCTGTACATCGGCGCGCGGTGGAGGTTGTCGCGGATTAGATCGTGGACCGCTTGGTTGGTGAACGTGATCCAGCACGGCATCTGTTCGACTTTAAAATCGTCGGTTAAAAATGAAAACGGACTTGGCTTTTCGTCGCCAGGTTGGATTTCTGTTTTTGAATAATCGATCGTACGACTGTTCAGACGCGGTGGAGTACCCGTTTTGAATCGCGCCACACGGAAGTCAAGCCGGTCGAGTGCTGCGCTGATTCCGGTGGTGGTGCCTTCACCGGCTCGTCCGCCCTTGGTTTTGGCTTCGCCGGTGTGCATCAGTGCGGACAAGAACGTACCAGTGGTTAAGATCACCGCAGGAGCGTGGTATTCGACATCGCCCTGCACCGCGACGCCAATGATTTTTTGAGCGGCCGATTCGTTGTTATCGTTGGATTGATCCGTGATCAGGTCCAAGACGACTTCTTGGCGTAGGTCGAGATTGGGTTGGGATTCGATCGCGAATTTGACCCAGTTTTGATAGGCTTTTTTGTCTGCTTGGGCTCGCGGGCTGTTCATCGCGGGGCCTTTGCGAATGTTCAACATGCGAAACTGGAGGCCGGAAGCGTCAATCGCTTGGCCCATCAGCCCGCCCAGCGCATCGATCTCTCGTACTAAATGCCCTTTCGCAACTCCCCCGATTGCAGGATTGCAGCTCATCTGGCCGACGGTGTCCAAGTTGGTGGTCAGAAGAGCGGTTTTGGCACCCAAACGGGCCGCTGCGGCTGCGGCTTCGGTGCCTGCATGGCCGGCGCCGACCACGATTACGTCGTATTGATAGATGATTTTGCTCATAAGTGTATTCTATGAGCCGCTCGATGATCAGACAGGCCAAAAATTGGCTTTCGATTCCAAGAATGTCAGCAGCGATAGCGAATTTATTGAAGGATTGATAATTTAAGTTCGTTTTTTGAGAATTGGCCTGCATCAACGTGATTCGTAAGCTACGTTTTCTGTGGTGAAGTTGTCCGCCGTCGGGTAGGTGCGTAGGCGGATAAGCCAAATTTCATTGAATGCATATATAAAGACGCCAAGTCAGCTTTGCTGCTTGGCGTCTTTATTGCATTTATAGTCCCAGTAAACCGGCGATTAGATTTCGCTGAATGTCGGATGTTCCCGAATAGATCACGCCACCGACGGCGTCGCGGAAGTCACGTTCCACTTCGAACTCGCTCATGTAACCGCGGCCGCCGTGGATTCGAACCGCCCCAAGGCTGTTTTCCACAAATGACTCGGCGATGTGTAGATTTGCCATCGCGGCTTCCATCGGAATTTTTCTGCCTTGGTCGACAAGCCACGCACAACGATAAAGTAACAACCGCGACGTTTCGAGTCGCAGTTTCATGTCGGCAATACGATTCGAAATTGACTGAAACTTTCCGATCGACTGCCCAAGCTGTTGACGCGCTTTGGCAAACTCAATCGCTTGATCCAATTGCCGCGCCATGGATCCCACGTGGCTGGTGAAAATAAAACTTCGCTCGTAGTCCATCGAAGCCGAGAAGATACTGGCGCCGGCACCAGGCTTTCCGACAAGGTTTTCTTCGGCAACAAATACGTTTTTGAATTCAATCGATCCGGTAGGCACGGTTCGGAGTCCCATCTTTTGTTGAGCTGGATGCAGAGTCACTCCCTCGGCATTTCCATCAACAATGAAGGTCGAGATTCCCCAGCGACCTCGTTTGGGATCAGTGGAAACGAAGGCCAGAATACAATCGGCCACCGGTGCCATGCCCACATAGATTTTCCGGCCGTTAAGGATATAACCACCCTCGGTTTTTTCGGCGGTTGATTTCATCGAGAACGCATCGGAACCTGATTCAGGTTCGGTCATGGCATGAGCGCCGATCATTGAGCCGTCGACCATTGCCTTGACGTATTTTTCGCGTTGGAAGTCGGAACCGAATTCTAGGATGGGTGCTTGGACACACCAGACTTGACCATTGATCGCCAGTGTGAGACCATTATCGAGACAGCCATAGCCGAGTGCTTCAAGCATTAGAACTGAAGTCTGAACATCGTGTCCGGCGCCGCCTAAACTTTCTGGTGTATTAAGCCCGAAGACTCCCTGATTCGCGCAGGCTTTCCAGTCCTCAATTTGAAATTGACTGGTTGCATCGCGTTCCTTGAGATCCTTGCCCAGATGTAGTTTTGCGAAATTTTTTGTTTGCTCGGCAAGGTCAAGCTGAGTTTGTGTTGGTTCGAAATTCATCGAGTAGGGATCGTGGTTAAGATAGAAATTTCTGGTGCAAGTTTATCATAGAACTATATCAAGTTTAGTCGATGGATTGGCAGCGTATGCTTGATGGGATCAAAAAACACGAATCGATCTTACTGGTCTGTGTCGACGTGGACAAAATGATGGTCCAAATCGACGTCAATCAGATGGCATCAACCCTTTCTGAAGACGAACTTGTCAGAGCCAACAGTTTTCGCGATCCATTGCTAAGGGATCGTTTTGTTGCGGGCCGATTCTTTTTGCGTGAAATTTTGGGCAAAGAGTTAGGCATGCCTTCGAGTGAAATTTCATTCTCAATCGAAAACAATGGCAAGCCTGTCGTTTCGAATTCACCGACTTCACCAAGTAATGGCGGTCACTTCAGTTTTTCTAGAAGTCAACAATATGTGTTGATCGGGTACTCTGAGTCGCGTCGAATAGGTATCGATATCGAACGGGTTCGCAGCTTTCCGGATATGGAGCTTATGGCCGCAGAGATTTTCGCAGAACATCAGTTTTTAGAATGGCAGTCGCTTCCACCGGCCGAAAGACCGCTCGGCTTTTTTCGCGGCTGGACTCGTAAAGAAGC
>CAZORR010000007.1:0-11645 GCA_964582115.1 uncultured Pirellulaceae bacterium
CAAATTTTTATTCCTTGATTGAACCGTCCACTCGATTGACGGGGCTCGCCTGCGGTGGGCACGGTCGCCTTCCGGCTCGTCGTTAAACTGTTTTGCGACGGGCAAGAGTGCCCAGTACTACGGGGTGTTGTCGCCGATGACTTTCGGATTGCCGTTAAGAGGGGTGCGAGTGTACTTCGGAGAGGTAAGCCTAAAGGCATGACTACAAACACAGCCTTAGGCTTCGTTGGTGCCGATTTTGAGTAGCTTGCGCAAGGCAAGTTTTACTTCCTTGAATTTCAAGGGCATGTTTAATTGAGCCCGGTTTTCGTTGAACCAATCTTCGGACACCAATTTTGAAACTCCATTGGTGGTGATTAAGATTGCAGGTAGCTGCGCGGTGGAGCTGTAGTTGACGAAGCCTTCGAATGCTCTGACTGCCGTTCGACCAAGCCCTGCACAGCCAAAGATCACGCAGTCAACTGGCATCTCTTCGGATGGGTCGAGGTCTTCAAATCGCTCGAGCCCGCGATTGGGGTCGGCGGTGATCAGGACTCGATAGCCAATCTCTTTAAGTCGATTACGCAACGAGTCCTGAACTTTCGAATTGGACTCGATCAACAGAATCGTCTTGCCTTCACCTTCGTCTTTTTCGTCTTGTTGCTGTTGGAATTTATCGTTGACCGCTTGAGCGGCCTCGTAGGCGCGAGTGTCGCCGGCTTCGATGGCGGCAATGGTTTTTTCGGCTTCTTTTTGAGCGATGACGGGAGTGTCCGGTCGCTTGTTGGGGTCGATCGCCATCAAACGCTGGACCAATACAACCGCTCGATGGGGAAGGTCGGGGGCGTGGACGGTAATTGGGACGATGTCGGTAAAACGACTGGTTGACATCCGTTTTAAGCGGTCGACAGTATCGTCCATCGGAGGGACGCCGCATAGCATTTGGTAGAGCATGCAACCAACGAAGAAGGTGTCGCTGCGCGGATCGGATTTGCGAACTCGTGTTAATCGCTCAAGGCCAGCGTAGTCGATACTTCGCGGGCCACTGTTTTCGCTAGCCTCGGTGTCAACGGCCAAGCCAAAGTCGACGATCATTGCAGTCCCGCTGGCGGACAGGAGTACATTGGATAGCTTCATGTCGCGATGGTAAATGTTTCGCAGGGAGGCGTAGGCCAGCCCGGCTAGGACATCCCGAGTGATCTGTAAAGCAGTTTTGATGGGAAGCTGGCCATGTGCTCGGGCGTACTCGCGCAGGTTTTGCCCTTCGACAAACTCCATCACCATATAGATGCGGTTTTGTTGTTCTCCGACTTCGTAGATCGGTGCGATGTTTTTATGCCGCAGTTGCATTACGATGCGGGCTTCTTTCATGAAGTTTTCCCGCGTTGCCGCATCGGCACTGTGTCTTTGACGAAGTACCTTGACGGCTTTGCTGTCACCGGTTTCTGTGTGAACGGCGCGGTAGACGCGTGCAAATGAACCTGCACCGATCATGTACAGTAAACGCCACTTGCCGTAAAAATAGCCTTGCCGATGATTTTCGCAGACGCGTGAGATTTGCCAGTTGGTTAGCAGTTCACGTTCGAGCAGTAAAGAAATCAAGTCGTTGAGCGAGGCTCGACCGCGACCGCCAGCATCTGCGAGGGCAACTTCGACTTGCTTGGTGGTGAGCAGGCCAAAGGCAAAAATTCGCTGAGCCAGTTTGTCGGCGGAAATGTCAAGCATCAATAGGTGTCCAGGACTCGACCGCCGCAGGAGGCGGTTTGGATTGATGGGAGAGCCAGATAAAACAGCCCTCAGTTTAACGAAAGGGCCGATTTATACTATTTTAAATCGACCGCTCCGGCAACTTTTTTACCGAGAGCGTGGCATTTAATTGGACAAGTGGTTCGTCTGGTCAGCTGGTCTAGTTAGCTGAACTGTTTCTAAGTGCCAGTTTTAGCAGGGTTTAGCGATTTTACTTCGGAGGTGGTAAGCCTAAAGGCATTACTACGAACACGCCACGTAAAAAATGCTAGTCGCGGAGCCAGTTCGTGTAACCAATCCAAAAAACACGAAGTTGGCTTAAACTTCGCCGTCAAACGCATCTTTGTAAGAATCTCGTTCACGTCGCGTTGCTTCTAGATCGAACATCAAGTACTTCATGTCCATCCGCAGTTGGCTCAACGCTTCTTGGATCAAATTCAAGATCCGGCGGCGGCGGCGAGTGTATTCCACGACTCGTTTGAGTGGATGCTCTAGGTCAGCCTGGTATTTCGCTGGTAGCTTCTCGACGGCACTGATCAAATCGTTCAGGTCCATTGGAAGTTGGTCGTTTTGGTTCTTAGTGCTGTGATTAGAAGATGCCGTCATGATTTGTCTCTCGTTGTTAGATTTGTCGTTGCAGGCCTCTAGAGCAGCTGCAGGGCCAAATCAAAGAAAGGGTTGTCGGGTTGGTTGTAGGTTCCTGTGATGCAGTTGTTTGCGTTGTTTTGGCGAGGTGGAGGTCAGAATCGACGGATGTTGCCTTTTTGCAACCAGATTCTCCTGATTGGCGTCGATTTGACTCGATAAAACTGCTAAAAGCCAGTGATAAACCTGAGTTCAGCACCAAATTGTTGGTGCGGTGCTAATACAACTCGCATGATTGCGGCAGTTGTTTTTTTGCATCCAAGCCAGATATACGATGTTGTCCAAAAGCAACGATCTATGAATCATTTCAATCCATTCTGTCGTTTATTCATTGCCACTGCGATCGCGGTGGTGGTTTTGGGGTGGTCTGCGACTCCGGTGCATGGCCAGTTTCATGAGGATTTTGAAAAACTGGGAACGACGTGGCGGCAAAGTAAAACCGATTGTGTGATTCCAAGGTCGAAATGGGGTGCTCAGCGGGTCAGTGAAGAGACAGAAGATAATCGTTTCGAGCAAATCAAATTTACCACGGGCCATGGGACTCATGTTTTTGTCACTCATGATGTGCCTCCGTCGTTAGTTATTTCGGAATTGCAGCCGTCTGTTCGAGTGCGATCAGAAGTTCGTGGTGTGAAAATTTACGCGAGAGTGGTTTTGCCAGAAACTCCTGCGCCCGATGGAAACGGTCCGATGACAACACTGGTCTCGGGTGGGGCTTATAAGTCAAATGGAAGATGGCAACGATTGACGTTTGGTAGTGATGGTGCGAAATCCGATTTGGCTAAGAAGTTGCGCGAAAAAGTTTGGCTGTTGCGACGCGAACATGGCCCGCATGTGTCAGCTGCAGGGGCCTATGTCGATAAGGTGGCTTTGAATCTTTACAGCGGCGCGGGCGTGACTTCGGTTGACATTGACGATCTTAAAGTCGATGGGATCGTTGCGGCAAAGCCTGTCTTGCATGAGCAGGTGGAAGTCGTTCGTGATGACAAGGTTCGCAGGGCGGCGGCATTTCAGGCCGACAGTGACAAAAAACGCTCGCTGGTTGTTCGCGACGGCACGGTTTTGTTGGTTAAGAAGCAACCGTTCTTTGCCAAGATTATTCAGCATAATGGTGAACCGTTCGATTATTTGAAGGCGATGGGTTTTAACGTAATCGAACTTAAGCGAACCGCTACCTACGAGCAGTTGGAGTTGGCGAGTAAGCTGGATCTGTGGCTGGTCTGTCCACCGCCATCGAATGTGGGGCTGAGTAAAATTCCGTTTCACTTTGATCGAGTGATGGCGTGGATGCTTGGCGACAATTTGGCGGGGCGAGATTTACCGGTCCTTGAGCAGCGAATTCAGGAGGTGCGTGAATCGGATCAGCGATACGGTCGGCCGATCATCGGACACGCGGCTTCGGATTGGACAGGTTTGACAAGTCTGACGGATATTTTTGTGGCCGGCTTGCAGCCGTTGGGTACTAGCTCATTGGCCAGTCAATATAGTGATTGGATTCAGGTTCGCAGCGACAAGGCTGGAAATCAGCGGCCAATCTGGGCTGATGTGCAAACCGAATTGTCCCCGGCGCTGATGCACCAGATTAAAACCCTCGTGCCTCAAGCACCGCCGACTCCAATTGAGCCGGAGCAAATCAAATTTTTGGCTTATGAAGCAATTTCTGGTGGGGCGCGTGGCATTCGTTTCACTTCTTTCAATCGGTTGGATGGTGTGGATCCGGTTACTCGGTTACGCGCGTTGACGCTTGAGTGGATGAATGCCGAATTGGACCAGCTTGAGCCGTGGATTGCTGGTGGTGCGCTGTTGGGAAAACTGTCGCTGCCCGCCGATTCGGGGATTGAGGTGACTGCGATCAATACCAGTCGTTCGCGTTTGCTGTTGATCCAACGACCTACGCACCATGAGCAATATCTTGCTGGCGACCAACCGCTGACTCAAGTCAAATTTTCGGACTTGGATTCAGCTTTCACGGATAACGCTTACTTAATTGGTCAGTCGGGGATTGAGTCCTTGGCGAATGTCCGAGGTAACAACGGTACTCAGCTGTCGATCGACAATTGCCCTTACGCGGCAGCGGTTGTTTTGACGCAAGACCCATTGGTGGTCAACTTTCTTACCGCTAGTTATGAACGGGTGACGCAGCAATCAATACTGGCGATGCGATTTGAACTCACCAAACAGTGGCTGGCCATTGAACAGTTGGTCGATGCTCAAATGCAAGGCATTGGTAGGCAGACTCCTGCTGCTGTGTCTGAACTTGCCCGTGCGTCGTCCGCGTTTGGCAATGCAACACGAATGCTGGAACAAAAGAATGAGCTTTCGGCGGGACTATTTTTGAATCGAACGAATCAGCATTTAGCTCAGGTTCGACGTGAGGTGGTTAGTGAACCGCTGGCAAGTTTTCAATCGAAATCGTCGTCGGCACTGACATCGCACAGTAGTTTGGTTCCGCTACACTGGGCTTTGGCCGATGCATTGAGCAGCGGTCAATGGAATCCGAACAGCTTGCCTGGCGGCGATTTCGAAAATCTACAGCACATGAAGTCTAGCGGCTGGCAGAATCGACGGGCTCAAAGTGACACCGTGGCTACCAAGGTTGAGTTGGTCGATAGTGCTGCGGTTGACGGTCGGTATGGCTTGCGGATGTCGGCCGTTTCTAAATCTGGTCGTCCCGTTCAGGTGATTGAGTCAGCTCCGTTGATGATTCAAACGCCAAGCGTGAAGGTGAAAGCAGGGCAGTTCGTTAGGATTCACGGTTGGGTGAATGTGCCGCAAGCGTTTGTGGGCAGTCAGGATGGGTTACGGATTACTGACACGCTTGGTGGATCTGCAATGGCTGAACGAGTTCCGATTACCAATGGTTGGCAAGAGTTTTCGCTTTATCGAGGTGTTGAAAAGACAGGGCCGCTTTCAGTTAGCTTTGAGCTGACGGGAATTGGTGTTGCGAGTGTGGACGAGGTTACTATCCGTACGATTCAATTACCTGCTGAAGGTCTGCGTCAGGCCAAAAAGTTGCAGGTCGACCAGTAAGGTTCACTTCGGAGAGATTAGCTTAAAGGCATTACTACGAACTTGTTTCGACCGAAAAGTTTACTACGAGTTTGGTTGGTTTTTATTAATGAGTTAGGAAGTTTATGGAACGCGCTGCTTGTCTTTTGTTTCGTTGCGAAGATCGTGTCGGGATCATCGCAGAACTAGTATTGTTTTTTCGTGACTCAAACGTTTCGATTTGTCGTTTTGAGGAATATACCGACAACCAGTACTTTTTCGCTCGGCTTGAGTGGCGTGGTACTCATCCATGGGCGACGACGGATCAATTCGACGAGGCGTTTGAGGGTGTTGCTAGTGCTTTTGAAAATGTGAGTTTCCGCGTTCACTTTTTCGAAAAGCCTCAGAAACTGGGTTTGTTTTCGTCCAAAGAACCGCATGCACTGATCGAAGCCATCAATAAATGTGAAGCGGGTGACTATCCGAATACGGAGATATGTTTTTTGGTTGCCAACTCGAAAGGGATCGAGAAGTATGCAAAGCGTCATGACATTCCGTTTTACTACGTGAAAACGTTTAAGGATCCTACTCGGCATGAACCGGTGCAGCTTGAAATCATTCAGCGGCACGCGCCGGATGTGATTGGGTTGGCTAGATACATGAAGATTTTGACGGAGGACTTTATCGATCAGGCGGGTTGCGAGATCGTTAATATTCATCATTCGTTTTTGCCGAGCTTTGTAGGGGCGCGGCCGTATGAGATGGCTTATGAGCGAGGAGTGAAATTGATTGGCGCGACATCTCATTTCGTCATTCCCGCGCTCGATCAAGGACCCATTATTGATCAAGGCGTGATTCAGGTAGAACCAGGGGATTCAGTGCAACGCATGAAGCGAACGGGACGCTTTGTCGAAAAGAAAGTTTTTGCCAACGCGCTTGGTAAAGTTCTACAACACAAAACAATCACGTACGACAATAAGACGATTGTCTTCAATTGATATGACGGTTGAGGCGGCGCGAGTGAACAAGATTCGCAATCAGATTACAAGTCGTTTTTTGGAAAGATTTTAAAGGATCTTATTAACGAGATTTATCGTTGCAAAAAAAATCTAGTGATGGACTACTCTTAAAAAACTTCGTACAATCTCCGGCGACCATTACCATCAGCCAACTTAAAAGGGCTTTAAGATGACGAGTTCACGGACGTTTGTGTATCCCGTACGCAAAGGAAAGCTCTGCCCCGTTTGTGGGCAGTCTTCTTATTCGAAAGACGGCGTACACCCTCAGTGTTCAGTACAGTTGGCTGACGAGCAGCGGGCAAAGGAATTGCTCGAATCGCGAAAGACGGCGGTCAGTACAGAACAACCACGTAAGTCTTGGAACAAGCAGTGTCCCAAGTGTAAAACGCAACTTCATGTTCGCCGCAAGGAATGCGATTGCGGTCACACGTTTAGTGCGACTAAACAACCAACGCATACAAAGTAGCGAAAATGTGGTCGAGGCCTGCTAATTTTGTAGGGCGGTGTGTGCTTCGTATTGGCTATGTCGCGCTAAGTTCGGTCGAATAATAATAAATCTGCTGCTAGGGTGACTTGCATGGCAGTTAGTTGTTCGGCGATTAGGTGTTGTGATTTTCGAACCGCGCGATAGGTCATGGCCAGCGCGTCGGCGATTGCGTCTGGTTCAAGTTCGACCGACGTTTTCCATAGTTGGTGTTGCTTAAGCTTTAGGCCTGCTGTTTCTAGTTCGTCGACGATAACTTCCCAGCGGCTGCGTCGTCGTCCGGTTTGTTGCACTTGTTCGCGTAGCTGAATCAAATCTTCGGCTCCGGGTACAGCTACGATGCATTGTCCACCGGGAGTGAGGATTCTCGCAATTTCGGATGCAGGGCGTCTGCCGAATAATGACACGACGCAGTCAACGCTGTGATCGGCAGCGGGTAGGAACCGATCTGCGTTTGCTAGCACCCAAGTCCCGCCGGCCCATTGTTTGGCTGCTAATCGAATGGCTTGTCTGGAAAGATCAACTCCGCAGTAGCTGGCTCCGGTGTCAGCGAACAAAGCTGGCCCAAAGGTTCCTTCGCCGCATCCGAGATCCATCGCCCGCTCAATGGTGGAGCTGTTAATCCAGGGCTGTAAAGTTTGGATTAATCCTGCCGCGTGTCCTCGTTGAAGCCATCGGTGCCGCGCCATGACGGCTTCTTCGGAATCGCCTGGCTTGAGCGACTTTTTGTCTTGAGGTTGAAGCAAATTCCAGAACCCACCTTTGGGTTTATTGAAATGGTGGCCAGCATCGCAATGTAGGCCATCCTTTTTCAACGTCAGCAAATGAGAGCAATTGCGAACGGTGCAGTGCAGCTGGAACATGATGGTTGTTCGAAAGTTATGTTGCGCAACTAAAGCACGTTTCTTACTTTAAGAACCTAGGCGGACGGGCTTAAGAATCAACGGCTTCTTTAATGCCCGGCTCTGGTTGTTTTGTTTCGCGGCACCAAAGCCGTTCAAAAGCTGAAACGATTAACGTCATCGCAAAAAACGGAATGCCTTGAACGATGTAGCGTTTGAAAAGTCGCTTTGGTTCAGCGACTAGACGATAGGCCCATTCGAAACCACTTTTTTTCGCCCACTCGGGGGCGCGGGAAATTTCGCCACCAACAAAGCTAAAGCTAACTCCAACTCCTAGCCACCAGATGTTAGGCAGTTTTAGTCGAAGCATACTGATGAGTACGTCTTGCTTGGGCGAACCAAGTCCGACGAACACGAAATCCGGATTGGCATCGGCGATGATGGTTGCGATTTCTTTGATGTTGTTAATCTGAGTTTCAAAACCAAACTCGGGACAGTGGTGTCCAGCAACGATCAATTCGGGGAATGTCTTTTTGAGTATGTCTCCTGCTTTTTCAGCCGACCCTGGATTGCCACCAAGAAAGAAAACTGACCGGCCTGCTTTGGCAGCCGCTTCACAAAGATCTACCATCAAGTCAGTGCCGTTTACTCGCTCGGTCAACGGTTGGCCTTTAACACGACTTGCCCAGACCAATGGCATTCCATCGGGAACGTTCAGCGAGGATGTGGCAACTAGACTACGAAATGATTTTGACTTTGTGTATCGCCTAAGGATGTCTAGATTGGGAGTAACGACCCAGCCGCCAATCTTCTGAAGTGAGCAATTGATTAAATGTTTAGACGTTTGCTTTCGAGTGATCGAATGAATCGGCATGCCTCGCAATTGAATGGTTGCGAACTGACCAGCTGCAAGCGGAGGACTAGCGGTTTTGTTGCGTTGGTTAGTGGCCGTCTTCATGTTTTTAAATCGCCGTACAGTGAACTTGCGGCGTGCGGGTTGTGAGGGGGGTGCCGGTTGTAATGCCAATGTCGCAGGTAAGCCGTATTTTGAACAGATGCATAAAATCGAGAAGCATCTGAATAATGGTGGAACTACGTTTCATATTTCGCTTCCACAGTAGTTAAAACGAAAAAAAAGGGCAAGTGGTTCAATTATAGAGTTTTAAGGCAGACGGTTGTGACTATTATTGCTTGTTACGTTAATCAAGCGGATTTCGAACTCCTTCCTCCACTGCATTGTAGATTCACTCGTGAATACAGAAGAAACCAACCTATTTTCTCTTTCGATGTTTTTCAGTGCCCTGAAGAATCATTGGTTTGCAGCATTTGTGGTGTTCGTTGGAACATTGGTTGCTGCGGTTTTGGCAATGATTTTCTTGCCGAAATCTTACGCTTCCGAAGCCATGATCTTTGTCAAGCTGGGCCGCGAAACTGTCTCGCTTGATCCGACTGCAACGACCGGTAGTACTATCTCGGTACTTGACACACGGGACAATGAGATCAACTCCATTCGCGATATGCTCTACAGTCGGGGCCTCGCTGAAAAAGTAGTTGACCGCGTTGGCCCAGATGTTATCCTTGGCGACGCCGAGTTAACCGATGAGGTCAAGGAGCGTGACACGGCAGAGAAAGACTATCTGAATTCGCCTCGGCAAAAAGCGATTAAATCTCTCGTTGAAGATACTTATATTGTGAGTGCTCGAAAATCAAGTGTTTTGATTCTCCATGCTGAAGCGCGTTCGCCGGAACTGGCCCAACGGATTCTCAAGGAGTACTTGGACGTCTATCAAAAAATGCACACGGGGGCTCACCAGACTCCTGAGAGTAATAATTTTTTCCGAGAGCAGTCTCAGTTGTTGCGTAGGCAATGGCAAGAGTCGCTGAAGGCATTGCAAGTTGCTAAAGAAGATGCCGGTGTTGTTTCGATTGAAGGTGCTCGTGAAAACCTCAAAGAACAAACGCATGCGATTCAGTCGAGTTTGATGGGCGTCACGAGTAGTTTGTCTTCCACGAAAGCTAGGCTCGAGAAGTACAAATTACTTGTGGACAAAAATCCGCTTTCAAAACAGAAATTTAGCGTGCAGTATCTTGCAGCAAAAGCGGATCTCGCTGCGTTGGCCGCTCAGAAGAAAACCCTCGAAACTCAACTTGACGAACTACTCGAGAGAGCGGCTAAGTTGAACCGAAGTGAGCTTACAATTGGTCAGCTTGAAAAAGCAGTTGAATTGCAAGCCTCGAATTTTGAGCAATATCAGGAACTGTACGAGCAGACTCGAATTGAAGAAGCGCTGCACAGTAGCCGATTTACAAACGTTCGTGTTGTCCAGCAACCGAGCTTTGTTCCTAAGGCCATCAGCCCTAAGAAGTCGATCATTGGTGCGGTTGGGGTCGTCGCAGCTACGACGGGTGGGGTTATGATTGCTTTGCTTTTGGAGTTGTTGAGCGTTTATAACAGTCAACGGAAATTGCGTGCTCGTGGGAGTAACGTACCAGAGAGTGGCGAGTTTTTGGCTGGACCGTCGATTGCAAATGGATAAGCTGCGGCAGTCTTTCAAATCTAGATTGGTTCAAACACTCTTGGGCCGTACAGATGAACTGGTCTGCTTGTTCAATCAAGGAATCGTCAGTGTGGCGGGCTTTGCGACCAGTGTGTTAATTGGTCGGCATGCGCCTTCGGAATTGGGTGTGTTCTATATTGGATTGTCGTTGGTGCTGTTCGCGAGAGGGTTTCAGCAGCAATTGGTGTCAACTCCTTACGCGATCTATTCCCATCGTCATTCGGACAAGGATGCGCCAGGCTATCGCGGCAGTTGTCTGGTTCAGCAGTTTGGTTTTATCATCATCGCGTTGGCCTATTTGGCGGTCCAAGTCTTGGCGGCTTGCGCTGGCTGGGTATCAATGGAGGTCGTGCCTTCGTTGGTTGTGCTGTTGGTTTTCCTGCCAGCGATTTTGATGCGAGAGATTGTTCGGCACTATTGCTTTACCCATTCTGAAAATATAAACGTGCTGGGGATTGACCTAGCGATCTCGGTGTTGCAAATCGTTGCACTGTTAGGATTGGGCTATTGGGGGTTGCTTACGGGAGCGACTGCTTGGGGCACGATTGGTGTTGCGACTGCCTTGACACTTGGTGCGTGGTACATCAGCCGCGGTCCGAAGATCGAATTCAAACGCGAACGGCTAGCCGAAGACTGGAAGCTAAATTGGTCGTTCGGTAAATGGGCTGTATCGGGGCAGTTCGTTGGTTCGTTGCCAATGTACCTCTTGCCTTGGCTGTTGCTTTTATCAGCTGGCTCGGAGGGGACGGGTTATTTTGCAGCTTGCATGACGTTGGTCGGCGTGGCGAACATTTTCAACACGGGAATGTTGAACTTCCTGACGCCTCGGGCCGCTAAAGTTTATGTGGAACATGGAGTCGCGGGGCTCAAGCGCCTGATGTTGCGCATGTACGGATCGTTCTTGCTTGTGGTCGGGTGTTTCGCCATATTTTTGACGGTTTTTGGGAGCTTTCTAGCAGTCAAAATCTTTGGCCCTGATTACGCTGGGTTGCAAACAACGCTGATCGTGTTGTCGATTGCCAAGCTATTCGAAGGATTTTCTCACACCGCCAGTGGTGGCCTGTTCGCGATGGAAAAAATCAAACCCAATTTTTATGTCGATGTGATCCTGATGCTCGTCACGATCGTGGCCGCAGCATTATTGATTTATCCCTACGGTGTCGTTGGCGCAGCGTGGACGACACTTATTGGTTCGATGGTTGGATCGACGCTTCGTGGCGGTCTGTTGTTTAAGTTTTTGGGAGAAGAAATAACCGTTGGAGATAAAAATGTCTGACGTTAATTCTTCTTTACTTCACGATTCTGGTCGTGAAACCGAAGCTTCATGGATTCAGTGGCTGTTTTCTCCAGTGGTGCTGTCGGTTTTTTTGGCAGTGATGGTCGG
>CAZORR010000007.1:11745-33195 GCA_964582115.1 uncultured Pirellulaceae bacterium
TTCAGTGGCTGTTTTCTCCAGTGGTGCTGTCGGTTTTTTTGGCAGTGATGGTCGGGGGCACGTTTTTTATCTCCGAGCACGTGATCGCGATTAGTGGTAACAGTGGTGAGAACTTTGTAGCCGAAATTGAAGATCAGGAATCTTGGGCAGATGGCGGCAATAAGTTACGCCAGATTTCGTTTCTTAGCTGTGCTTGTGTTGGGGCGTTAAGCTTGGTTTTTGGTACTACGGGAAGGTTCCGCATTAATGTGCCGGTGCTTCTGGTGGCTGCTTATGTGTTGTGGGCGGGGGCGAGTGCGACTTGGTCGATCGATTCAGGAACGACGATTCGCCGATATGCGTTGGTGCTCTGTTGCATGCTTGGTTGTTTGGGCTTTTCAAGACTCTTAAGTGTTCGAGACGCAGTTTTTGCAGCGATGTTAGTTTCGGTGGCCTATTTGCTTATCGGGGTTGGGGCAGAGATCTTTTTCGGTGCCTTCCGTCCTCATACGGGTGCCTACCGCTTTGCAGGGACAGTGCATCCGAATATTCAGGCAGCCAATTTAGCGATTGGCTGCATCGCGGCGTTTACGATGGCAAGGATCAATCCTGATTCTCGAGTTACTTACTATGGCGTTTTCGGGCTGCTGTTTTTGTTTCTAGTGCTCACCAAATGCCGCAGCGCGACCGGTGCCGTGCCGGTGACGTTGGGGATCATTTGGTTTACAGCACAACCCATACGAAACATCGTGGTTGGAACCATTAGTGGGGCTTGGGTTTTTACGAGCATTGTGTTCATTTGCATTGTGACTGACTACAATCCGATCGCGGCGAATTCGGATGTCCTACTGTTAGGGCGAGCGGAAGAAACCGGTTCGTCGTTGACGGGGCGACTGCCACTGTGGACGGATCTTTGGGAATACCTTATTCGCGCCCCATTGCAGGGTTATGGGTTTGGTGCGTTTTGGACGCCAAAGCATATTTACGAAATCGCAGTCTCGCAGGAATGGGTGATCAGCGAAGCCCACTCGTCCTACCTCGACACAGCGCTGCAACTTGGAGCCATTGGTGCGGGCCTCCTGGCTACGGCTATCGTTTGTACGTTTTTGTATGCGGCGTTTCTGTCTCGCGTTACTCAGGAACCCGCGTATCTGTTTCTGGTCGGCGGAACTTTCTTCTGTCTAGTCCGCGGGTTTACGGAATCGGGCTTGACCGGCGCATCATCAGTTACTGCGTTCCTTTTTATGGCCCTGTTTGCGCATTCTTGGAATGGAAATAGCATGCCGACGAGCACCAGACGTAGGGGCAATAATCAAACAGCGGAACCAGGGGCCCAAAAGGAGTCACTGTGATGACGATTTCAGCTTCATTTGATGCGTTGACCGGTGCATTTGTTTATTGTCGGGGGCGTTTTTTTCGGTATGATTCAGGGGTTCAATGGCTCTGGCTATTGTTGGCTCGTTTCTTTTCTCCAAGGTCGCTGCTCATGATGAGACGATCGACAAAACTTGATTAATTTTAAAGGCAACGTCTCCAATGGTATGGAGTGTTTGTCATGACCCTAACTTTTGTACGTGCCAAAATGCTTCATCCCGATGTTTCGGTAACCATTTGTTCTTATAACCGTGCCGACTGGCTGCGCGAGGCAATCGAGAGTTTGCTTCAACTGGATGTCAAAGGTTTTTCTTACGAGATTCTTGTTGTCGACAATGCTTCTACGGACCACACCAAAGAGACGGTCGCCGAATTGTTGGCAGAGCATCCTGATCAGATCCGCTATGTGGTTGAGAGCCAACCGGGAGTTTCGTTTGCCAGAAATCGTGGCGTGGAGGAAGCGAGGGGCCACTGGATTGCTTTCTTTGACGATGACGAACTGGCTGAACCAGATTGGTTGTCGCAGTTGCTTAATGCTGCTGAAGAAAAATCAGTCAAGTGTGTTGGTGGGGCAGTCAAGTTGAGGTTTGATCCTGGTAAGGAAAGAGAGCTTCATCATTGGGTGAGAGTGACGCTTGGTTGCACCGAGGGAATGGTGGGGCAAATGTACGATGGTAAGCGAGTGCCTACCACTGGAAACATGTTGGTTCACAAAGACGTCTTCGAGACGATCGGCCTGTTTCGCACTGATTTGGTCGAAGGTGGCGAAGACACGGATCTTTATCATCGCATGCGAAAGGCGGGTTTTGGTGCGTATTATTGCCCCGCGGCGATCGCTCACCACCAGATTCCGCCATTTCGAATTGAGCCAAAGTATCTTCAGTCGACATCAAATCGGATGGGGTCTCATATTGCACGTCGGGAATATGAAAAGCATGGGTGGCTTCGGTTTCCGTTGATGGTGTTGGCGCGAGCTGGCCAAACATCGTTAATTCATCTTCCCAAGCTTGTGTTGGCCATGCTTGGCGGCAATCGTGAGGCAATTCTGGAGCGGAAGTGCTATTGGTGGATGTGGAGCGGCTATTTTACAGCGGCGTTCCGTTTATTGTTCCGTGGTCAGAAGTACGCCAACCCAGTTAGCTTTCGCCAAGAGCGAGAGCTGGCTTCGGAAGGGTAAGCGGCCTCGCTGGTTATTGTTTACGAGCCACCGAATGATTGGGCGTCGAATTCGCCTAACTCGGCTGGGAAGACTCCGTATAGCGTACGGCTAAAGTAGAGTTCCACGGCGTCGGCCAGTCGCAGAATCGGTCGTTTGGGAATGAGAACGATGTCTGAGTCACGAAGCCAAATTTCATCAGACGGGATTGGTTTTTTGCCAAACAAACCACCAGCAAGGTTGAGCTTGATTGCCATTAATTGCCAGTTTTTGTCGCGTCGGAAAACCACGATCTGGCGTAGGTTTCCGCCGTTATTCCAACCGCCTGCTAATGCGATCGCTTGCATGGCGGACGTTGGCGCGGTGAGCTCGAACCGTCCTGGTTGTGCGACTTCACCAGCAATGTAAATGAACCTTGGGGCGCGGTTGAGAAGAACAGGAGTTACCCGGAGTCCTTGAATCTGTAGAGCATATCGCATGTTGATTTCACGTTCGAGTTCGTCGAGCGTTAGGCCAACAACACCGACAGTACCAGCCAGCGGCAGTCGAACCGTACCGTCGGGACTAACCGTGGCCCGCCGTGCTTGACCGCCAGCTCCGGCACGAGCATCAATTGAATCTAAAAAGTCTTTTATTTTCGTGCCGGTTTGAAGACCCGCCACAACAACATTGGGTTTTGATTCGTAAAATCGAGAATAGAGCATGTCTAGTTCAGCTTTTAATTCACCTACCGTTTTGCCACCAGCGATGATGGTTCCGACCAAATCTAGCGAGATGGTATTGTCCGGCATAATAGTGATTCCCTCGTCTCTGGAGGGCTGATTAAGATTTTCATCTACGGGGGATGTGACTCGAATGACATCTCCCGGAGACAGACGATATGCTTGAAAGTGATCCTGGCGAGTTACCTGGAAGACAAATTCGATTTGATCGTCGACGCGAAGCCGATACGCTGAAACATGTGGTGTACGAGATGGGCCGATGTATTCTCCAGCACCGTGGCTTTCAAAAGGGATCGGGCTCGTGTTGCGCCACGATGGTTTTTTGCCGTATTCGGATCCACTAAACTGGTCAGCGCCACAATAGAGTTTGCTCTGCTCTGGGTCACGGGCCCCTGATTGGACGATTGTCGTTTGTTGTACTGGAACCTGAACGTTGTATTCAGCTGGCACCGGAGGGTGTTCCCAAGACTGATCATACGCTTGACTGTTCAGCACCTGTTCAGAGTATTGAATGTCTGCAGGACCTTGCACCGTCCGGGTGTGGCTTTGTGACAAGGCTACTGAATGGTTCAGCAGTACGACAGTGGCAATTGCCAAAACGTTTCGGAGATAGATGCTAGGTCTATTACTGTTCATTTTTTCTTTGCAAAGCATTTTAGAACCACTCTTTCAATTTTTGTTTTAGCTTCGCTGACTTGCTTACGCCTTGTTCAGGAGTGCGTCCGGCGGCGGGATTGGCAGCATTTTGTGTTGCAATATTTGGAAACGCAGCGTTTTCTTGAAACTCGGCAAGGGTTGCCCATTGATCATCGTTAGGCAAATCGCTTACAGGTTTGTTCGATAGAATTTTTGCCTGTTGGATTGCTGAATTTGCTAATGAAGCTTGACGGACGCGTTCCTCGTGGGTGCTGGCAATGGCAGCAAGTTGGTTGTGGACCAAGGCAAGGTTCTTCCAGATTGCCTCGGATGGTGTCGTGCGGCGGGCTGCCTGAAGAGCGTGCATTGATTCTTGAAGTCGTCCCATGTCGTATAACAGAACCCCAAGGTCATTTGCACAATCTGAATTGGCTGGATTGATGTTGAATGCAGCTTGGTAGAAAACGAGTGTTTTGGTTTCGTTGTTCCGGCCGCGACTGCTATCGGCTTGCGGTGCGAGCGACTCCAATTTGCCCAACGCGTGAAGCGCCTCACTTCCAATGGATGAATATCCAATCGCTTGCTCAAGTTGGGTTTGTGCAAAATTGTTGTAGACGGCGATGGCTTTTAACGGTGTCACCGTTTCGATGTCTTCCACAGATAAAAGACGGCTATTGTGCGAGAGGATTTTTTGTTGCAAGAGCGTGCTGTTGGAGTTACGTGGGAAGTTTAAAAAGTCGCTTGCCTCATCTAGTGCAACCAACGCTTGAGTCAAACTTGCCGTGTAAGCGCTGCCGTTGGCATCGGTATTGTAGGAGTTTGCGATCATCAGTAGCGTTCGAACGAATTCTTCTCTCGCTGCAAAAAATGCTCGACGGCGAGCCAATGACTGACCGTATCGAAGCTGCTCGCGAGCTTTTGCTTCCATTTGCGGGGTGGCATGTTGTGGCGGCAGTACGGTTGGTTGTCGTAGTTGATAGGCAGGCTTAAGGACGTCGGTCGGTGATATTTCAATTTCAGCCCAGTTTGCTTTGCGGACTTGCTTGTCGGTTCGGATAGAGGGTGAAACTGCATTTGAAGGCTTCGCTTCATAGACAGATTGACGTACGGTCGAAGTTTGTTTGTTGGTTGGTTGTGTCGCAACTACCTGATCAGCGTTACCTAAACCAGCATATCGCGTTGTTGGTAGTCCGTGGATGCCATGAGCAGTTGATAGGTGCGAAGCCGCCGGGCTGTGTGCTGTCGACAGGTCACGTCTAGGGAGCCTTGATCTAAGGTCGGTTTGGCTGTCTGGCCAAACTTCGCTTGTTGCTACCGTTTGCGCAATATTACTGAAGTTAGTAAACTGTTTTGTTGGCCGATTCGGAACGACGTTTGTTCTTGCTGATGGTGATTCATATGTATTGATTTGCTGCCTGATTTGATCGTACTTACGAGCAATTGGATGTTGTGAGGCTGCACGTAGTGATACATCGGAGGCCAAGGGCGATGAGTCGAAGTAGTTGTCTACAACGTTTTCCTGTGCCCATGACGACTCTGGCTGGGCCAATGGTCGACTCGAAGCGAAGTTTGCTTGCTTGGGTGGGGAGGTAGTTGTTGGAACTTGAGACTGGACTGGTTCAACGGGGCTCGCGACCGTAATTGAATTTGACTTGTACGCCTGACGCTCAAGGGTTCGGCCTTTTTGTCGACCGAAGCCAACTAGCACCAACACCACACCAAAGGCGCAAGTCATTGCCAAAAGTAATTTTTGGTTAGAAGGTTCACTCATAGCAGATTCGATTTGGGGACGAGTTGGCGGTACAAAGTTGAACGAACAAGCTCTCCACTGGCGATGGACACGCGAAGGGTGGTAGAGTTTGACGAATACCGCTTGTTTGAGGATCGTCTTGAGTTTTCCGATTCTTGAGAGTTTTTGGATCGATTGCTAACAATATGCCCGAGCAGTCATTGCTAATTGCCCAGTTTGCCAGTACTCGAAGGGGTGTTTGATCGACCCGAGAGTGAAGGCAGTTTTTTACTTAAACCGGTGGAGAGGGATTTTCAGAAAGCTCGTGAATTGATTTAAAGCGTGCTATCGCTTTCGTGGAGCTCACCAACGAAAGAGGTGCTGGGGGACTCTGACAGGCCAAATTAGCTCTAACACCACGGTCCTCATGCCCCGAGGGGGTTGAGACGCATAAAGCGCTTAATTGAACGCATTAACGGTGTTTTGCTTGGCTATTTTTGAGTTTGCAGTCGGATTTTTGCTGGGGGGGAGTAAACTGCCTATCTGAAAATAACAACCACGAGACCGCCTTTTGCTTCTTCGGGGCTCTCTTTCAGCAGTAATTTTATATAGACCGTAGATAAGATGTTTTATATCGCATTGATTTTTCTAACTATCCTCGCACTGATTCCAATTGTGACTTTTTCACTACAGTGCTTTCTGTCGCTTGTGCCAGGTCGCAAAAATAGTTTTGAACGTGAATCGCTGCCGCGGTTGGCGGTGCTGATTCCATCGCACAATGAAGAAGCGATTGTTTCGGGGATCTTGCAGGATGTAAAAAGTCAAGTTCAAGAAAACGACCGAGTGATTGTCATCGCTGACAACTGTGTGGATACCACCGCTGCGGTTGCAAGGAGTCATGGGGCTGAAGCCTTTGAGAGGTTTGACGAAAACGATCGCGGCAAAGCTTATGCACTTCGGTTTGCATTGGAAAAACTTGAAGCGGATCCGCCAGAGGTTGTAATCATCGTGGATGCGGACTGTCGTATCTCGTCCGACGCGCTGGCTCATCTATCGAGCAAGGCTGCTCGTTTGGATCGGCCTGTTCAAGGCTCTTACATCTTTGGTGAACAGCAGGACGGTGTGGCGAGCAATAATGCTTCTTCGTTTACGCTCTGGTTCAAAAATCATATCCGTCCCTTAGGTTCTTTGCGTTTAGGGATGCCATGTCAATTAACTGGAAGTGGGATGGCGTTTCCGTGGCATGTGATTCGAAAAGTTAACGTTGCGAATCAGTCGCTGGCCGAAGATACAACGCTCGGCCTTGAGTTAGCGTATGCGGGTCACCCGCCTACGTTCTGCCCAGAGGCAAGAATTGATGGGCACGTTCCCAAAGAATGGGGAACTTTGGTTCAACAGCGCCGGCGCTGGGAGCAAGGCTATCTTGAATCGATTTTGTCCAATGCACCAAAAATGATATTGAGATCGATCACTTCATTCCAACCGAAACTGCTTTGGGCTGCTTTTGATCTTTGCATTCCGCCGTTGGCTTTGTTGGGGATGATTTGGGCGGGTTTGGCCGTGTTGGCGATCCTGATGGCGTGGTTCGGCGGAGGCTACTTGCCAGCGATTTTGTTGGGCGGCGGTGCTGTGTTGATGGGAGCCAGTTTGGTGTTGGGGTGGCTAGTACACTGTCGTGACAAAGTGCCTGCGAAAGCAATTTTGGCAATGCCTTGGTTTCTTGTTCGCAAAGTCGCCATTTATGCTTCGCTGCTGCTTAAAAGAGAAAAAGTTTGGCTTCGAACAGAGCGTGATTAATTGAGCCTGCGGATGCATTCCCTAGATTTTATCTTTTGAAAAGTACCTGATGAAGCTTCATTTGCTAGTTGTTGCGATTCTTGCTGTGACGGCCTTTCCATTGATTGGAATGGCTCAAAATCCAGCTGGCCCGAAAGTCGGCAGTCGGGTCAAGGACTTTTCCTTGGTAGACCAATTCGGCAAACAGCAGAAACTGAGTGAACTGCTTACTGATAAACCAGTCGCCTTGGTGGTGCTCCGTTCGGTTGGCTGGTCGACTCACTGTAAAGATCAATTGGTTCAGTTGCAGAGTGAATTGAAATCCATTGAGGCGTCTGGCCTGAAAGTCGTTGGGCTAAGCTACGACAAGGCCCAGGTCTTAAAAGACTTCACTTCTTTCGAGCGGATTAAATTCACGCTGCTTGCCGACCCTGGCAGTCGCGTGATTGAACAGTTAGGCATTATTAATAACACTCGACAAAAAGCCACGATTCGCTATCGCGTCGCTTATCCGCTTACTATTTTGATCGATCGAGACAGCACGGTAGCGGCGGTTGTTAAAGGTCGTGATCAGGCAACACTGCCTAAGGCGCAACAACTGATCGATGCATGGACCGCGGTGAAACCAGTGGAGGTGAAGGAAGAAAAATCCAAAAGCTTTGTCCGGGTTTCCAAGAATCAATTTGTGACCGATGACGGCAAGCGGATTACTTTCAAAGGCGTGGCGATCGCTGCACCCAGCAAAGTTGTCAAAGACGGTCGGTGGAACAAAGAGCATTTTGAAACGATCAAGAGTTGGGGGGCCAATTTGGTCCGCATCCCAGTGCACCCAGCGCGGCTTAGAAAGCATGGGCGTGAAAATTACTTAAAGCTATTGGATGACGCGGTCCGGTGGTGTAGCGAACTTGAGATGTACGTCATTATCGATTGGCACAGTATTGGCAATTTGAGGACGAAAAAATTTGAGGCAGCTGAATACATCACTAGCGAACGCGAAACGCTCGAGTTTTGGGATACGATTTCGAAGCGTTTTGCTGGCAATCCAACGGTGGCTTTCTACGAGATTTTTAATGAGCCGACTATCTACAACGGATCATCTGGTGCGAAATTGGGAACGTGTAGTTGGGCCCAGTGGAAAGCGATTGTTGAAAAAAACATCGATGTAATCTATGCCAACGATAAAAATGTGATCCCCTTGGTTAGTGGTTTCGATTGGGCCTACGATCTACGCGAGGTTAAGAAGGCTCCCATCGACAGACCAGGAGTCGCGTATGTCGCGCATCCGTATCCGGTAAAATCCAAGCCACCAAGAGAGACGCATTGGGAACAGCATTTTGGGTTTTTGGCCAGTCGATATCCGGTTTTTGTAACCGAGACAGGTTTCTCGTTAAAAGGCGAGAAACAGTATATGGTTGATGACGGTTCTTTCCGCGACGGGATCCTCAAGTACCTCGATAAGAAAGAGATTTCTTGGTGTGCATGGATTTTTGATCCCGACTGGTCGCCAGCGTTGATAAAGAACTACAAGTATGAGCCCACTTCTTCAGGGGCTTTCTTTCGCGATGCGATGCTTGGTAAGTAGAGCTTAATATCGTCGCTTTTTGCTCCGCAAAAGTAGCGTTTCTCTAGGCCAACTTTCTAGAACGTTAGGCGATGAATCAACAGTCGGTGTTTAGAACTATCTACTCTTAATGTTGGTTCTATCTGCACCGGCATCCTGGCCGTCACTGGATTGCTACGCAACTGAGGATGAACACCGCGAAACACGTGACCCATGCTGAACTATTTCTAGTGTCCGTTTAGCAGGGTTTTAGTGAATTCAATTCGGAGGGAAAAGCCTATCGGCATTAACGAACACACCGCGTAAAAAATGTTAGCCACGGAGCAAAAGGCGACTTTAGCGGCTACCTGTTTTCAGTTCTTCGCGTTGTTCTTTGAGGCGGATGGTGGTTTTTTTGCCAGTTCGTAATTTCTTACGTACAATGTTCATTTTGGTACGGAATTCGTCTAGATTCTCTTCGGTTTCGCCCAGGCGTTTTTCCGTTTCGTCTAGCATCGCTTTTAAGTCTGCGATCGTTTTTCGAAGCTCATCTCGGACGGCCATTTGAGAACTAACTTGGATGTTAAGCACCGCGCGTTTTTCAGGCAGTGCCTCTAGGTCTAGTCCCAGTTGCTCCAGTTCGGCGTCCAGTGCAGCAATTTTTTCTTTGTTGACAATCGCTGGCGCAAGGTCACCGGTTTTCAATAATTCAATGACTGGCAGAAGCGTTTCCACCGGTAACGCATAACTGGCCACTCGACCTGCGCGTGCGATGTTGATCCCAATAGCATTGCCTGAAAGATCCAATAGTGGGCCACCACAAGTGTTTGACTGAAGCATTGAATCATGTTGCAAGGCGAGTGGGAAGTCTTTGCGTCGGCGACTCAGTTCACTGCCCATGCTGTTCTGCTGGTTTCTGCGTTGGCTACTCGGGGCTAACTTTTCGAATTCAGCTAGTGTGACGCCGATTTGAATTTCTTCCTTGTAGCGGATCACGTCAAGCGTGACTCGGTCACCCGCGTCGAACTGCCCCAAGATGTTTTGTAGGTCTTTGATTTCCTTCACGGGTTGGTTGTCGACCTTGAAGATAACATCTCCCACCAGTAGTCCGGAGAGATCTGCGGGTGAGCGGTTAACCACGGACTTGATTAGGATTCCATTTTCTTTGTTGGCCATGGTGATGCCAACGAAAGGTCGTGAACGCTTGATCTGGCGAAGGGTTTTGGTGCTGATCACACCGATTGCGCAGTCGCCTTTTTGAGCTTTAGGTGACATGACCCAGTTGCCGACTTCATGGGTTGTTTGTTTAGCCCATTGAATTGGGTTCAATTCATCAGCGTTGATTTTGAGAAGTGCAAGGTCGGTCTTGCCGTGAATGCCAATGACCTCCGCTTCGAATGTTTCGTCGCCAATTTGACAAACTAAGTCTCGTTTTAGTTCGCTGGCTTTGGTTAAAATCAAACCGTCAGCGTCGATGATGATTCCTAGCGTAACCTGTTTGCCTTTAGACATCACGGTCACAGTCGATGCTTCCATCGATTTCGAAACCGATTTGAACACAGAAACGAAGTCAGGTGAAAGACGCGAGAAATTAGGCTTCTTGGTGGGTTTCGCCTTTTCTTCTTTGTCGCTATCGTCCGCTTTTGTTTTTTTCGTTTTTGGTTCCGCGGTGTCTGTCTGAGCAACCATTACTTGAGAGTTGGTGGTCAGTACGAATGTCAGTGCGAGCAAAATGTTTCGTGTGATCGTTTTCATAATTGGTCAACTGTTAAATGGGGGGCTGGCAAGGCAAAACAGCGGAAAGTAATGTTTGCAAGCAGCTTTGGTTATCGAAACTTACTAAAACAAAAATTCAGTACGTACGGACTAGCGTTGTCCGACGACGAAGTTCAGGACTTGCTCTTCATCTTTTCGTTTGATGTGGATGTCGATTTTTTGGTTGGGTAGTAGTTTCAGTTCAGAAATGACGGTGGTCATTTGTTTTTTGTTTGCGACATCTTTGTCTTCGATTTTGATAATCGTATCGCCAACTTTAAGTCCAGCTTTTTCTGCTGCCGTTTTTTCTTTGATGCTTTTGACGACGTTGGAGTTGCCTACAACATCAAAGCCTAGTGACGGTCTACCATTCAAAATCAAACCTTGAGAAAGTTTGTCCCAGTTGTCAGAGTACTGGTCGACAGGGACATGGTAATTGTCTGAAAGTCTGCGCCCGATACGGCTATGAATGCCAATCAATTGCCCGTTCATATCGAATAAAGGGCCGCCAGAATCGCCGCCGACCAGGGTGCAGTCGGTGCGGATGACACGATCATTTTTACTGACGATTCGTCCAATTCGAGTGACCAGTCCACGATCTTTGTCGATGCCTCCAGGGTGACCAATGGCCATTACCCACTGGCCTAATTCTAGCGACTCGGCGAGGCCCAGTTGAACATAAGGGAAGGACTCGTTGTCTGGGTTGATGATTTTCAACATGCCAGAATCAATCACGCCGCTGTTGGTTCCTAGTGTCTCCGCTTGAAAACGTCTTCCATCGGGGAACACGATTCTAGCTTTCCGGTTAGGTTTTCCGATGACGTGGGCCGCAGTCAAAATGTACCCGTCATCCGTCACGACCACACCAGACCCTTGTGAGGCACCCATCTGGATGTTGACTGTCGCTGGTATCAAGCGGTCGGTTAGTTTCTGAAACCGCTCCTCCATGGACCGTAGATGGTCCAGTGATTCCGGTACCCCACCGTCAAACAAGAATGTGTCGGTGTCGGCCTCGGTGTTCTCAAGGTCCAATGGGATATCGATTAAGATTTCCGGTAGCTCTTGATCCGGTTCGCTGGTCTCGATTTCTTGAGTCTGGGTGTCTTCCTGTGAGCTCTCTTCTATGTCTTGTTGAGCATATATAGGCGTCGAAAGCAAAAGAGACGCCAAAGCGACAGAAAATAAAGTGGTGCGAAGCAAGTAGTTCATCTCAGCTCTTGAAATGGGTAGAATAGGTGATCGCCATTTAGGTCAGGTCTTTTAACGGCATTTTTTATCAAACGTTTCGCCAAAGGCTGAGCGATGGCCAAAGTTCCTCAGATATTGTACCACTCAGAATTAAGCTGGGCGGGATTCTAAGAATTTACGATCGTAAAAATGTCGTTGTTCGGTGCCGGTGATACGATTGAGGCCTGTTTGCGGGCGTTAAAGTCTTTTTTTTCGGTATGTTTTAGGGTTTCGTGGTGGTTTGCTTAATAATTGGATGTGGATATTTGGGATTTAGGGTTGCGGAGCGATGGCAACAGAGCGGCCATTCTGTGAATGCGCTAACGCGAAGCCCCGAACGGTTAGCCTGGTTTGCTGAGCAGGGAATGACCGGCATTGTTGGGGATGTGACTCAGCCAGATACGCTCAATGCGTTGCCGGAAGCAGACATTGTGCTGGTCGCTGTTGGAATGGATCGATCAATGTATTCTGATATCGAAATGGTATACGTTGACGGCCTAAAGAACGTGTTGGCAAACTTGCGGTCTCGACCAAGACACTTAGTTTATGTGTCGTCAACGGGAGTCTACGGGGATTTTGATGGGGCGTGGGTGGACGAAGCGTCTACGACCCAACCGCTACGACCCGGGGGTGTGGCTTGTTTGAAAGCGGAGCAATTAATTCGCGAATCGGATTTGGCCAGTCAGTCGACCGTGTTACGGTTCGCAGGAATCTACGGACCTGACCGAGTGCCAACAAGGCAGCGGATAGAATCAGGCGAATGGAAAAAACTCTCATCAGCTGGTTTCTTAAATTTGGTTCACGTCGATGATGGAGCGAAGATCATCGATCGGATCGCCCAGACTGATCCATTGGGCGAGACCTATTTAGTGAGCGATGGGAATCCTGTTTTGCGTCGTGATTACTATTCGTATATCGCCGAGTGCTTAGGGGCCGAGCAAATTCCGTGGGCCGAAACGGCGGTCGATACAAAGGTTGGTCGTAGCGGTAGCAGTAAGCGAATTTCAAATAAGAAGTTGGTCGAGCAATTTCAGGTCGAGTTTGATTACCCTGATTATCGAGCGGGACTGAAACAAGCGATGGCAGAGCAAGGTTAGCTCAAACGTTCTTTTCAAAAATCTTACTGCGGGCTTGTTGAACAATCGCTAGAACTGCTGGATGGTGAACTCGTTTTTCAACGGAGATCGCATAGAAACGATCGACGACGTCTTCGAGTCGACCGACCAATTGCATGCCGTACTGAGCGATGACTTCTTTTTCGATCGCGGTTGGAATTGGGACGATGCCCAGTCCCGACTGACCAAAGACTTTCAACAACGCGCTGTCTTCAAACTCGGCAACGATCTGCGGATGGATGTCATTGTCGTCTAGCCAGTGATTCAATGAGCGACGCACCGCAGTATGATCGGTTGGCAAACACACGGGTGCCCCGTTTAAGGACGAGGGAAATTTGCGGCGATGTTTTCGAGCGAGTTCAGGTACCGCTAAAAACGACAGTCCACATTCGCCCAGACGATGGCTATAGGCGCGGACGTCGACTGTCGGCGGAGCAGGGGCGTCAGAGATGATTAGGTCCAAGCGGTGCAGTGCCAGATCTGCTACCAGTTCTGGTAGCTTGCCTTCATGGCAAACGATCTGGAATCCGTCGGGGTGGTGGATGGCAGGCTTGAGCAGTTCGAAGGCCACCAGTTTTGGGACGACGTCAGGCATTCCCACGACGAATTTCTTTACCTTGCCGAGCTTGCCCGTTTTCATGAAGTCTTTGAGTTCACGCCCGATCGTAAAGATCTCTTCGGCGTAACGGTATACCTGTTGTCCGAACTCAGTGAGTTCTAGGTAGCGACCCTTTTTCTCAAACAACTTTGTTCCGGCCGCTTTTTCAAGCTCGCGAACTTGAGCCGTAACGGTCGTTCGTGCCACGTGAAGTTGCTCCGCGGCCGCAGAGACAGTCCCCTCTTTGGCGACGTTCCAAAAGTAAAACAGATGGTGATAGTTGAGCCATTCCATGCCGTGAGCCTACGCTAGATTTATCGACCTGTCAATATTTTCGACAGTTTGTTAGATAAATAGCGACTTTTCCTTCATGCGGGGAATGACCTATAAGTAATAGACAGGATTTAACTAAGTTGAATTTGCATGACTCCGGTATTTTCAATCGCTGTCATCTGATGAAGTAAAAGGAAATGGGTCGATGGCCAAGAGTGCACAGGAAAATCAAATGTTAGCCGAGCCTACGGGCCCGATGGCGTATTTAAAAAATGATTTGTTATCTTCGATTGTGGTTTTCTTGGTGGCGTTGCCGCTGTGTATCGGAATCGCCGTTGCCGTAGGGGTTAATCCAGCTCGAGCGTTGATCACTGGAATCATTGGCGGTTTGGTGGTGGGGCTGATCTCTGGTTCTCCATTGCAAGTGAGCGGTCCAGCAGCAGGTCTATTTGTGATCGTTGCTGACATCATCTTTACCAACCGAGACAAGTACTTGGCTCAGCTTGGTGAAGGGGTTGCCGGAGCACAGGAGTCGGCAATGGGATACGCGATGGCGGCTTTAGGCTGTGCGGTGGTGTTGGGCGGGATCATGCAATTGGTTGCCGGAAAGATGAAGCTTGGGCGTTGGTTTCGAGCGGTGTCGCCGGCCGTGATCAAAGGGATGCTCTCTGGAATTGGCGCGTTGATTTTGATCAGCCAGTTTCATGTCATGCTGGATCACACCGCGATGTGGGGCGATGTTCCTGCTCGAAAAGGACTACAGTATCTCGCGACCATCCCGACTGCGATTGCCAAGTGTTTTTCTGGTGACGCTAACCATCACTTAGCGGCTATCATTGGCATCGTGACGATCGGTACGATTATGGCTTGGACCAAGTTTGCTCCTAAGTCAATCAGTTTCATTCCGGGCGCTTTGGTTGGAATTCTAGCCGCCACGCTATTGTCAGTGGTGGCTGGTTTTGATGTGATCCAATTATCTGTTCCAGACAATATGTTCAGCGAAGTTTCATTTCCAACGGTAACTTGGTTTGAATTGATTGTCGAACCCAACATCTGGGTGTCGGCGTTTGTGATCGCGTTGGTCGGAAGTGCAGCGACTCTACTAACCGCTGCGGCGATCGATGATATGTCTCGCGATATCGGCGTCAAAACTGACTACGATCAAGAATTGGTCTCACAAGGGGTCGGCAATATGCTGTGTGGTTTTGTGGGAGCGTTGCCGATGACCGGAGTAATTGTCCGTAGTTCGGCCAACGTCCACGCTGGGGCTCGTACTCGAAAGTCAACGATCATTCATGGTGCTTGGTTGCTGTTGTTCGTTTGTTTTTTGCCACAGTTGTTGACTTACATTCCCAAATCGGCTCTGGGTGCTTTGTTGGTTTATACTGGTTTTAAACTGTTGAATCCGAAGCAGTTAATGGGATTGCTAAAGGTCGCAAGGTCCGAAGCTGCGATCTATTTGATTACGCTTGGGATTATCGTGTCCGTTGACTTGTTGATTGGCGTGATGGTCGGTGTTGCTTTGTCGGCCGCGAAGTTGCTCCATCGCTTTAGTCACTTGGAAGTTGAACTGGAGTCCGACGAAGCCAGGCACCGCTATGAGTTAAAGCTACGTGGAGCGGCGACGTTTTTGAGGCTGCCAATTTTGGCTGAGTACTTGGATCAACTGCCAGGTGATGCAGAGTTGCATGTTTGCTTGGAGCACGTGGACTACATCGATCACGCGTGTTTTGAATTGTTGATGAACTGGGCGGATTCGCATGTCGAAGAGGGCGGATCGCTCGTGATGGATTGGGACCGCTTGCATGGTGCGTTCATGTCCGAGGCAAATTCGGCGTCTGTTGGTGAGGCGGTTAAACGGAAGGTAAATCCGGTAAATGATTCAATTGCCGCCAGTTAGGCAGTGTAGAATATGTTATCAGGACAAAGGCAATCGTACCGAGGCTTCGTAGTACTGCCTTTACGTAATACAAGGCCAGAGGCAACTCGTGACCTGTGAATCTCCGAAAGTACCAACGAAAAAAACTCTGCCCATCCAAGCCATTTCAGCAAGGACCAGCAGAGTTTTAAAATCTTCTTTAGCGTTGACCAACGCTTTTACAAGTTAGCCTCAGCAGCCGCCGCCGTTGTCGGGCGAAGGTGTGTTGATTTCGACAGTTGAACCGCCGCAGCACCCAGCTCCATCGATGATTTCTTGCAGTTTGGATTTGTCTTGGTAGCCTTGCAGGCGCTCAACGATCTCGCCACCTTTGAACAGCAAGATAGTCGGAACCGCAGTGATACCGTATTCGGCTGCCAGTTCCATGTTGTCGCCAACGTTGCATTTGCCAACAACGGATTTGCCTTCGTTTTCAGAAGCCAATTCATCAATTACTGGTGCCAAGCGTTTGCAAGGTGGGCAGCCATGTGACCAGAAGTCAACCAAAACTGGTTTGTCGGATTCCAAAACGTCAGCTTTAAAGCTGGCAGTAGAAAATTCAGCAGCCATTTCTTTTCCTATGTTTCCTTTTAGGTGGCATTGCGATGCCGTCCAATTTAAATTATCGAAAGTTCATCGGATTGTATCTTTAGTCGGTATCACGTCAACAAAGAATCAATCTTGCTACCGAAATCGGCATATTACTCGGTATTTTTTGACTTATCGAAGCTATGGACAATTCAGCGAGCCAGTCGTTTTCAAGGATTACAGCTTTCTTGGGCGAGAACCCCTGAGACCAAAGGATGTACAGTTTGGTTGTTTTTCATACAATTGTCGGCCACTGAGAAAGAATATGGCCGTTTTTGTTTGGGTCGTTTCAAGCCAATTTTTAGTTCGGATGGGAATCCAATGCAATTAAAGAACAAACAAACCTTCATCACGTTTGCTGTAGTCGTGTGTGTTTTTGGTTTAACCGGTTTTGCTCAGCAAGACGACAAGCCACTGCTGACGGCGTGCTTCAAGGCTCATGATGAGGAATTTCAGCCGTTGGCTGCGGAGCGCGCTGCTATCTACCAAGATTACTCGAATCGCACCTCGTCGATACGCAGTATTTTGCGGTGGTTGGAACAAGACCCGAAGACAGCGGATACGAAACGGCTCAAAGAGATTGCAGCCTTAGAAGCCAGATTACAGGCACTCCGTGAAAATGCTAATTTGACTAACGCCGACGCCATTAAAAATGTTGCAAAAACTGTTGAGGCGACCAACGTGATGCTGGAAGATATCCGTGATGAGCGCGACGACAAAGTGAAACCGTTTGCACGCCGATTGTCTGCGTTGCAACGAAAGCACAAACCCGAAGAAACGAAACTCAAACCGATCATATTGAAGTTCTTCCGTGAAAAAGGAGACACCGAAGCGATCGCGGATGTCAGTAAAAGTTACGGATCGTTTTCTTACTCGTCGGGTACGGCCAGTGCAACCTACAAGCGCCCCGACCAGAATCAGTCGGCGGCTATTTGTTACATCTACTTGATCAGCGACAAAGTCGGCCAACAAAAGTACGGCATGTTTCGTGACAAGTATCCGATTGCCTATCGAAGCAATCATCAACTAGAAGTTATGGTAGGACGTTCACGAATCACGATTTATTCATCCGATCCAAAAATGTCCGATCAACAACTTGACGCAACATTGACAAGTTTGGTTGATATCGAATCGCTGGAGAAAATGCTGGCGCCGTAACGACTTTGTTCGTAGTATCGCCTTTAGGCGAAAGCTCGGCTTTAAATGGCGCTACGAACAAACGGCGTTTTAGTTCTGACAGATCCGATCGATGGCGTCGGTGACGATCGCCTTGAGCTGAGGCGCTGCGGTTGAAGCCGCGTCGATGACTTCTTGGCCGGAAGTTTCGGCCAAGTCGTCCGGGTTGGCGACGTTGCTGACGATCGAAATCCCTAGTACCCGCATTCCGTACTTGCTGGCCACGGTAACTTCAGGAACCGTCGACATACCAGCAACATCCCCACCAATCGCGCGTAACATCCGGTACTCAGCGCGCGTTTCGTAATTTGGCCCCAACATCGCTGCGTACATGCCTTGCTGAACTGCAAACCGATGGTTCATCGCGGTTTCTCGTGCTCCAGCGATCAAGTCACGATCGTAACAATCGCTCAGCAATAACGGTCGGTTGCTTTCGGTCGGTGGTGCCATCGCGACCGTTGAGCGAAACATTAGGTCGATGTGACTTTCGATCAGCATGATTTGGCCGCTACGGTAGCTTGGATTGACTCCGCCTGATGCGTTACTCACAAACAAAACCTCGACCCCCAGCGCGTGCATCAGATGCACTGGCAACGTGGCTTGGTCGACTGAGTAGCCTTCGTACAAATGAAATCTGCCTTGCATGGCGATCACGTGAGCACCGGCTAACTTGCCACAAACAAACTGTCCTTTGTGACCGATGGCGGTGCTGGCGGGAAAGTGGGGGACGTCATTGTAGGAAATCTTTTCTTCCGCCTGAATCGCTTCGGCCAACTTTCCAGCTCCTGTTCCCAAGATGACACCGAATCGAGGTGTACGGTCCCATCGGCTTTGCACGAATTGGGTTGCGGTTTCAATTTGAGTGGTCAGTTCAGGTGGAAGGTTCATTCGTCGGCTTCCGAATCAGTGGTTCCTGATTCTTCCGTAGGAACACTTTCGGGCTCCATTAATTTTTGTGCCTGAGCATTCCAGTCAATAATCCCATCGCGAAACAATCTGTCTTGCTTCTCTTCGTGGCAAACGATGCACGAAGCGACCGCTCCGGCGGATTTTACCACGTGAGATTGGGGATCGACCACGCCGTATACCCAGCCTTCATCGTTTGCGTCTGCCTTCGAATCCTGTTTCAGCATCACAAATAAATCGCGTCGCTGGCCGAGCTTGACCGTTTCACCATTAACCGTGACACGTGGGTTCACACGATTTCCGGAGGCGTGGCTGCGCAAGTTCCTTGCGTCCGGATTTCCAGGGACCGCTGTCCATGATTCCATCACAAGTGCTTGACCGACAGGAGAGGCGGTGCCGTCTGGGTTAACGTAGTGGCCAATGTCCTTAGCGAACAAGAAGTAGAGTTTTTGACCGTGACCGTGACCGGAGTCGGAGTTGGCTTCAGCTTGGCTCATCTTCGCCGCAGGATCTTCCAAGATAAAACTCTCGGTATCGCTATCGGTAGACACAGAGGCGTCGGAGCCAGTGGTGTTAACCATTGCAAATTGCAAATATTGTTCCGCTGCGGCTTTGATGGCTGGGTGAAACTGCGGATCGTTTACATCCGACACAGGAGGTTTGGGCTTGATTGCTTCGGGTGGGGAAGCCGGATTTTTACCCGCAGACGTTTTGCCACTCGCCACAGATTGGCTGCGCGTCGAATCATTTGAAGCATCATCCGCAGGCTCCGACTGGCAACCACAATTCAGTAGACAGGCGCAAAGCAACATCGTTGCGCCAATATTGGTTAGCCAATTGATCGTCATTGAAGTTAGTTTGAAATCCATTTGAAAATCTCTTCGTTTATCCGATGTGTCGCTGATTCCCATCAGTAACCGATAACCTGCTTAAATCACTTCTCTTCAGCCAATACACCCATGACCAACGCAGATAACTTCGGCTCGGTTTCGTTGGCCACGCGCACGATCTCGTTTACATCGGCAGGCTCCAAGGCGTCAGGGAAGCATAGGTCCGTGACTACAGAAAATCCAACTACTCGCATACCAGCGTGAACGGCAACAATCACTTCTGGAATCGTCGACATACCTACAACGTCGGCTCCAATGGTCCGCAGGAATCGATATTCGGCTCGCGTTTCCAAGTTCGGCCCTGCCACTGCAACCAAGACACCTTTGTGGGCGACCACGTCATTGGCTCGGGCGATTCGCAAGGCGCGGTCAATTAATTCGAACGAGTAAGGTTCGCACATGTCTGGGAAACGAGGGCCGAGGCGATCGTCGTTGATGCCGATTAGTGGGTTATCGCCCATCAAGTTAATTTGGTCGTCGATGACCATGATATCGCCTTTGCGATAATACGGATTCAATCCGCCGACCGCGTTGGAGCAAACTAGCAAGTCCGCGCCGAGTGCTTTCATGACTCGGATGGGCAGCGTGATTTCTTTCAGTGGATAGCCTTCGTACATGTGCAGCCGGCCTTCCATTACAACAACGGGAAGTCCGTTGAGCGTTCCACAGACCAAGCGGCCTTTGTGCGAGAGCGCGGTTGATTTCGGAAAATGAGGAATGTCCTCATAGTCGATCGAAGCTTCGACTTTAATTTTTTCTACCAGCGGTCCCAGGCCGGTGCCGAGGATAATCCCGGCCTTGGCGGTTCCTTTCCACTGTTGGCGAATGCAGGCGACGGATTCGTTAATTTTGTCAAATAGGTCAAGCATATTGTTTCTGGTGCGTTGCTGCCCAGCTTTTGAAAATGGATGATTCGTTAAATGGCCCAATGAAAAAAGCCTGATTAGTCCACGAATCTTGTGGACGATGAACGATAAAACGTATCGCCAAGACCGTAGAACCTCAAGTAGTGCAGCCCAGAAGAACTGGCGGGACTTTAGGAATTGGGCAATCGGTAGGAAAAAGGTGGCGACAGCGCGTCTGGCGCCAGAGGCAACTATCGTCACCTTGAGGCTAAAGCCGTAATAACCCGACTCAAACCGGACGGACCACTAGGTTTTTGCTAGGTACTCTTCGTTGGTCCAGCGTTTGACAAGGCTACCGTTTTGTTCGTTTTCGACTTTGGCTCGTTGCATCGCGCGACGGTGTTGCATGGTGATAGATAGGTCGGCATGGTTGTTGAGCATTAAACGGCTTTCTCCCATTTCCCAGGGAAGCACGTAGGCATCGGCCAACGAATCAACTTGGCGAAAGAACGCTCGACATGCTTCGGCATCAAACTCTTTACGGATCAAGCGAGTAATTCGGCCTTGAATTTTGTCCCACGACGCCGCATCAGGCCAGTTTGTTTTTGGACGGGCAAAATCAATTAGCGCTTGTTGAATCGATTCGTCTAGGTTCGGATTGCTTTTAAGATGCTTTGGAAGTGCGGTTAACATCGCGGCAACCACGTCAGCAAACGGAGCGATCGCGGTTGCGATTTCGCGACCGATGGATTGCTGTGGCAAACGGATTTCAACCAGTCGAGGTTTGGTTGGGCAGCTACAGCCATCGTGGTGATAGTATTCGGCTTGGCTTAGTTTTTGCCCGCTGGATTTACCACGAACTCGCCGGTAGGTTGGATCGTTGGTCGACACGTTTTTGCAAATCACCAATCGTTCGTCTTCGACCAGTTGTAAGAACGTGTCGCGGTTTGGTTCGGCTAGCAGGTGGTTATGCAGGTAGTCGCCGGTAGCGGCAATGCTGGTGTCTGTGGGGCCATGAATAGTCAGCCCAAATCGGTGCGGTCGCGAGCATTGGAAATCGCGTCCGCAGATCGCAACGTTTGTCCGTGAAGTTAAGACGTCGGTTGAGGTGTTCATGTTAATAATATTGGTTTGTTGTTCGCGAGTTTGCCGCTTGATTCGGGGATTGATTTTGTGTCAGGAGTCTTCAACGGCGGCACTTGGTTTTGGCGTAATAGCATGATTGATGATGTAGATGATTGCACCAA
>CAZORR010000007.1:33295-48958 GCA_964582115.1 uncultured Pirellulaceae bacterium
GGGTCACGTGTAGGTGTGGTGGCCGAAGGTCCGTTCGTAACGATAATGTTGAACAATCCGTTAATGCTGAATGTCGCTATTGCCGAATTAGACCTTCTACGGCACCAAACCCGCGAGTGCCGTGGATTCCGAATCCGATTGCTGCCCGCATTGCAGGCGAGCTTGAATCAGCAGTCATGTTAGGCTGCGATTGACGACAGGGGCTTCGGTTTGTTTTTAAGGCTCAATGACCCATTTTGAATTCGGTGGCAGATGCTGCCGAGGAGGAAAGACTCCATGATTCGTCGTCTTTTTATGATCGCTGTATGCTGTGTTGCCTTCGCTGCTGTAAATCAGGTATCAACCGTTAATGCACAAGCATTCGGTGCTACTTGGGGCCAGCAAGGGCCAACCAATCTAGATCGCTTCTACCATTACCCGTATGTGACCTACCCACAAAACTATCGTAACAGCAGTTACTACCGAAGTGGAAACGATTTGTATCATCGCTATCCGGCTGAGATGCGAATCCCGGTTTACAACAAAAAATGGTACAACTACTACCCGACTGCTCGTCGTTATCATTCAGGGCACCAGTTCATCACCGATATTTTCTAAGATGTTCCGTTGGTTTCCCGGCCAACTGGATTTCAAAACCGAAAAAAAGCTCCGCGTATTATTCGCGGAGCTTTTTTTATTGGTGTCAGTGCAGGTTAGTCGTAAGGTTGACAACCGCGAAACACGCGAAAAAAACGAAAGCCATTTACTGATTGGTTTCGTAAACTGCTTGCAAAAGATCCTCGACCGACTTGAACTTTTTCTTTCCGGCCAACGGTTGTTCCAGCAGGCGACGTGCTTCGGCTTCCGCATGCCCCAGCGAAACCAAAATCTGATAGGTTTCGTCCGCGATGTTGTGTTCTGCCGACTTCGAACTTTGTTCACCGGGATCTTGCTGTACCAAGAGCGCGAACTTAGCCATTTTGCGTCGCAGTTGAGCAACAACTTTTTCGGCCATCGCGGCACCAATCCCAGGCATCGTGGTCAATGCTTTGATGTCTTGTTGTTCGATCGAGTGAGCGATGTCGCGAACCGGTCGTACTAGGGCACGGAGAGCTTTTTTAACTCCAAGTCCAGGCACCGAACAGAACACTTCAAAGAACTGTCGTTCGATCGCCGTGTCAAAACCAACCAAACGCGGTGTCATGCGGCCACCTTTTTGCGGGTTGCCATCGATGTAGTGAATCGTGTGCAACGTCACTACTTCGTCGACCTTTAACTGAAGGGCGCGGCGAGTAAAGTCCGTAATGAAAATCTCGTATTCAAACGGCTCGTTTAATAGCGTGCAGGTCGTTTCAGAAAGCGTTAGCAGCTTGCCGGTGATTTTAGTAATCAAAGTATCAAATTCGTCGTTTGAGGGATTGGGAAGTTTGCAGGATTAAAAATTAGTGGTCCGATGCTGCTCCGGCGCCCGTTGGAACCCGTACGCTCTCGACGAGATCCAAAACTTCTTGCGGCGGTGGAGCGGTCACCGATGATACGGTCAAGGTCACGATAAAGTTCAGAATCATCCCGATCGTACCGATTCCTTGCGGCCGGATCCCTTGCTCTCCAAACCAACCGGCAAACAGATAGTTGGCTTCGGTAAGTAGCGGGGCTGCAGTTTTAGGATCGTCGTACATAAACGGAAACAGTTTATTGGAGGTACACAACACGATGTAGGTCATCGTAAATACAAGACCGGTAATCATGCCGAGGGTAGCACCGATGCGATTGGTGCGTTTGTAAAAGATCCCAAGGAAGATCACTGGGAAGAAACTTGCTGCGGCCAGTCCAAAAGCAAACGCCACGACCTCGCCGACAAAACCAGGTGGGTTGATGCCGAAGTAACCCGCAACCGCGACGCCAAAAATAATCGCAATTCGGCCAATTAAAACCTTTTGTGATTCCGACGCGTTGGGGGTTACGTAACGCACGAATAAGTCATGAGCGAGCGATGAACTGATCACCAGCAACAAGCCTGCTGCGGTTGATAGTGCCGCGGCTAGACCGCCAGCGGCAACCAAGGCGATCACCCAAGGCGGCAGTTGAGCGACTTCTGGTGTGGAGAGCACGATAATGTCTTTGTCGATTTTGGCGACTTCGGATCCCTTTTTCTTTTGCCCTGGCACGTCACGGATTTGAAGACTGATCGCTCCATCGCCGTCCCAATCGTCCATGACTAGCAAGCCCGTGTTCTGCCAGCGGGTGGCCCAGTCGAGTTCGTCACCTTTGGGTGATACGAGCGAGTAGACCACTTTGGGATCGGATGCTTTCGCGTTGGCGATGAATGCTTCGGCGGTTTCTTTTTGAGCCGGATAAGGAAACGTTTGCTTTTCGCCGGCAACGGTGACTTGGGCGCTTTCGATTTTTGCCCCGTTTAAGTTTTGGATCAGGTTATAACGAGCGAACATGCCTAACGCTGGAGCGCTGGTGTACAAGATCGCGATAAACAAAATCGCCCAGACAGCGCTGTAGCGAGCTGCGCGAACATCTTTGACGGTGTAGAACCGAACGATCACGTGCGGCAGTCCGGCAGTGCCAAACATCAATGCAGCCGCAATGCAAAACACATTCAATTGTGAAAACTTAGTGAACGGTTTTGTGTATTCTTCTTCGCCCAACGCTAACAGCGAGTCATTAAGTCTTTCGGCAATGTCGCTGGTGACAAAGCCCAGTTGTGGAATCGGTGATCCCGTCAGCAGGTTTGAAATTGCGACGCTAGGAATTAAGAATGCCAAGATCAACACAAAGTACTGGGCGACCTGGGTCCACGTGATTCCTTTCATGCCGCCGACGACTGCGAAAAAACCGACGATAAACATGCCAATGATGACACCGTAAGTCAGATCCAGTTCTAGGAATCGCGAGAACACGACACCGACGCCTTTCATTTGGCCGGCGACGTAAGTGATTGAAACAAAGATCGCGCAGATCGCAGCGACGACTCGTGCGGTTTCGCTATAGTATCGGGCTCCGATAAAATCGGGCACGGTGTAGTGACCAAACTTTCGTAGATAGGGCGCCAGTAGCAATGCCAATAGCACGTATCCGCCGGTCCAGCCCATCAGATAGACCGAGCCATCGGATCCGGAAAAGCTAATCAATCCGGCCATCCCAATAAACGACGCCGCACTCATCCAGTCGGCAGCTGTTGCCGCACCGTTGGCGATCGCAGGTACGCCTTGTCCAGCCACATAGAATTCGGCCGAATCTTTAACTCGGCTGCGCCAGCCGATATACAAGTACAATGCAAACGTGATTCCAACAAACGACCACGTCCAAATTTCAGTAGCGGATGCGGCAGCAAATACGATCGAAGAATTCAGGAGATTCACTGTTGCTCTCCCTGGTTAAATTTACGGTCGAGCAAGTCCATCCAAATCGCGTAAACGAAAACTAGCACTGCGAACACGTAGATCGAACCTTGCTGAGCCATCCAGAATCCAAGTCCGAGTTGGCCGATTTTGAATTGATTCAACCATTCAATTCCAAAGATACTGGCACCGTAAGCCACGATGAACCAAATCGACATTAAGATGGAAACGACTTTGAGGTTGGCTAACCAATAGCGTTTCGAATTGGATGAATTCATGTTTTTGTTGAAGAGAGACAGAGGAATCGTATTGGAATGTCCTTGATTCTTGTTGCTTCAGCGAGTGATGTCTACACGTCTAACAAAACTTCTTCCGGCGAATCGATAATTTTTGCCAGCTCTACCAACGCTCGCTCGACTTCTTCTGCCAATTTAGGATCGCATAAATCGGTGCTGGATAAGCGATCTCGATAGTGACGTTTCACCCAGTCCACAAGTTGGTCGTACAATTTATCAGTAAATATAATTCCTGGATGCACCGCGCCAATTTCTGCCTCGGTTAATGCGACTCGTAGCCGTAAGCATGCCGGCCCACCGCCGTTGTTCATGCTCTGCCGCAAATCCATGAATTGAACTTGGTCCACCGGGTTGTCTTCTTGAATCAATCGATCGATGCACTGCTGAGCGGACTTTGTTTCTTGGCACTCCACGGGGGAAACGATCGTCATCTTGCCGTCGGGTCGAGTCACAAGTTGGCTGTTGAAAAAGTAACTGGAAACAACGGAGGATAGCGGTAATTCAGCAGCACTGAATTCAATGACGTGTAACGGTTGTTGAAACTTGGTTTGAAATCGGTCGCGGATTTTTTGCAGTTGATTCGTTTGGTCGACAAACGAGAACTCTTGGCACAGCAGTACATTTTGGTTGCCGACGGAGATGACATCGTTGTGGAAAACACCTGCATCGATCGCGGTCGGGTGTTGTTGTAAGAAAAACGTATCGTCGGCGTTCAGCTGGTGCAGGCGAGCAATCGACTCGCTGGCAAGCTTGGTTTGTCGAGCGGGAAATGTTTTTGGGGCGGTTGAATTTTGGTCCAGTGGGTTTGCGCCATAGACGAAAATCTCCAAGCCGCCGGTCGAGTTTTGAAAACCTAGCGGGCACAGTCGAGTGTGATTGGCGGCCCCTTCGTCGCGAAGTCCCGCTTGCGAGGACAGGGCAGGGTGGACCGCAAAATGTTGCGAATCTTTGAAGATGAATTGTAGTAGTCGACTGGTCGACGGGTGTTCGATCGAACGATGCAAAGTGCTGGACAGATTGGCGGTCGTTAAGTGCAGGCGGCCGTCGCTACAGTCGCTGGAGGGACTAACGGTCGCCGCGTTGGCGGTCCACATGCTGGAGGCGGAGAAGCACGTCGCCAGTAAAATCGGGTCGATGGACTGAAGGTGCGCAAGCAGTTGCTCGTTGGTGCCTTGATAGCCAAGTTCGCGTAAAAATTCAAACCTCGGCCGCCGCAGCGGAGGTAAGATCGCTTGGCCAATTCCTTGGTCGGCCAGAGTTTTCATCTTCGCTAAACCTTGCAAGGCAGCTTGCTGCGGCGAAGAGGACTGTTTCCGGTGCTTGGTGGAAGCGATGTTGCCATAAGACAACCCAGCAAAGTTGTGCGTTGGTCCAATCAAACCATCAAAGTTGAATTCGCGAGTCGGCTGCATGGTTTGGCTTTTATTGTTCAATTGGTGCGATGTAAGAAACGTCTTTCGGGACCGTGATCCCACCCGAAACGATCGCTTGCAAGGTGTCTTCTAAATCCCAGTTCAGGTCGACGACTTCGGCTTGAGGGATCAGTAGCATGTACCCCGAAGTTGGGACGGGAGTGGTCGGGACGTAGACGCATAAAATTGTTTGACCGGTCGACGTGTCAGTACATTCGCTGGTCACAAACGCTGGGGCCTTCATGCCGGGATGAGGGAACGGGACCAAGACGACTCGTTTGAATTGATTGACATCTTGTTGGGAGTTTGAGATGGCGTCGAACACTTTGTTGACGACCGAGTAGATTGTTTTGACCCCTGGCACGTTAAGCAGGACTCCGTTGACGAACTGGTGTAAACGCGACCGAAAAAACATCCCGGCGATGTAGATCACGGCGATGACTAGTAATAGTGCGCTTGCTGACAACAACAGCGTTAGATAAATACTGGGGTCAGCGTCAATGTCTTCGAGACCCCACAGCTTTCGCAGGCCGTAGGTGATTGGCTGCAGTGCGTTGGAATAGAGCAGGTCGTAGAGCCACTTCAGCAACGCGTAGGTAATATAAATCGGCAAGACCACAAACAAGCCAGCAATGAAGCGATTGCGGAATAATCGTATTAAGCTGAGTCGTGGTTGTGGTTTGGAAGTGTTGTTTGCGGACATGCGAGTTGGGCAATTTTCAAAAACGTTAAAAATGGTGGCTGCTGTTGAGCTCCAACGTTGGAAATAAAGCTCAGCAGTTTTCGCATTGGAACAAAGGAGACCTGCCAGCCAATAACGCTACCACAAGCGGTGTGATAATCAAGTGAGAGTAAGATCAAACATTACCACCGATGGGCGGCTTGGTAGGAAGTCGCTAAACTTTAATGATGATCCACGCTACAGATATCACAATTCGGACGTTTCACACGGACGCCTTTGGGCACGTCAATAACAGTCGCTACTTAGAATTGTTTGAGGAAGCACGCTGGCGGTACGCGGAAGATATTGGGTTGATCCAATTACTCAAACAGCAGAATCTTGGTTTCATTATCATGGATTTGCGGTTGCGGTTTCGCAAACCCGTGTTTGAAGGAAGCCAAGTGACGATCAAAACATCGCTCGATATGCTTGGTAGTGCCAGCGGAGAAGTACACCAGCAGCTCCAAGTTGGCCCGGGATCGCCAGCGGTGAAGGGCACCTTTCATTTTATCTTGATCGATCGGGATAACGGGAAATCCGTGCCGATCGATGGGGCGATCAGGGAGCTCTTGAATGGCGTGAAAATCAACTGATCCGTTAGAGCGAACTGACCCGTTAGAGCGTTAACCGGATACGTCGACAAAGCGTTACTGAGAAGTTTGTTTTGCGTAGTGGATGAGGCTGCGAATCCTTGAGGAGGTTCAGGATGCGTTACCTCGTCCACTACGTTTGGTTCGATCAAAGAGCAATTAAATCAACTTGCCGTTTGAAACCGTTGAAACAGTTTGGTCCGCTGTTGAAGGTGGGCCATCCATCGTTCAGAAGGTTCCAAGAATTTAAGCGGTGACTACTCGGCCAATGCTTCGTGTGGTTCTTGAGTCGTTTCCACTGGCTGCTTATCTTGCTTCGATCCGATCAGGTCAGTGAAATAAGTTTTGCAGCAAAAGAATGCACCGGTAAGCATGGCAATCATTGCAACAGCAAATGTCATGTCGCCAAATAGATTTAACGTAAAGGCAAGGACTGCCACAACAACGCTTGTGACGGCGATGGCCAAGTAAAAATGGTCTGAAAACGCTGCTTCGCGTTTGGCCTGCGAGCGGTCGATGGCAGTTCGAGTTTGGGTGTTGGCCAAGGCTCGCATGTCTTGCAGTGAGTCAAGTCGTTTAGCCTTGGTCTTGGGAACATACTCTTCTGGTTTGAGCAATTTAGTTTTGGCTGGCTTTGTGTTGACAGCCGTTGCTTCTGTAACTTGCGGTTGCTGGACCGGAGTCGCAGCTTCAGTGGATGATTGTTTTGCAGCGTCGCTAGGATCTCGCATGCGAGAAAGCAATTGAGACATATAGCTCTGGACATCGTCGGGTGTTTCGTCCACGACAGGTGCTGGAGTCGGCTCAGGACTAGCTGGAGTCTCTTGTATTCCTTGTGTTTCTGTTTCAAATTCGGCTTCTTCAGGAACACCGTCCCATTGTCCTTCTGCTTTCATTCGCTCAAGCAAAGCTGAAACACTGTTGCTTTGTGCTTGTCGCTCGGACGACTCAGCCGTAGTTGTTTCCACTTGGCTCGGTTCGGCTGCTGTGGTTTCTACAGCAGGCTCAGTCTCGAGTTCAGGCGTGACCGCTGAAGTCGACACTGGAGAATCGACTGTAGGTGACGAAAACGAAGAACCGTCGGTAGCGAGTGGGCTGTGGGTAGTCTCGCTGGTCTGTGTTCCGACGGGCTCGTTTTCGTCAGCTTTGATGCGAGCTAGTAGATCGGCAGCAAAGCTGGATACTTCTGGTTGTGCCGGAGCATCTGCTTCCATTGCAGGTGAGTTCGGACTAGCAACATCAGGTGTCGTTGGTGTCGCTGTGGTTTGTGTTGCGGGAGTGAATTCAGTGGCTGCTGTGGCTGGGGAGAAGGTGGTTTCTTCGGTGACAGGCACGGATGCAGACGTTGCTTGATCTGAAGGTTGGTCTTGTTGGTTTATCATAGAATTAATTGCTTGCTCGATTTGGCCTAATTTTTCGACAGATGCGGTCATATTTGAGCCGAATTGAAGTTGATCGCCTTCTTGCAGCAAGTGTGTAGAACTTGGAACTCCATTAATTTGAACGTCTCCGTTCGCATTGGAAACTACAGTTCCTTCTTGGCCCCGTACGATCGCACAGTTGTGTTGTTGGTTATTTTCAGTGAATTGCAAGATGCTCTTGTCAGCTTGGATAGAGACTTCTTCACCGTTGCTGAGTTGTAACTTTAGAGGTTGTTGGTTGGTCATGGTACTACAATCAAAATTTGGGGAAACAACATCGCTTAGCAGTGGCGTTCAGATGTGTCTGTTGGTGGAGAACATTGCTGGTTGCGGATTTAGGGGAGGGAACGTAGCAAGCCATTTCTGCAATTAGCAGTCAAGCCTTTGCGAACCCGCTGTTAACTAGCTTTCATGCTGTGCGAGTCAAAATTCGAACACTCAGAAAGCCGTTTTTTTCTGTAATTGATCCAAGCAATGGCGAGAAAATCAGAACAAACCGAACAGCCGTTCGTACACCATGACGGCATGATGCATATACGAAACAAGGATTGGTCCGCGTTGCAAAAGTGAAACACAGGGCGAGAATCGGTTTGCTGTTAAGGCAATGTTGGTGGAAATGGAAAAAACAACAGGCGTTCCCGTTCATCAAAACTGTTGGCGATTAATGAGATTTCTAAGCGGTACGTCGAAAAACACGTCCTATAGTAATTTCAGAGAGTTTGCGAAATGGAACATGCGGCTGGCGAGTCTTTGATTCGCAACAGTCGTGTTGGCTATCGTAAACGTGCTTGTCTCTCATCCGGCGCCATCGCTTTACTGCGTTGGTTGCCGGGGCTCAGGTTGAAGTCCGTTAGATCAATCATGGATGGAAGCTGAGTTGGGCAAGCAGATCATCCCGGTGATTTTCCCTAATTCTTACGACCCGAATTAGGTCTTGTTAAAAGTTGGAAATCAAAATCATTCAACAGCAAGATGGCCAGCAAATCGTTTATTTTTATCGCTGTCAAACTTACTGCTCATTATGACCCACAAAAATTCTACCAATTCGAAATACTTGCAAACTGGACGATACGGTGTCAGTTGCTCGTTTGTTTATATGAGCTTGCTGGCTATGTCGTTGGTGCTGTCTTCGTTGGCGAGTATCAGTAATGCTCAGCAAGCAATTCAAATTGGTACAGATGCTCGCGAGACGGTCTATCAAGACCTCGCTAGAGAAGCCCAGTCGTTGGTCCGTCAGCACTCATTGCTGAAGAAAATCGTCAAAGCAGCGGGCCCAGGCATCGCACATATCGATGCGAAAAAACGCCCCAGGCGGGCTAGTACGAGTAAACGCCCGCCAGTTGTGATCGAAGAAGCCGGCTCCGGTGTGGTGATCCAGTACCGAGGTAAATTTTACGTGGTTACTAATTTCCATGTGGTCGAAGATGCTGCCGCGGCTGATATTCAGATCGAAATCGGCGGTAAACTGTTTTTGCCCAGTCGATTAATTCATGACCGTGAAACGGACCTGTCCGTTTTAGGGCTGACTAGCAATAAATTGACATCTTCGCGTTTGGGAAATAGTGACCAGATCGAAATAGGAGACTTTGTTGTCGCCGTTGGCAGTCCTTTTGGGCTTAGTCACTCTGTCAGCTACGGAATCATATCCGCCCAGCACCGACATGATTTGGACCTTGGCCCGCAAGGGGTTCGGTATCAAGATTTCTTTCAGACAGACGCCGCCATCAACCCCGGAAACAGTGGTGGACCACTGATTAATTTGAAGGGCGAAGTGATCGGAATCAATACCGCCATCGCAAGCAATAGTGGCGGCAGCGACGGCATCGGATTTTCGATTCCTATCAATATGGCCATGCGAGTTGTCGGGGACTTGATCGATTACGGTCGAGTGCGACGCGGATTCCTTGGAGTTTCGTTGGATTCACGCTATAGCTATTCGAAAGCCACTTCACTGGGATTGGACTTGGCGTATGGAGCACTCGTGACTGCGGTGACCCCAGGTTCGCCCGCGTCTAATTCACAGTTTAAAGTGGGCGACGTGATATTAGAGTACGACGGTAGCCAAGTGGACAGCGATTCGCAGTTGGTCACCAAGGTCAGTTTGACCAAAGTCAATAGCAAGGTACCTGTCAAAGTATTCCGCGCCGGTCGGTATTATATGCTCGACGTCGTTATTCGTGATCGCAAGGGCTTTGCCAGCAAGTGATGATAGCGGGAGAGCGTGGGGGCAAACTCGTCTCTCGCTTCAAGGCGTTTCTGATTCAATGAAGTGTTGCATTTCCTGAAACGACCAACTGGTCCACGATGAACTGTCGAGCTTGATCGACCATAACGCCTGTGATCACGTTGGCATTAGGCCGACATTCCGGCAGATTACGTCGATCCGAAACGAGCATGCCGCGAGTCAATAGGCCGTCGGTTTCAACATCGCAAGCAACCGGTTCACTTTGAAATAAATCGGGCTCTAGCAGTACCAGAGCGCCAACGGTATCGTTCAAAAGAATCGTTTCTTGGCCTAGGTGTTGGCGATAAGATCGGAATGCAAACGGTAGGATTTGTCTTAAAAAGTGGCCACACCGAGAAGCCTCTACAGGCAGTTCTTCTAAAAATTCTAATCCGAACGTTACTTGTCGAGTCACATCTAACGGGACCAGCGTTTTAGTCATGCGAGAATTCAAAATCGTTTTGGCACTCACAGGATCAAAGTGAAAATTGAATTCCGAACAAGCCGTGACATTGCCTTGGCCGTCCATGCTGCCGCCGGTCATGATGACTTGGTCAATTTGAGCAGCCAAGTTGGGCTCACGTAGGAGTGCCTTGGCCAAGTTGGTAGCTGGCCCCAAACACAAGATCGTCACCATGTCAGGATTGGCCCGGACCGTATCGATGATCAGCTTTTCGGCGGGTAACGCGCTGTGGCGCATCGAGGCCTCGAAATTTGAATTGCCTAGCCCATCTTCCCCGTATAAATACTGGGTATCCACCGGCGGAGCTTGCTCGGTGGGGCTGGCCATGCCTAGGCGGGGGTAGCGATCGGGGTCCAGAATCGACACCATTGCCTGCAAGTTGCTGTTGGCCTGGGCTGCCGCGACGCAGCCTTCGGACGCTGTAACGGCCAAAATTTCAAAACGGCTGTCAAATAGCAGCATACAAAGAGCAACTGCGTCGTCGATTCCCATGTCGCAGTCGATAATGACTTTTCGGGGCATCCTGTCTCCAGATTGATATCGGTCTGGGCGGATTGTAGGTCTGCCAGTGTGAGACAACAAGAGAAAAAACGGATCCGGACGTGTTATCGAGCCCCAATGATGTTAGAATCTGGGAACCTTTTACCGACAGATTTTAATTTAAGCTAGAAAGCGTTCCGTTGATTGTTGACGCAACGAAACAAGTATCCGAAGGGCAATCGCTCAGCCAAGAACAAATGACCGCCGTATTTGACGGGATCATGAAGGGCGATTGCAACGCATCTCAAATCAAAAGCCTATTGGTCGCGCTCCATCAAAAAGGAGAGACCGTAGACGAACTGGCCGGTGCCGCCGCAGCAATGCGTATGCACATGACGCCCATTCGGACTCGTCGCGAAAACTGCGTCGACACATGCGGTACGGGCGGAGGCAATGCAGGCACATTCAATATCAGTACTGCTGCCGCCATCGTTGCCGCGTCCGCAGGCGCCTCGGTCGCCAAACATGGCAACCGACGCTCTACCAGCAGCACCGGTTCAGCGGATGTACTGGCTGAATTAGGTGTGAACGTCGAGTGCACAGTAGAAGTCACTCAGAAATGCTTGGACCAGTTGGGGCTTTGTTTTTGCTTTGCACCGCTGTTTCATCCTTCGGTCAAGCACGTAACAAAAATCCGTAAGTCACTCGACCATCCAACGATCTTCAATTTGTTAGGCCCGTTGTGCAACCCTGCCAACGCACCTTACCAAATTTTAGGCGCCGGACGTCCGGAGACTCGCGATACGATCGCGCGGGCACTAGCGAAGCTAGGTACCGAACGCGCGTTAGTGGTTCACTCGCGCGACGGGTTGGGTGAGATATCGATTGCTGAAACAACCGACGTATCAGAGGTTCGAAAAACCTTCGTTACCGAGGGCACATTGACGCCGACGGACTTCCGTTTGGAAAAAAGCACTTTAATGATGGTTAAGGCCGGCAATCCAAAAGAAAGTGCCGAGATCATTCAGCGCGTTCTGAACAAGCAGGGTGGAGCAGCACGTGACATCGTGATCGCCAACGCAGCGGCAGCACTATGGATTTCCGGATTGTGTGACAACCTAGAAATTGGTGCCGAGCGATGTGCAACCGCGATCGATAACGGCCAAGCCGCCGAGATGCTGAAGGACCTTGTCGAAATGACCAATAAGGGTCGGTAAGCCGAAGGCAGTGGTTTGCCGTATTGGCTTTGGATGCCTTTAGCCGGAGAGTGTGACATTTAATCGGACAGACGGTTCGTTGCGTCAACTGAACCGTTTCTAGTGTCAGCCGCGGAGTTTCCGTCTAAGGCGATTGGTACCAACGACCGTTTAATCGTTCAGCTCTTTCCATCGCACAAACCCTTCAAGGGCTTGGTATTGGGCAAGGCCAAGTTGGTCATAGATTCGAGCCGTTTGAGCGTTACGAGCCTCGGCGCGTTGCCAAAACTCACGCGCGTCTGGGCCCGGGAATAAAGCGCGATCCTTCTGTGACTCGTGACGGAAAATCGCTACCCGTTTACGTTCGACTTCTTGAGGGCTAAGCGGCACTGCCATCTCGATTTCATACGGTGCCCATTCTTGCCACGCACCTCGATACAACCAGACATCGCAGTCTTGCATCCACTGGTCATCGCGGCAGCGGCGGCATGCTTCAAAGATTACGTCCAAGCAGGTTCGGTGAGTCCCATGCGGGTCGCTCAAATCTCCAGCGGCATAAATCTGGTGCGGCTTGACTTGTCTTAGTAGGTCGACCGTGATCTGGATGTCTTCCTCGCCGATCGGCTTTTTGCGGACGACGCCTGTTTCGTAAAACGGTAAATCCAAGTAGTGCAGGTTTTTGTCTTGGACACCACAGATCCTCGCACCTGCTCTGGCTTCACCGCGACGGATCAAACCTTTCAGCTGTTGCATTTGCGGGAAATCAACCTCGCCCGCATTTTTTTGATTTAGAAAATCAACCATCGATTGAGTGAGTTCTCCGATCGCATCGCTGTTCACATCGAAGGTATCGCAGAAGTCGGTCACGAATTCGGCAAAGCGCAATGCGTCCTCATCAAATACGGCGATGTTTCCTGAAGTTTGGTAGGCTACATGAACATCGTGGCCTTGGTCGGCCAGTCGTGTTAGGGTGCCGCCCATGGAGATAACATCATCGTCCGGATGGGGCGAAAAGAGGACTATCCGTTTAGGGAACAGGACTCCTGGTTGGTTGGGTTTTCCTGCTGCCCAGCCGGTGATCGTGTTTTGTAATTGTTTGAAAACATTCAGATTGATTTCGTAGGCACTACCATATTCGGCCAGCAAGGACTGCAAGCCGTTTTCGTTGTAGTCTGCATCGGTCAACATCAAAACGGGTTTGCTTAAGGTCAAACTCAAGTCGATGACCGCCCGCCGCACCATCGCTTTATCCCAGTCAATCTCGCGACTCAACCAAGGCGATTTGATGTCTCGCAGTTCTGCGGCGGCAGCTTGGTCGAGAACAAACTCGGTGTTGGGGTGCAGTTGCAAGAACGTCGCGGGGATCGTCGGCGTCATATCGCCTTCAACGGATCTGGCCACGACGGCTGCTTTGTTTTCGCCAAATGCCAACAGCAAAATTTTGCGAGCTTTTAGAATGGTTCCCACGCCCATCGTGATGGCTCGACGCGGAACGTTTTCAATACCGAAAAAATCGCTTGCTGCGTCAATGCAGGTCAGGCGGTCGAGCGTAATCAAACGTGTCTGGCTGTCAGTGCCCGAACCAGGTTCATTAAAGCCGATGTGCCCAGTACGGCCGATGCCGAGGATTTGTACATCGATACCACCGACAGAATCGATCTTGGCCTCGTATTGGCGACACCAATCAGCGACTTGTTCAACCGCGATGGCGCCGTCGGGGATGTGGATGTTTTCTTCCGCAATGTCGACATGATCGAACAAATGCTCTCGCATGAAACGAACGTAACTCTGCAAGCAATCAGGCTGCATCGGGAAGTATTCGTCTAGGTTGAAGGTGATCACATTCGAGAGTGACAGGCCTTCTTCGCGATGCATTCGAACCAGTTCACTGTAAACATTGACGGGGGTGGAACCGGTCGCAAGCCCTAGAACACAATGCTTGCCAGCAGCTGCTCGTTCTTTGATCAGAGCCGCAATTTCACTGGCGACGACTTGGCTAACCTGTTTCGAATCTTCGAACATTCGAAACGGAATCTTGCCGGTTCCTGCGAAAGCTTGAGGCATCGCATTCGAATCTGAATGATGTTTGGCTGCGCAGTCGTTTTGTTCTTGAGTGGCCATTGCATGTCCTCGCTTCGTGTTCACAGTCGATCAGGAACGCGTATTGAAACGAATTTTTAATCGGATGCAATGGCCTGTTTTGGTTGTAACCTGTTTAAAAGAAAGTCGTTTGCGAATTTTTCGCAAGATGCGTTATTAGCGCACACTGCGGTGCACATTAACTGAAAAAGGAGTCCGACTACATGTCGCTAATCTCTAAACCAACAGGTGGTCGCACAAAGCTAACGACTAGCAGTTTTAGCGATAATCGTTTTCGATGAACGCTTCGTGAACCGATTCAGGCCGATAGTCGAACGATTGTGATGGCACGAAATCGTCAACCGGTTCATGCGGGTAATGCTCGACATCTACTTCCATTTCTGGCAGGTTCTGCTGCATCACTTCGGCAGCCAAGCTGCGATAGTCTTGAGCCCCGTTGGAGTCAGGCGAGTATTGAAAGATTGATTCGCCATGACTGGGAGCTTCGGCCAAACGAATGTTGCGGCGGATGCGAGTGTCGAAACTTCCCGCAGCAGCCCAGATTGAATTGGCCTCTCGCTGTTCTTCGAAAAACAATTCAACATCATCAACCACTTCGTTGGCCAAGCGAGTGCCCGTATCGAACATGCAGTAAATCACGTTTGAAAGCGTTAGATTTGGATTTAGTCGCCGCCCAACAAGCTCGATCGTCCGCAAGAGTTTGCTCAACCCATGCAGCGCGAGGAAGTGTGGTTGCAGCGGAAGAAAGACTTCGTTGGCCGTTGTCAGTGCGTTCAGCGTCAAAATGCCCAACGAGGGAGGGCAATCAAAGATGACGTAGTCAAAGTCGTCTGCAACTTCGGCCATTTTGTCTTGCAGAATGATTTCTCGGCCAACGGCGCCGGCGAGTTCCATTTCGGCGGCGGCCAAGTCAATGTGTGAGGGGGTTAGCCATAAGTTGGGTTCAATCGGATGCCGAACTTCGTCCAGTGAAACGTCGCCCGTCAAGACATCGTAGACCGACAGGTATTCCTGCTCCATTGCAAAGCCAAGGTGCAAAGAAGCATGAGCTTGAGGGTCTAAGTCGATCAGCCAAACTTTGTTTCCAGCTTCGGCTAACGCGGCACTCAAATTGACGGCAGTGGTTGTTTTTCCAACGCCGCCTTTTTGGTTGATGATTGCAATACTTCGCATCGGAAACTCCGTCTTCCTGACGATGAACTCGAATTCGAACCTCCTGTCGATTCTTCTGAGCACCAGTATATGGGCTCGACCGATTAAAATCCTAGAGCGGTTTTGAAGATGGCTGATTTGCTCAAAGCGAAGATTCGCATGCTCCTGTTTTCAAGCGAGGCAAGTGGCACGAATACAGGATCGCTGCTGCTAGCGTCCTGTCGTTCTGCTACGGAAGTTGCGTTTTCCCGGTTATTTCACCGTATCTAGGGGCAC
>CAZORR010000008.1:0-8192 GCA_964582115.1 uncultured Pirellulaceae bacterium
CTGATTCGGTGCTGATGGAATTTGACGGTCTGCCTTAGACCAATCGTTCCGTAGACCAATCGTTCCGTAGAGCGATTGGTGTGATTGCTTATTTCGCTTCAGGGTCCACGGTAATGAATGGAACTGTTTCGCCAGTAAGCTTGGGTAGTTTTCCGTCCCATTTTTCAATGGCGCGAAGTCGGATGACATCGCGGTTGACAACTTCCGCCAAGAGTTTTTGTGCGGCAGCTTCGGCTTTGGCCATTAGCGTGATCGCTTCGGCTTGGGCTTGAGCGGCCAGCTTGACGGATTCCGCGGCTCCACGAGCTGTTTCAATTTTTTGATCGGCTTCGACTTTCATGCGGCGAAGAATGTTGGTGGCTCGTAGGGCTTCTTGTTCGGCGGTTTGTTTTTCTTCAATCGCGTTGTTAAACGATTTCGAGAATTCAAAGTTTACGATGTTGAATTTCGTGATCAAAATATGGTTACCTTGAACTCGTACTTTGAGCATGGTTTCCATTTCATCGCGGACTTGGGTTCGTCGTGTGATCAGTTCTTCTGCGGTGTACTTGGCGGTCACCGCTTTAACGGTTTCTTCAACTGCCGGATAGAGGATACGTTGTTCGTATTCGCGTCCTACTTCTTCGAACAGTAGGTGTGCTTTGGTCGGGTCCGGGCGAAAGTTAGCTGCGATGCTTGACTGAATCGTCTGCAAGTCGGCACTGGAAGCGCCGGTGTGCATTTCCATTTTTTGTTCGCGTACTTCGACTTGATTGATGTCTTCGACGAATGGAATACGGAAGTAGAGGCCTGCTGGAAGCGAATCAGAGGTGACTTTTCCGAATCGAGTTTTAACTCCAATATGTCCCGTGTTTACACTGACGGCGCTTTGGAAAACTAGCCAAGCGACAGCCAAGACAATCAACAGTAAGGCGTAGAGGCCGATGTTGGCAGTGCTGCCGTTTAGCGACGGAAATGAGTGTTGGTGTGGTCGGTTATCATCTCTTCGAGACATGAGTTCACTCGCGATTTAAAAGTTGATTGATTTGATGAGGAGGATTTGCAACGGTAGATGCTGCGACCTCATCAAACGCATATCCAATAGTTCTTAGACCACTTATTCGTGGGCTGAAGCCAAGTATTGAGAAAATAACGTGGGGTAGGCGACCATTCGTTTGGATATCTAGTTTTATTCTTACAACTGCTACGATCGGGCTTGCGCATTACGGCCCACAACGATGGCGTATGATGTGGTAAATCGGTGGTTAAGCGAGCGTCCGGTGCTGGTTGGTTGCGAGTTTGCTCGGTAGTTAAGGTCGATTTTTGCGGATCGACTTGCTGTATTTGTTTAGTGTTTTCAGTTCGCGCCGCGTCAGGCTGGATTCACCTTCTTGGCTGATCTTCTTGAGGATTCGGTCGGCTTCTTGTTGAAGCGCGTCATCATCATCGTCTGCGCGGTGAATTTTGAGATGGTTGGATTTGAAATTTGGCAGTTGAAGGCCAGAAAAATTCCAGCCGAGTTTGTAGTACAGCATGCCGAAGGCACCGCCTATGAGGTGAGCTTCCCAAGCGACGTTGGAGGCTCTGAACGCCGTGCTGAGATTTGCGAGTAAAAATAAGGCACCAACGACCCAGGCTGGTGTGGGGATGATGCCCCAGATCAAAAGCTTGGCGGTTGGGTTTAGGAAAACAAAGTAGATCACCACCGCTGACACGGCTCCGGAGGCACCTACGATTGAGCTGGTGCGGCCAAGGGCAAGTTGCGGTAGCAGCCAACCAATGCCACTAACCAAGATTGCAATCAAGTAGAACTTGAGAAACTCTGCCCGGCCCAGACGATGTTCAACGGTGCGTCCGAGCATGAACAACGCCAGCATGTTAAAGCCAACGTGCATGAAAGAAATGTCACTGTCCAGCGGCGCGTGGCTGAATCCGTAAGTTAAATAAGACCAAATCGCCCAAAGACGATCGGTGTTGATGGCCAACAGGTCGCCCAACCAATGCGATCCGGTTCCGGTGCGAGGCGTGAAGGCGTCTAGTAAAAAGATCGCTACATTGATGATGATCAGGCTGTAGATGATCGATTGCTGGCCGAAACGAAAGCTAGGCAGAGGCGTTTGTCCGCCGCGGTAGCTTTCTTCTGCTCGATAGTAGTCTCGATCGTCGTATCCCATGTTCCGCTAATCCTTTACGCTTGCAGATAAGAACCGATTCTACCTACGTGCAAAACGATTTGGCAGGAACGGGGAGATTGAGAAATGTTTGCTCATCGCCGAATCGTTTTTAGTTCCCCGGATCTCAGGGTACCTTCCTTGGACGATCGATGTGGTAGTGGCGTTAGTTGCTACCAACAGAGACGGCAGACCGAAGTCGTTGTAGCATCAGGCCCTTGATTCGTTGGTAGAGTGAATCGTTTTTGGCTTTGGCGGCTTCAATTTGCTGTGCTTTTTCATTCGACCGTTGTCGCATTCTTTCGAGAGTTGCTGTCAGATTTTGAGCATCTTTCGTAAGGCGTTCTTCGTCTTCGGTTGACTTGGCCAGCAGGTCCGTGCGTACTTCGATTTGTTGACCAGCGTTTTTAATGGCGGCTTGAGTTTTTGCTGTGGTCGCTTGCGTGACAATGATTTCTTGGTCGAACCTGGCAGCTCGCAGTTTCATGTTTTCGAACATTAGCGGGAAGTCTTGTAACTGCCGAACATAAATTCGATCGACTCGCTTCAATTTACCTGCGTGAGTATTTTCAAACTCTACCGAAGATGGTTCATCAATCAAAATTACATCGTTGGCTTTGAAAACAACACCCGTTGGGTTTTGCATCAGTACTCCAACAACCGCTTCGCCAGCTGGATTGAAAACCCCATCATTGGCAAGGCTTCCAATACCGTCGGTCTGAACTGCAACTTCCGAATCGGCTGAGAACTTGAACTTGATAAATACCTCTTCAGGGGTCGGCTCAAATTCACGGTTTTTACGTTCTGGATGAGCTTCGATGTACTGTTCGATTTTACCAATTGACTGACCATCGAAGGCGTATCGATCAATCATTTGCTCGTATGCTGCTGAATCAGGATCGTAGCCCAAATTGCCGGCAGGCAAAAAGTCACGTTTGAGGATTGCGGTGAAGTCGTCAATGTTGAGTTCTTTTGATTGATCTTTCATGCTTTCAACAAACGCTTTGCGTTGTTGAGATTCTGGTGAGTTTTCGGCGTTGCCCTCTTCGTTGTTTACGGAAGATTTGAGTGCTTCTTTGAAGATGTCGTGTTGGTCTTGTGGCATCTTTTCAAACAACGTCCATTTCACACGGGGATCGTCATAGCGTTGGGTATCCACCAAGGCCACGGGTTGTATGGTGAAATCGTTTTTAGTTTCTGCTGTGACAAAGACAGAGCCAATGTAGCGAACAGGCAGATTGTCCTTTTCTGCAAACGCGTACAAGACAGCTCCATCGAGTGATGCTTCATCTTCTAAGTTGCGTTCGTTTTTCAGAGTGACGGTTCGTTGATTTCCATCGCCTTCAGCAACGGAAACATCACTGCCTCTCCAAGCGCGACCACGACCGGTCATGGCGAGGGCTAGTTGATTGTTGTTGTCGCGCAGTGAGCCTGTGTCGTATTTGATTGACAGTGGATCGCCACCGATGATTTTTGCTACTTCAGCTTCGGCTCTTTCGGCAGCCTTGCGTTGTTTCTCGTAGGCCAGCATGCCGTCGCGGCGATGTTTGAACACCTGCGTCATCCCAATAACCGAAGTGATGCTTACGATCAAAGTAAGGATCAACAAAACTATATTTACCCAATGCCAATTTTTGGTTGATAATATCGCGAACACCAGCACAACTATGGCGAGGAGTCCAACGACACCAGCATTAATCATGTTAACTTCTGCCAGTAATGTGCAATCTACGATGGTCATCTAGGTGCAGCCTTGGTTGCATCAATTTGGAAATAACTAATCTTGTATCGTATCGGCAATTCGAGCCTATGTCCGAAATCGGCTTTTCGAAAGGCCAACAGTTGCCTATTCGTTCGGTCGCGATCATCCGACATTCACGAGCCCTGTCGGCAATGCCGACCTGTTTTACCTGCCCTACCTGTTCGGAAGTGCTGACAATGCCGTGTGTCTTAATTATGGTCCAAAAACGCAATAAATGAACAACAATTCGGCAATTTTGATCTTTCCTTAGATATCGTCGGCTCAGCCCGTGTGGCTCGCTGATTCCCACATTAAACCGCTCAGATTTAATGATCTAACAAACTTTCAAGATATATTCCGCATAATCCCGATAGATCACAAAGCTTACCGCGCAAGCAAAGTTAAGAAATCCCGCAATTCTTAACAGAAAAAATTCCCACCGTTGGGCGGCAGTACCCGCACTGCCGTTGAACGAATAGGAGCTGATGTGACCTGGACCCAATATAAATTTGCCATCAATTCCTTGATGGTCGCGATCATTTTGGTGAGTATCGCGACGATATCAGGGTGCCATCGTGGCTATTATCGTCGGCAAGCGGACGCAGAAGTCAAACGCTTGATTGCCGAAAAAACGTACGACCCGCGCTGGAATTCCATCAAAGGCGACATCCAGATCGATTCACAGTCGCGGATGCACGATCCCTTTAGCCAAGATCATCCGCCAATCCCGACTGACGATCCAGCCTCACACCAATTGATGAAACGAGTCGATGGGAAACCAGGATATCCACACTGGCATTCCAACGGCGATATCTCTGAAGCCGAAAACCCACTGTGGAAATCGTATCTGCCAATCGATGAACGGGGGCAGGTTCGGTTGTCGCTAGAAAAGGCTTATCAGCTAGCGATATTGCATTCACCAGATTTGCAGAGCCAATACGAAACGCTTTACGAATCGGCTTTGGATGTTAGCTTGGAGCGATTTGGATTTGATAGCCAATTGTTCGCGGGATTTAATTCGTTTTTTACCACGCAAGGTCGACTGGCGCCCGGAGGTTCTCAGTCAAGTTTGAGTGGGGCGTTGGGAGCCAACGGTGAAGGCATTCAGCTTGAACGATTAGGCGTCACCGGTGCAACGTTTGTCGCAGGATTGGCGAATACGATCTTGTTTAACTTCGCCGGTAACAACACGCAAACGGCAAACACCATTCTAGATTTTTCGTTGGTACAACCATTGTTGCAAAATGCCGGTCGCGAGCAGATCTTGGAGGCGTTGACGCAATCCGAGCGGACGTTGTTGGCCAACGTGCGCCAGTTGGAGCGGTTCAAACGCGGGTTCTACTTGCAAGTTGCGATCGGTCGTGCTCCAGGAGCAGGCCCGAACTTGGCGGGAGGATTTTTGGGAACGCCCGCCAGTGGTGGAATCAATGCAGGCGGCTTTCTAGGATTGCTCGAACAGCAACAGCAAATTCGTAACCAAGAATTTAATATTCGCCAACTGGAAACGGTTCTGATTCAATTTCAAGAGTATCACAAAAGCGGACTGTTGGATGCGGTGCAATTGAAGCTGTTTGAAACCAGTTTCTATCTCGAACAAAGGACTTTGCTAGACGCTAAAACGGCTTACGAAACTGCTTTGGACGAATTCAAAAGTGTGTTGGGTTTGCCGCCGGATTTAGACGTAGTGATCGACGACGATTTCTTGGAACGTTTTGAATTGATTAGTGACGAGATCAATGATCGGCTGATTGCGATTGGTGATCTTCGAACCGAAGTGGGGAGTCAGCTGAGCGAAATTGACAGCGTGATCGTAGATTATGAGGATCCTGATTTTGAATGGCCTGCAGACCTTGAGCAGCGATTGGTCAAATTGCAGTCGGTTATCGAGGCTGCTCAAGAAACGATTAAAGCGATTCGCGACGAAGATTTTGCTCAGTTGAATCAGGATTTTGAGCGACTGGATCAGAAGCGAAGCAGTCGGACCGAGTACCTGCAAAAGCTGACCGACGATGTTGCTGAAGGTCGAATCATTTCGAGTATCAGTTCGGAGTTGTTCGAGCCGAGCACCATTACTGATCCGGCGAAACTGCGGGAATTACTGGCCAAAGCGGACGCATTAGGTGATGACGATGCGGACTTGGAACCGCCTTCAATCTCGGCTCGCTTGGACTTGCTAGAAGAAGGGTTGGAAGAGACACAGAATCTCTTAAAAGGTTTTCCGCAGGCGCGAAAGACACTCACCGGCAAGGCACTGTATGACTACTTGGTTTTAAATTTCCAACAAGCCATTCCGGGGCAGCTATCGGAATTGAACAATATTTCGTTGGACCTGTCTCTATTGCAGGCTCAGGCACGAGCCAATTCAATTGAAATTATCAACTCGGATATTGATTCCCAGCAGGCGATTGGGATCGCACGTTGTATGCGACGCGATTGGATGAATGCCCGGGCGTCGTTGGTAGATCAATATCGGAATATTGAGTTCGTGGCGGATCAGTTAGAAGCCGGCGTGGACTTGGTGTTTGAAGGTAGCATTGGAAATGTCGGTAACAACCCGTTTAGGATTCGTACCGAAACAGGGGAACTACAAGCTGGTTTGCAGTTCGATTCACCGATTGTGCGGCAAGCCGAACGCAACGCTTACCGGACTGCATTGATCGACTATCAGCAAAGCAAGCGAAGCTTCTATCAATTCGAAGATTCAGTCAAAGGGGATTTGCGAGAACTGGTTCGAAACTTAGGCCGTAACCGAGTTCGTTTTGAACTGGATCGACGGAGCGTTCAGGTTCAAATTGAAAACGTCGAGATCAACCGGTTGGAACTTGACCGGCCAATCACTGCCTCAAATAGATCCTTGGGAACCACGACCGCTCGAAACTTGACCGATGCAATCATTGGCTTGAACGACGCGCAGAACTCCTACTTGAGCACGTGGGTGCAATACGAAGTGTTGCGTCGCAACTTGGACTTTGACATGGGAACGATGCAGTTGGATGAGTTGGACCGATGGATTGATCCAGGGCCGATTGATGATCAAATCGGTTTTCGAGCTTTAGCGATGATGGGGGTTCAACCAGATTGCCGATTCTGTCAAGACATTGGCGCGGCTGAGGAAGCAAGTGTTCACGACATGCCAGTGGAGTCAGAGATCCAAGATTCGAATTCACCGGCAACCAACGCAGAAGTGGGGGAGTTGGAAGCTCCGGAAGAGTCCGATTTGCTGGAACCTTCACCGCAACAGATTGAGCCCGCGATTGAAGACTTAAAACCTCCGGTCGCGCCAACGGTTGAACTCAACGAACCACTTCGGCCGAAACTTGAACCGCTCCAACCGAAACTCGAACCGAGTGGTTTGAATCCGGAAGTTGGTCCCGTGTTGCCCGAAGTGTCGCCGCCCAAAGCACCTGCACCTACCATTGAGACGCCTGTAACGTCCAGTTCAGCGCCGGTTGGGCAACGCTTTCAGCAGATTCGTATCCAACCGATTGAATTGCCAACGGCCCATCCGATCGCCGAACCGTTGCCGCGTGTTGCGCCGATTGCTCAGCCACCGGTCAGCAAGATGCTTGCACATCCAACCGAAGAATCGGATGCCCACGCGGTACAACTGGATTCAATAGCGCAATTGTCTTCTAAACCGATGCCGCCGGTTGAATGGGAAGTCGCTTGGGCTACCGTCAATGATTCGCTGAATGCCAAAGTTCGGCAGGTTTCAGTAGATTTACCGGCAGATAGCCAATCTGGTCTCTCCCGTCAGGAAAAACCCGCCTCGTCCGAAACCCCACAATCCGAACGGTTCTTTCATACGTTGTTACCGATGCATATTGCCGCTGATTCAGCTTTGACGCCACCGACGGCCGAAGATGAACACGTGCAGATTGTGGTTCCAACAGCATTGCCAGCACCCAAGATTTTGGCGCCCAATGTCAATGCGCTGGGTAACGAAGCAGGAGAATCACCGAGTTTGTTGGTTCCAATAAACTCAAGTTTTGGTGGGTTATTCAACCGATTTCAAACGAAATAAGAGTTTAGTACCGAAAAATCCCGGCAAATACGGGTAGGCTTTGCTTTGTAACTGTTATCGTCGTATTTTGTCGGGCCAAACGCGACTTTCAAGAGTTGAGAGCATAGCGAGCGCATTGTCGTTGATTATTGGCCGTGTGGACTTGCAGAAAACGTTCTATTTACCGAAACATGCGTCGGTCTGCGAAACGTTTTGCCCGTTTGGGTGTTTATAAATGGTGCATGATGTGGACCACCACTTGCCTTATTAAATCGCTTATCGCTTGCCCAAGTATCAT
>CAZORR010000008.1:8292-14926 GCA_964582115.1 uncultured Pirellulaceae bacterium
TGATGTGGACCACCACTTGCCTTATTAAATCGCTTATCGCTTGCCCAAGTATCATGACAAATTTCGCCCATTACCGATCAAGATCATCGCGAAATTTTACTGCGATGAAGATGTTGATGAATGCAGGTCAGCGGTCGTCGCGTCGCGGAGCAACTCTGCCGACCATTGTTGGCGTATTGTTAGCGGTTGGCGCGTTGGTTGGTTTTTTAACAATCAAATATATGAGCTCCGGCGATAAAGCGGAGCTGTTTAATCCGATCACGACTGTTGTCGAGCGTGGCGATTTTGTTTCACAAGTGCTCGACCAAGGTCAGGTTCAAAGCAGCGAAAACGTAGAAATTCGTTGTGAGGCTCGTGCTAGGAACGGAAACACTACGGTGTTGAATGTGGTACCCGAAGCAAGTTTAGTGCAACCAGGGGACTTCTTGATCCAGCTTGATTCAACTGCCTTTGAAAAGGAACTGGAAGAGCAACGAATCACGCTGGTGAATTCGCAGGCTGCGGTGATTCAAGCGGAATCAACACTGGCGTCGGCCAAAGCAGCGCTCCGTGAATATATAGAAGGTACGTTCCTGCAAGAAAAGATGACAATCGAAAACGAAATCAATGCCGCAACAGGAAACATGTTGACCGCGAAACAACTGCGCCAACAGGCCGAAGAAACTTACGAGTACAACCGTAAGTTGCAGGCTCGTGGTTTCATCACCAGTCAGGCGTTGCAAGCAGCGGACTTCGAACGCAATAAGACTCAGGTCGACGTTAACAATGCAATCAATCAAAAGAAGTTAGCGCAAACTCGCTTGAACGTTTTGGTTGATATCACCAAAGAAAAAAACGTCGTGCAATTTGAAGCGGATATCAAAGCCGCTCAGGTGCGACTGGACAGTGAACGTCAAGCCTTGGAGGTCGAATCAGAAAAACTGATTGAAATCAAGACGATGGTTTCCAAGTGCCGTATTGTGGTGCCCGAAGGCGTCGCAGGTCAGGTGACTTATGCACGAGAGTCATCACGAGGTAGCAACGATTGGGAGCTGGAGGAGGGGGCCACGGTTCGCGAAAATCAAGTGTTGATTCGCGTTCCCAATCCTGAAAAAATGGAGGTGAAAACCTTGATCAACGAACAGTCCATCACTCAGATCGAAGCTGGGATGGTTTGTGACATCAAAGTCGATGCGTTGAATGGCCGGCCTCTTAAAGGCGTGGTTACCCGAGTGAATCAGTATGCGGAGTCCTCGCGGTGGCTGAGTTCGTCGGTGCGTAAGTACGCTGTGTTTGTGAAAATCATGGATCCCCCAGCGGCGCTTAAGCCAGGAATGAATGCGGCCGTTTCGGTGCAAGTTCGCGAAGTGCCGGACGCATTGCTCGCACCCATTCAAACCGTGTATGCGGTACAGGGCCGAAAGTTTTGCTTGGTTCAAAACGGCGACCAATGGGAGACGCGTGAGATTGAGATCGATGGCGATAACTCACAACTTGTCTTGATAAAAAGTGGTTTGCAAGTGGGGGATGTCTTGGTCATGAATCCTGGTGGTTTTAAAGACCAATTGGATTTGCCAGAGATCTCGCCGGATTCACGAATTGAACTTCCCGAAGGGAAGGTTGAAGCTGGCGATGCCACTGTCAAAATTGCCAAAGGATCGCCCAAGAGTAATAAGGCGCCAGAATTGCCAGCCAACGGTCGCGAGTTGATTGCCGCCAAAGACACCAATCTTGATGGAAAGCTTACGCAAGACGAGATCGGTTTGCCGTTTTCAAATTTCTTTTCGCGAATCGATACCGATGCGGATGGATTCGTGACGGAGGTGGAAGCTAATAAACAAATCAAACGAATGAAGAATCGCGGTGGGGCAGGCCGTGGTGGCGCTGGCCGGAAAGGTCTGAGCAAGCGTGTAGGGGCTGGCCGAAGTAGCGGAGTCAGTCAGTGAATGGTGCTCGCTCCAAGACAGAAGTCGACGTTAGTAAAAAATTGGCGGCATCGATTTTTGATTTGACCAAGCACTACGTGTTGAAGAGTGAAACCGTAAGGGCGTTACGAGGCGTTTCGTTCGATGTGCCTGAAGGTGATTACATCGCGATCATGGGGCCGTCGGGGTCGGGCAAGAGTACGTTGTTGAATTTGCTGGGCTGTCTTGATCGCCCCACGACAGGGTCGTTCTTTTTGGGGGACGATGATGTGGCGACGATGAACGACGATGAGCTTTCGTTTATTCGGGCGTCGCGGATTGGGTTTGTTTTTCAAGCCTACAATTTGATTGCTCAGCTAAGCGTTGTAGAAAATATCGAAGTGCCTTTGTATTACACCGGCCGTTTGGATCAAAATTCTCGTCGACGAAGTACCGAATTGGCGCGAATGGTGGGGTTGGCCGAGCGATTGGACCATCGTCCGACACAGCTTTCGGGGGGGCAGCAGCAGCGAGTCGCGATCGCTCGCTCGTTAGTTAACGACCCATATTTTATTCTCGCTGACGAAGCGACGGGTAACTTGGACTCGGTTACGACCGACGAAATCTTGGCTCTGTTTCAAAAACTAAACGATGAGGGCCGCACGATCATCATGGTGACTCACGAAGACGAAGTCGCCGCCCATGCCAAGCGTGTGATTCGTCTGCGGGACGGTGAGATCCAAGTCGACGAACCGATTCAGAATCGCGAAACGTTCACGGCCCAGCAGATCAAAAGTTATCAACGATGAAGATGTCGTCTGTCATTACCGCCTTCTTCCGCCCGCGGACTTGGAAGTTGGGCTTGAAAAGCCTTGTGCTGCATCCGATGCGTTCGGGCTTGACGGTGCTGGGGATCTTCTTTGGCGTTGTGAGTGTGATTTGGTTGTTGGCGATCGGCGAAGGTATTAGTCGTGAGGCTCAGGCTCGGATCGAAGATTTGGGTGCCGAAAATATAATCGTTCGCAGTATCAAACCACCTGCGGAATCACTTTCTTTCAGCCGTACGATCGATGCTTTTGGGGTCACTCGCAATGAACAGTCTTTGATCGAAACGACGATCCCAACCATTGCACGCGTATTGCCGATTCGCGAATTGTCGCAGCGTTTTGCTTACAACGGAAATCCAAACTCCAAGCCAGTCGATGGACGATTGGTTGGCTGCACGAATGCCTATGCCGAAGTTACTCGACTGTTCGTCGCTCGCGGACGATTCTTATCGACGGTTGAGGTCAACCAAGCGAAGTCCGCGTGTGTGATCGCAGCAAATTTGGCGAATAAGTTGTTTCCGTCGGAGGATCCGTTAGGCAAAGAGATTTACGTTTCAGGGAAACAAGAGTTCTTTAAGATCGTCGGTGTATTGAAGCCACGCAACGCGAGTGCAGCGATCGGTGGTTCGTTGGCGGCGCAGGATTTTTCGCTTGATGTTTACATTCCAATCACAAGCATGCGGCAGCGAATTGGAGATCTTGAAATACAGCGAAGCAATGGGTCCTTTAATGCGAAGAGTTTTGAGTTGACTCAGCTTACGATTCAAGTCGCAAACGTCAGCGACGTCAAACGAACCGCTAAATTGGTCGAAGCAACCCTGAAAGCTGGTAAGGTTGACCGACAAGATATTGCAATTGTGGTGCCATTCGAGCTGTTGGAACAAGCAGAGTTTACACGAGTTGTGTTCATGGTGTTCATGGGATTCATTGCCGCAGTGAGCTTGTTGGTGGGTGGAATTGGGATCATGAACATTATGTTGGCCACCGTTACCGAGCGAACTAGAGAGATTGGTATCCGGCGTGCGTTAGGTGCTAAGCGGAGCGATATCGTGCTGCAGTTTTTGGTGGAGACGATTTCTCTGTCAGTGATTGGGGGAATTACAGGGATTTTGGTGGGGGTGTTGTGCCCGTTTGCGATCGAATTACTAAAGTCGATTACCGAAGGTTCCGCACCTGAAACATATGCAAGCTTGCCGTCGGACATTACCGACATGCGTCCGGTGATCGTGCCGTTTTCGATCCCGCTGGCATTTTTCATTTCGGTTGCAGTCGGGGTTTTCTTTGGGTTGTATCCAGCATATCGAGCGGCACAGATGGATCCGATTGAAGCCCTACGTCATGAATGATTGAGCGATTGGGAACTTGACCTTGATGTTTGTGACACTTGTTTGTTTGCGGAGGCTGGGCGATTGAGAGAGTTTCGGGGAAGTGGCGATGGATTTTATTAGAACCAGCTAAATGTGAGCTATGCTTCAACGGACAAAAATGACAGGGTAAGACCAGGCGCTCAAATCATTATCGCGTGAAATTGAGGCCGAGCCGATTAGTCTAGTAAGTTAAGAGATAAATTTCGGTCCGGCTAATAGTAATAGTTGGAAGCGGTTTGAGTGGATGTCCACACGAGAACTATTGTGATACGTTTTTGGTAAGATCGGGGAACTTCATGAGCCAAGCCAATTCAACGAGTACTTCCGGGTATTTAAGTAATTCGACTGAAGGTAGTAATGCAGTACCGCTAGTAAATTCGTCATTCATGAATGATCGATCCAGTACTAACCGTGATTCAGGCTCTGACCAGCCTGCACCTCGCTTTGAGGACTTGCTGTCTCGGTTAGATAGTTGCGCGGATTTGGTTCACGGCGAGTTGGAAGAGTACCACAGTGCCAGTCACGGGAGCGAGCCAAGCACACGGACTGATTACTTGTTGTCGGTTGTGATTCCTGTGTTTAACGAGTTGAACACAATCGGCCGGATTCTGAGTCGAGTCGCTTCGTTAGATTTGAATTTGGAGTTGGTGATCGTTGATGATTTTAGCACCGACGGTACTCGTAAAATTCTGGAACAAATCAAAGGCCTGCCACGTGTGACGGTTGTGCTAAAAGATCGCAACGAAGGCAAGGGAGCCGCCCTCCGAACAGGGTTTGAACATGCCACGGGTGACTTTGTTGTGGTCCAAGATGCTGACCTTGAGTACAACCCGATTGACATTCCTATGTTGATTCAGCCGCTGCTTAAAAATGAGGCCGATGTGGTATACGGATCTCGATTTATCGGAGAAGAACGGCAAGACGAATCGTGGATCCATCGGGCCGGCAACGCAGTTTTGACAGGTGCTTCGAATCTGTTTTCGGGTTTGAATTTGACCGACATGGAAACTTGCTACAAAGCATTCAGGCGAGAAGTGCTGCAGGATATTTCGATCAAGCAAAATCGATTCGGCGTTGAACCAGAAATCACAGCCAAGTTGGCTCGTCGTGGTTATCGAATCGTAGAGGTGCCAATTTCCTATGAAAGCCGCGGTTACGACGAAGGCAAGAAGATTGGCATCAAGGATTTGATCAACGCGATTTACTGTATCGGGCGATACGGAATGGCTGATTAAGTTCTGACGCTGATGTCGTCTTTGGCTCCAAAACCGTCGGCGATGCAGTAATCGAGCATCGTTTCAGAACGTGCGGGCTAGCGATTAGTCTGGCAGTCGTAGTCACGTTAGGGTAGTTTGAGCGTTGCCCGTGTACGAAGTTATTTGCACCGGCGACGAACCCGCATGATTTTTCAATGTGGGTTAAACAATAAACGTTTTGACGGATTGCCAAATCATGATGCGCCCTAGCCAACTTGTTTTTCTGAAAATCTGTGTCATTTTCATGCTGGTCAGTTTTGGGTCGGCTTTGTCAAGCTGGTCGATTTCTTCTGCGTCGGGCCAAAGTTCACGTCGTTCGGCTCAGTCATCCGGTAATAAAACGCTGCTTGTCTTAGAGATCTCAGCCAATTCTTCGGCGGCTTCGGGGTCTCAACAACGTTGGATGAAGGCGTTACAAAAAGCGGGTGCCAATCGCGTATCCTCCAGAACGTCGCCTCAGGGTGAGACGGCAGTGGAAGAAAGTGAATCCGGCGGAACACGGCTGATAACGGTTCGCGGTTTTCTGGAAGGCAGTAAGTTGGAGTTGCCTGGCGGTACGTTTAGGATCGGCGACATCGCGAAGGTACGCGATCTACTGCAAAAGTTTCGTGACGATGGCAAAGAAACGACCTTGGCCCAGAAGCATGATTTTGGTTTGACCGCCGATCAGTTGGTTGATTTGGCACAAAAGCTTGCCAAGCCAATTACTGAGCCAACCAAGGGGAAGCCTTTTGCGACCGTGGTAAACTCGATCACCCGCCAAACAGGGGTGACTTTCGCTCGTGATGCAAGTGCACGAGCTGCTTTGTCCGGGCAGGAAAAGGTGTCACAAGAGTTTCAAGGGATGTCTAGCGGAACGGCTTTGGCGGTGATGGTGAAGCCGCTCAACTTGGTGTTGGAGCCAAATCGTAAGCAGGGGCAGTCCGTGCAGGTTCATATTAAACGAGCCGAAGTGGGCAAGAAGTCTTGGCCTGCGGGCCGGGATCCGGAGCAAGCCCCAATCATGGTCGCGCCGGATATGTTTCAGAAGATGCCGATTGGAATCAAAAACTTTCCGTTGGACAAAGTGATGGCGGCGGTGCAACAGAAAGCCAAACTCCCTTTTCTCTATGACGAACAAGTGATCGCCGCTGAGGGAATTAATGTTGCTGAAACAAAGGTTTCAATCAGTAACAAAAACGGAATCCTGATGGTGATGATTGGGAAGTTGTTGCGACAGACGAAGCCGCGACGTTTGTCTTCTGAGCTTCGGGTGGATGACGCCGGCAAGCCATTTTTATGGATTACTGTGAAGTAGATCT
>CAZORR010000008.1:15026-47051 GCA_964582115.1 uncultured Pirellulaceae bacterium
AAGTAGATCTGTAAGAATTTGAAGGGTTCGCTGATTTGCGGTGTTGGAACGGGGGGATGGCTGGTACTGTAATCCGCCCTTACCCAAATCCATTTTGCTGCGAGTCGCAGGCCCCTTGAAATCACAAGACCTTACTTCTGGTTCGATCGTCCAGCACATGTGCCACTTGGCGGTGCCATCGAGCATCGGGCTGTTTTTTCAGACCATGTACAACGTGGTCGATTCGGTTTACGCCGGTTATATTTCGACGCTTGCCTTGGCAACGCTAGGGTTGAGTTTTCCAGTGTTCTTGGTGATCATCGCGACTAGTGGCGGGCTGTCACGAGGTGCTTCGGCGCTGATTTCGAACGCGATCGGAGCTGGTGACAGCGATCGGCAGCGGACTTATGCAACGCAGGCGTTGTCAGTCGCGATCGTGATTTCGGTGCTGTTAACTGCGGCCGGTTTTTTATTAGCCGAACCGCTGTTTCGACTGATGGGGGCCAGCGGCGAGTACTTGCAGGTTGCGCTGGCGTACATGATCCCCATGTTTTCTGGTGCGGTGTTTTTCGTATTGATCAACTTGTGCAATGCGATCCTCGTTGCCAGTGGCGATAGTAAAACGTTCGGCTTGGTGCTGGTGGTTGGGTTCTTTGCCAATTTGGTATTGGACCCATGGTTTTTATACGGCGGCTGGGGAGTACCGGCGATGGGCGTTGCTGGAATTGCTTGGGCGACCGTGGTGATCCAAGGGGCGGGAAGCTTGGTGCTGCTGGCGACCATCGTCAAGCGAAAACTGTTGGTGGTTGAGGCGTGGACCGATTTGTTGCCCAACCTAAAAATCTATCGCGAGATTGCTCGACAGGCCGTGCCCGCCAGTTTTAATATCATGCAGGTCGCGATCAGCTTTTTTGTGATCACTTACTTTTTGAAAACGTACGGCGAAGCGAATGTGGCGGCGTTTGGAGTGACGACGCGAATCGAGCAAATTGGGTTGCTGCCAACGATGGGATTGTCGGCAGCGATCATGGCTTTGGTGGGTCAAAACAACGGCGCAAAATTATTCGGTCGGATTCGTTTGACAATGAAGTTGGCGATTATTGCCGGGCAGGTGCTCAATGGCGCGGCTGCGATCATTATGTTCTTTTTCGCGCGACAGTTGATGCAGATTTTCACAAATGACGAGGAAGTCATTCGGCTGGGCGTGAATTGCCTGTACGTGATTGCGCCGATTCAATGGTCGTACGTTTTGACGGCGGCTCACTTGAATATGTTGCAGGCGATGAAGCGACCCATGTATGGGTTTTACGAGGCGATGTTTCGCAAGGTGATTTTGCCGGCGCCGTTATTTTGGTTGTTTGTGTCGTATTGGGCGATGCCGGTCGAGTGGATTTGGTATAGCGTGGCGGTCACGAACGTGCTGATGACGATCGTTACTGTGATCATCGGGCAGCGCGTGTTGGCATCGCTGCCTCGGGACGTGGCGTAGGTGTTCGGTAAAGCAAGCTACTACTTTTACCGAGCAAAAGGCGACTTTAGTGTTTGCCAGCTTCGATGATATCCAAGACCGAGCCAAGCAACTGCTGAGTTTCTTTGGGTTGTGTTTCGCTGGCGTTGTATCGGTTGTACTGAAGCATGATCTCGTCGGTGGTTAACAAGATTCCAGCACGTTTGACCGCATCTTGAAATGCTTCAACAGCTATTTGTCGTTGCTGGATCGGCAATCCGTTTTCGCTGGCGAAGTCCAGTAGTTGCCGTTGAGCTTGCGGTGTGGCGATGTTTGCCAAGATTTCAGTGACAGGAGTCGAGAATCCAGGTTGATAAATCAATTGCTGAATCCTTGCTTGATGCCGGCCAAGATCGAAGAATGAATAAGCTGATCGATTCTTTGCTACCTTTGCCAGCCACTGGACCGCAACTCTCGCTTGACGATTTCGTTCAGCTCGATCTTGGCGAAAGGTAGAAACTTGGTTGACCATTCGATCGACACTGGTTGCGATCAGGTCTGCGGTTGAAGTGAAGGGGAGGACCGTTACGTTGTTTCGTTCGAGTTGCAATGCCGCTCGTTGACTGCGGCGAGCATCGCTGTACAAGAATGCTATCGGGGTTTGAGAGGTTCGCCAATCGCTACGTAGTTGTTGAATCAAGCTGTAGTAACCAGGGCTAGTAATTGTATCGCTGATCAAGATGATTTCGACATCTGAGTTGGTCGTGGCAATTTCAAAAAGCTGTTTGCCCGTCATGGCAGATTCACCACGTAAGCCAGACGAGGCGATCGAAGCAGCGTAATTTTGAGCGATGTCCAAGCGATGGTGACCAACGAGGGCAGCAGGTTGGCCACTGCCGCTGGCTAAGTAAACTGCAAGTGTCACGGCATGGCTGCTACCGGGAAAGGCTTGTTGAGGGTCGAGTTCTCTGATCGCGTCGAGTGCCGCAAACTGGACACTGCGTTCGCCGGAGAGTATCGCGTGAGTTAATGGTGGGTAGTTGCCGGATAGTTGAGTCAGTACTGAGACGTCGCCCATCGACTTCAGGATTTCACAGCAGGCAGTGGCGGCGGGAAACAGTTTACGTTTGATTGCAAGGTGCAATAACTCGTTGGTTTCTGCCGTGGATAAATGAAGCTTTTTGATTTGTTCGGAACTATCGATTGCTGTGCTTGGGCCAGCGATACGTTTGGCAAGTTCAAGTTGGGTGAGCAGGTACAGATGGCGATTGGCCGACACCTGCGGGTTGCTCTCGTATAACCCCCGCGCGAAGTGGGACGCTCGGCGACAACGGTCGGTTGCTACGTTGGAAGGTTGGGATACGACTTTCTGAAGTTTGTTGTCCCAGATCCAAGTGTTGCTTGGCTGTCGTACTAAAACCGGATCACGTTTGTTTTGAAGCGAGTTGACGGTTTCTCGGTGGAACCAGGCTTCGATTTGTGAAAAATCTAGCTGTAAGCCAGCGCGTTTGGTCAAGATTTCCAAGGCAGTCGTGCGAATCAACTCATTTTGCTGAGATGCCACAATCGCCAAGTATAAGACGCTCAGCGCCTCTTTGGAGTTTACTTTGGCGAGCGCTCGGATGGCTTCCAATTTTACCTGAGGATCATTGGCCATGGCAGCAGCAATGATTGGGGCAGGGAGTTCAGTGCTAAGTGCTTGTAGGGCAGAGCGGAGTCCTGGGAATTCATCGACACGATTGTCTTGAGTGAAGGCGTTCAAAATGTTTGCTATCGCCGGTTCGCCAATGGTACGGAGTTGACGCAAGGCTTTGTTACGAGCCGAGATGTCGTCCGAGTTTAGCGAACGCAGTAGACTGTCGTAACGTTCAGGGGATTGGAGTCCTTGTTGAGCGCCCCGGAGAACGAATTCACCTACTGTTCGGCCAATCGGCTGAAGTTCTGGTTTTAAGTAAATCCCTTGAAAGAAATCCGAACCGATTTGTGTCGACAGTTCTAACAGTTGAGCGCCGTTTAGGTTGAGGGCTTGCAGTTGGCTGAGCATCACTTTGGCGTCGTCGTAGAGTTCCACGTTCACTAGCATCTCGGCCGCTTGCGCGATTTGAAGTGCCGTTTGTGGATTGCGCTCTTGAATGCTGCTGCGAATCAGGAGCTGGACGTCCGTCAGCTCTGCGGCGACAGGTTGTTGGGCAAACGAGTTTGAGGCTGCGGTCGCTAGCATGAGTAGTAGCGCAGCAACGCCAGCGGCTAGCCAACGGCCAAAATCATACCCATCGCGATTATCAGGCGAGCTCGGGTGATTACGGTATTGTGGATTGCAGCGCAATGTACGTCCGGTTGTGCAGCGAAATGGGGTCATGACGTTAATGGGATCGTCGTTTCATCGAGACTTACAACAGGTTTAGATCAGCTGTACCGATTGTAACTACCGTAGCGATTAAAATGACTGTCAATCGGATCTAAACCAAGAGTACCTGAAACTGTTTTGTTACTCAAACCGTGCCAAAACGTTAACTTCGTGTTCTTTGGCCGCTCAGAGGGCCACTCGGCCATGATTTTGCGGTTTTGAGCCAACGGAGCGTTAGTTTAAGCGATTTTTCCAAATTTCGATTTGTTGAGCAACTCGCTGTGGGTTGGTTGAGCCTTCGCTTTGAAAAGCATTGACTGCGTTTTTCACGCCAACGACATCATAAACAGATTCATCCAAATCTGGATCAACTGATTGGAAATCTTCTAAGGAAAGTTCGGCTAGCGTAACGGATTTTGAGGTCGCTAGGCGGACCAATTCACCGATCGAGTGATGGGCACTACGCTGCGGTATCCCACGTTTGATCAAGTATTCCATGAGTGTTGTGGCGTCCAGGAAGCCCTTTTCGATACGCGAATTGATCGATTCGACGTTTAACTCGGCTCCCGCGACCAGCGGGGCAGCTAGCTCAAGGCACGCTTGGACGGTATCGACGGCATCAAATAGCGGTGGTTTATCTTCTTGCAAATCCCGGTTGTAGGCCAACGGCAACCCTTTGGTCAAAACTAGTAAGGTTTGTAGGCTGCCGATCAGTCGAGCGGATTTGCCGCGAGTTAACTCAAGTACGTCTGGGTTGATTTTTTGCGGCATGATCGAACTGCCGGTACAGAACTCATGCGGCAGTTTGATGAAGTCATATTCCACGGTCGCCCACAGGATCCACTCTTCTGCCCAAGTGCTTAGGTGGATCCCAATATTTGCCAAACAGAATAGCGTCTCTAAAACAAAGTCGCGATCGCTAGAAGAATCGATGCTGTTGGCGACAATCCCGTCAAAGCCGAGTCGTTGGGCGGAATTCTGACGGTCGATATTAAGCGTCGTGCCGGCCAAGGCAGCGGTTCCCAGGCTACAGAGATTGACACGCTTGCGGCAGTCGGCCAAACGCTGACGGTCGCGAGCAAATTTTTCGATGTACGCCAGCCAAACATGATTGGCCAGGACCGGTTGGGCACGCTGCAAATGCGTGTAAGCTGGAATGATCACATCGGTGTCTTTGTCGCAACGGCTTAAATAGGATCGTTGCAAATTGGCAAGTAGATCGTCGATCTGATCAATCGAATCGCGTACCCACAGCCGTAAGTCGGTGGAAACTTGGTCGTTCCGGCTACGACCAGTGTGCAGTTTTCGACCGATATCACCAATCCGGTCGATGAGTGCCTGTTCGATGTTCATGTGGATGTCTTCCAATTCTTCGCGAATGGGAAACGTTCCGGTTTCGATTTCTTTTTGAATGTCAGTCAGGTTGGATTCGATTTGATTGCGTTCATCGGCCGTTAGAATGCCTTGGTCGGCCAACATACTAGCGTGGGCGATGCTGCCCGCGATGTCTTGGCGGAACAGTCGAACGTCAAAACTGATGCTCTCAGTGAAGCGTTCGACACGTTTGTCGACGGCTGCATCAAAGGCACCGCTGCGGCTTGGACTAGACAAAAAGCACCTCTAAAAAGGGATTGGGAGGATCTTGGTTCTGAAATGACGGGATTATGTTACCGTAGTGACCACAATTTTGGTCAAATCGGGGCGGTTGAATTACTGAAAAGTCGCTAAAATCGATATCAGTGAGGCCCTGAGCGGTTTCGCACATTGGTTTTGGCTCACAACTCCTGCTTGATTATCGATCGACGAAAAATATGTTTTGCTTCAGCTTACGATTTGGGTTCCGCATACTGCCGGCAAGTTTGTTGCGGTCTCGAATTGGTTTGTTGTTGGGCGGAGCGCTGATGGTTGGCATGCTGGTCGGTTTACCAGCAACCACAAGAGCGCTTCAGATGCCGATGGCCAACGACATTGAAAAGGAGAACGCTGGTCAGACGGATCTAATGCGAACTAATTGGTTGGATTTCAACCCAACCGGATCGCGGGCTAAATTCAAAATGCCGTTCAAGCCTAGATTTGTCGAACGAACCTTCACTCCGGTCAAAGGCCTGCCACCGATCAAAGTCCGATTGCACAGTGGCACTGCTTTGGATGGGTCGGTTAATTTTGCGTTTAGCTATAACGACATGAGTGAGCCTCCCCGGGGATCCAAAGGAGTTACCAATACACTTGAAGGAGTGGTTCGGGGCAGCTTGACCAACGTGCGGGGGAAGCTGCTGAACAAAACAGAAATCCGATTGAAAGGCGTTAAGGGACGGCAATTCGCTTATCAGTTTTCCGATAAAAATGACAAACAATATCTGGCTCTGTCTCGAACCTTTGTCAAAGGGGCGAGAATTTACCAGTTGTCTGCTGTGATGGATAAGGAGGCATTCAATGAGTTGTTGGCAGCTGAATTCTTAAACTCATTCAAAATTGTACGAGCCAAATCAGATTTGCCACCGGTTCCTAAAGCTCCACCGAAATCCGAAGTCTCACCGTAAACCGGAACGTTTTTGCGAATTGAAAATCGGTTTGCCAGAAATCCGTTCGCAAATTAGCTCAGCAGCATCGCCAAATTGATTTTTGGATTCAGCCAAGGCCGGTGAGAGTGTCTGCGAGATTGGCATTTAGTCGAACTGGTGGTTCATTGGGTCAGCTGAACTGTTTCTAGTGTTAGTTTTAGTAGGGGGGGTAGTTATCTCAGTTATCTCACTTCGCGGCGATTAGCCTAAAGGCATTACTACGAACACACCACGTAAAAAAATGTCAGCCTCTGAGTGCGACAGCAATAGATTTTGAAAAGATTGAGGTCATTTTCGCCGGATTGTGCCCCAGCACCTTGAAGGGTTACGGGGGTGGTTGGTACGCTTGGGAAATTTTGTAAACGCAGCAAATTCGACGCCGAAACAACTTTTCGTGCGACTTGATTTTTGCTCGGCCCCAAGGCCATCGAAAACCCGTAACAACCAAGGCAAATCACTGTGCCACGTCGCGACGATATCAAAAAAATCATGCTTATTGGTTCTGGTCCTATTGTAATTGGCCAGGCTTGCGAATTCGATTACTCAGGCACTCAAGCTTGCAAAGCGCTTCGCGAAGAAGGTTACGAAGTCGTCCTCGTTAATTCGAATCCGGCGACGATCATGACCGACCCCGCCACCGCGGAGCGGACGTACATCGAGCCCTTGGATTGGCGGATTGTTGAAAAAATCATCGCCGCTGAAAAACCGGACGTGCTGCTGCCAACGCTCGGCGGCCAAACGGCTTTGAACTTGGCCATGGCGCTTTCGGCCAACGGAGTGCTTGAGAAGTACAATGTTGAAATGATCGGTGCCGACGCCGACGTGATCGACAAAGCCGAAAACCGTGATCGGTTCCAGCAAGCGATGCACGCGTGTGGTTTGGATATCTGTTACGGCAAGACCGTCAACACCGTCGAAGAAGCTCGCGAAGTACAAGAGCGAGTTGGGATGCCTTGTTTGATCCGGCCAAGCTTTACGATGGGCGGCAGTGGTTCAGCGATCGCCTACAATAAAGATGAATTCGATTTGTTGGTTCGACGCGGACTCGACCAATCGCCAACGACCGAAGTGTTGATCGAAGAATCCATCATCGGCTGGAAAGAGTACGAGATGGAAGTCGTGCGAGATTTAGATGACAACGTGGTCATCATCTGCGCGATTGAAAACTTTGATCCAATGGGTGTCCACACCGGCGACTCGATCACCGTCGCGCCTGCTCAGACATTGTCTGATAAAGAGTACCAGCGAATGCGCGATGCGAGTCTCGCCGTTATTCGTGAGATCGGTGTTGAAACCGGTGGGTCGAATATTCAGTTTGCGATCCATCCCGACACTGGGCGAATGATCGTGATCGAAATGAACCCGCGCGTGAGCCGGTCGAGTGCGTTGGCGTCCAAGGCGACTGGTTTTCCCATCGCCAAGATTGCTGCCAAGCTGGCTGTCGGTTACCGCATGTGGGAACTGAACAACGATATTACTCGTGAAACCAAAGCGTGTTTCGAACCAACGATCGACTATGTCGTTACAAAAATTCCGCGCTTTACGTTTGAGAAGTTTCCAGAAGCCGATTCGACGTTGATGACTCAGATGAAGTCCGTTGGCGAAACGATGGCCATCGGTCGTACATTTAAAGAGTCGTTCCAGAAGGCTTTGCGTGGTTTGGAGGTCGGCAGTTTTGGTTTCGGATGCGACAGCAAGGATCTTTGGGGAACGGACGAACAACCCGACCGAGACACCATTCGCGCGAAACTATCGGTGCCGAATTCTGACCGACCGTGGTACTTGCGCTACGCGTTAAAAAGCGGAATGACGGTCGATGAAATTCACGAATTGTGTCGGATCGATCATTGGTTCTTGCACCATTTGTCAGGCATTGTCGAAATGGAAAACTTCTTGCGAACTCGGACGCTCGAAGGCATGACCAAAGAAGAAATGTTGCAAGCCAAACAGTTTGGTTTCTCCGATCGACAGATGGCGACGATTTGGGATTCAAATGAAATCGCCGTTCGCGAACATCGTAAATCACTGGGCGTGATTGCAACTTACAAGTCGGTTGATACTTGTGCGGCGGAGTTCGAGGCGTACACGCCTTATTACTATTCGACTTACGAATCCGAGTGTGAGGCACCTGGGAAGTCCGATAAGAAACGAATCATGATTTTGGGTGGCGGTCCCAACCGAATCGGGCAGGGCATTGAATTCGATTACTGTTGCTGCCATGCAAGTTTTGCGTTGCGAGATTTGGGAATCGAATCGGTGATGGTGAACTCGAACCCAGAAACCGTTTCGACCGATTACGATACGAGCGACTTGTTGTTCTTCGAACCGTTGACGGTTGAAGACGTTTTGAACATCTGCGACCGAATTCAACCCGACGGCGTGATCGTCCAGTTCGGTGGACAGACGCCGCTAAACTTGGCACGGGCGTTATCGCAGGCGGGCGTTAAAGTGATCGGTACTAGTGTCGATACGATCGATGCGGCCGAAGATCGTGAACAGTTCCAGCAGTTGCTGAACAAAGTTGGTCTGAAGCAGCCCGCCAATGGAATTGCTCGGACGATGGCTGAAGCGCGTAAGCAAGTGACTGTTGTTGGCTATCCCGTTTTGGTTCGCCCGAGTTTTGTGTTGGGTGGTCGAGCGATGGAGATTTGCTACGACAAGACGCAGTTCGAACGGTTTGTTTCCGAAGCGTTTATCGTGTCCGCCGGTCAGCCAGTTTTGATCGATAAGTTTTTGGAGGAAGCGATTGAAGTTGATGTCGACTGCATCTGCGATGGCACTGAGGTCGTGGTCGCTGGAATTATGGAACACATCGAAGAAGCAGGCGTGCACTCGGGAGATTCGGCATGCTCGATCCCGCCGTACACCTTGTCCGAGGAAACCATGAACGAGATCCGTGAGGCTTCCAAGGCAATGGCCAAGGAACTGAACGTGATCGGCTTGATGAACGTTCAGTTCGCGGTGAAAAAAGAAGGTGACGCAACAAACGTTTATGTGCTTGAGGTCAATCCACGAGCCAGCCGTACGGTGCCATTTGTTGCTAAAGCCACTGGTGTTCCCGTTGCCAATATTGCGACCAAAGTCATGGCGGGACACTCGTTGGCCGAACTGGGAGTAAAAGAACAGCCGCTGCCGACGACTTATAGCGTTAAAGAAAGCGTGTTCCCGTTCCGTAAGTTTGTGGGTGTCGACATTGTTTTGGGACCAGAGATGCGTTCGACTGGTGAAGTGATGGGGATTTCTAATAGCTTCCCAATCGCGTTTGCGAAGAGTCAGTTGGCTGCTGGTGTGACACTGCCTACGGAGGGCAATGTGTTCTTGAGTGTCGGGACAGGACACAAGGATCGGGCCGTGAAGATTGCGGAGCAGTTGCACGAAATGGGGTACACCATCTTGGCTACGGTTGGGACAGCACGAGCACTTCAAAATGCCAGCGTGCCAGTTCAAGTGGTCAAGAAGATCATCGAAGGCCAACCGAACTTGATCGACCACATGAAAAACGATGGGGTGGATTTGATTTTGAACACGCCTAGCGGCAAAGGTGCTCGAACTGACGAAGGCACGATTCGTGCAACTGCCGTACAGCACGGGATTCCTTGTATCACGACAATTCAAGCTGCCGAAGCAGTCGTGGAAGCATTGCAGGCGCTTCGTAAAGAATCGATGGGCGTCGAAGCACTACAAGACCGCTTTAAATCTTAGTTTGAACGAATCACCGCCTGCATGCTGGTGATCAATGTACATACATAAAAAAGGGCACCCCGTTTCGGGATGCCTTTTTGTTTTAGGTGTGGATAGGCTGTTTTCGCAAAGAGCGAAGGGGGGCTTAAATCAACCCGCCATATTCTTCGCCTTCGCTGCCGTACAGGCCTTCGTCGATTCGACGATCGTCGGTGTCGATTGATCCGTCCAAACCCAAGGCAGTACGAAGTTGGTTGAAGCGGTCGGCATAGTTTTCAGACGAACTATGGATGTGTTCGGCTTCGGTGATGAACTTCATGTTAGGTCGTTCGGTCAGGCCGTGAGATTCGAGCGTGAACTCGTAAGGCTCTAGTGGGCTGCCGTAAACGACCAGTAGTTTGTGTTCTTCAAATTGAATCTCTTGAGGGGTGCGAGGATTCAAAACCGCGATGCCGGTGCAGCCATCGTTGGTTAGCAGGTCCTCGAAATCCCACAGGATACTCGATAGTACTGGCATATCGATATGTTCGCGATACATATCTACGTGTCCCGATTGTGTTCCGTTGTGGCTGGATTCTAGTACGACATCAACGGTGCTTCCGAGACGACTGATCATGTTCATGAACAGTGGGAACAAGATGTCTTTTGACGCCGCCGCCATGATGACAGGCACTTTGGCGTTTGTTTCTTCATCGATATAGGTATCGTGGCGATAGCCCTGCGATGGTTGGATCTTCAGGTCCATTGCTGGTCGAACGGCATCGGTCAATTGAAATTGATCATACTGGTTGACTTGCAAGTGGGCATTAAGTTCACTTTCAGAAGCCTGTTCAAAGCTTCCGAATGGTGTGTTTGTTCCGGTATCAAGTTTGTTTGCAAACTCGTCGTGGGTGGGGTCTGAATGGGTCATGGCGATCTCTTAGGAAGGTGAATCTGGAGGAAGCAAAATGCTGTCTTCCTCCCGGTTCGATATCCAAATCTAGGTCACGAAATGCGCCGTGATTGGGTTCGCTGTAAAACCCCCCCGTTTTCTCGGACCCTAAACGGGTCGCTAATCGTTACAACCCGAAATCGGTGCTTGCGGTGTCGTGTTTTCTCGTGTCTGTGGCTACGACGAGAATCGATTAGAATGCCGTTGTTGAATCAAAATAAAACACAATTCTCAATTTGAGCCGAAAGATAAAACATGAGCGAAGGTCAGGGGGTGACGAAGGTGTTACGCACTAAGCGACTTGTGTTGCGCCAGTTTCGTTCCGATGATGCTCAGCGAATCCACTACTTGCTCAATGACAAACAAGTTGCCAGGGGCGCTCATGACATGCCATATCCTTTTCCGGCAACGGCAGCCGAAGAATGGCTTGTGCTACATAAGAAGCTTGTTCAGGAGGGGCGAGCTGCGGTGTTTGCGGTTTGTCTGCAGGATCCGACTGCGTCAGACGAGCCTCCCGAATTGATTGGAACGGTCGGGTTGGCGATCGTTGAAGTGGACCAGCGTGCCGAGATTGGTTATTGGTTGGGACGGAAGTACTGGGGAAACGGTTTTTGTACGGAAGCCGTTGTCGCTGTGGTCGAGTACGGTTTTGAAGACCTAGGACTGCACCGCATTTTCGCTCAGCACATTTCACGGAACGTGGCATCGGCTCGGGTGCTAGAAAAAGCTGGTTTCAGCAAAGAAGGCGTTTTTCGCCAACACACTCGCAAGTGGGGCGTGTTCGAAGATGCCGTTTGTTATGGAATGCTGAGCAGCGATCAGCGGCCGAGTTGTGATTGATAGGAGTCGGTTTTGTGATAAGAGGTGACTTTTATCTAACAGGGCCAAGCATTTCGATCTTGATCGTTTTGAAATTTCCCAAAATGAATCAGACGATCCCATCGTTTTTCAGAGAATTCACGAACCATGACGAACATGAACATTCTGTCATTATGAATTTTAAATGTCCGTTTGTTGATAGGTTTATAACTGTCTGTCGTTTATCTAATCAGTCTCAGGAAAGTAATTTTGAAACCGAACCCTTATGACGCGCCCGACGTTTCGGTGGTTGCCGATCGTGTAGAGCAAAATCGCTCTGCTTGGAATTTAGCGTTTATTGGACTTGGGTGTATATGTGCTGGAGTCAGTAGCTTGATTTCATTCTTTGCTGGGTATGCTTGGTGTAAGCACTGGCAGATGCAATCTACTGACGGCTATTTGGCCAATAGCTTTCCGTGGAATGCTGTTGCAGTTGATTTGACTTGGGTTGCAGGTTACTGCATCGTCGGATCTGTTTTGCTGATGGGGTTTGTGTATGCAATGAGTTGGGTTTTCCGTGCGACGTATCGTTAGCGAAAGTGACTTCTATGATCAACCAGAAAGAAAACCCAGTGTCTTGGGCGATGCTGATGCATGAGCTTGATGATGCTCATGAGCATTTGGGGGCTTTGATTTCACAAATGGCGGAAGATGGAGCGATCGAGGATGAGGACTATCGTGTGCAGTTAGGCCACGTGTTCGCTCATTTGAACCGCGCGTGGAATGGCCGCAACGAAGTCGAGCTAGACAAAACTTCGGATCAAATTCCCTCAAAACGCAGCCAGTTCCCGACGGATTTAAAACCTGTCGGTTAGGAGCACAGTTATGTTAATCTATAGCGGGCTATGCAAGAAATTAAATTCATTCTTTAGCGTCGGTGAAAACTGAAATGTGTATTTTTTCTCAACCTGTCGTCTCGGTAAATAATACGCAGATTTTCGCTCGGCTGAGCGGGAAGGGAACGCAGTTCCTGGCGTACGAAATGAATTATGAGTCGCGTGATCCGAACGCAATGATTTTGCCGGTGCCCGTCAAGCAAGCGGCAGATGACAAGTCGCTTGTCTTTATCGATCTTAAAAACTACCAGACGATGTTTGGCGACTTGGGCAAGGGGTTTCCGTTTCACTTTTCATCGGGTATTGGCTGTTCTGCTGGTGCGGTAAAGGTCTCCGCTGATTTGCTTGAAGTGTTCGAGGTCGGCAATTACATCGCATCGTTCGTGCCAACGATGGCTGACTTTAATCGATTGGATCCTAAGTTCACATTGCCAGAGGAAGTCTGGGGGAAGATTCCCGGGTACGATAACTTTGGGTTTGCTGTGTTTCAGTTAGCCGCGGGGAAATTAAAGCCTCATCCGATGGCGTTTGAATTTCAAACGGACAAGGATGAGTTGTTCTTTCCGACAATTCATATTCATGATGGTGAAGTTCACGAGTCGGAAGAATTTGATCACGTTCTATACATGCAGCATGCTGGGCTGGATAGCAAGGTAGGTGGCTATCGGAATTTTGATATAGAAGACGAGTCGACTGGGTTGGTCCGGTCCGAGCATCAGGCGTCAAGTTTTTGCAGTGTTGGCAAATCAGCTAATCTGATCGACGGCGATCTTCTCGTTCATCGAAAGATGGTTCGGGGGAATCTGCCCAATACCGATACGGTTTTTAAAATGTCCGGGGATCCGGTGAATCCATCGATGAATTTTCGTTGGTGGCGGTCTTTCATGCCTTGGTTGGTGGTGCTGGCAGCGGTGGGTTGGTTTTTTAACCGGCGATCCAAACTCAAAAACGAGCGCGAGTTGGAAACGACTGAACTGGATGAGCGGTATGCCGCGAATGAATAGGGTTTAAAATTCTTTGGTGGCGGGTTCGCTTGAGTTTCATTCGCGGTTGCGCATGAAGTCGGCGACTTGTTCGAAGAACGTTTTTAGATTCAGCGAGACGGAACCGGGAACGTTGGTTTCTTTCATCGCTTCGGCCATGAGCTCCAGCCAGCGATCGCGTTCGGGGATCCCGATGGAAAAGGGGGCGTGCCGCATTCGCAGTCGAGGGTGACCGCGTTCTTGGATGTAGCGGTCGGATCCGCCGAAACGGAAGATCAAGAAGTCTCGTAGTCGTTTTTCAGATCCTTCCCAATCGTCATCGGGGTACATCGGACCAATTAAATCGTCGGTACGGATACGCCGGTAAAAAGCCGCTACTAGGTCGGTGATTTCAGCTTCGCCAAATTCGGCAGGAGATGGAGTATCCATGTTTCGGTTTTGCGTCGGTTGAGTTGGTTTGTTGTGTGGCGAGTTACAAGGCGAATCGGTTTTTCAAGACAAACCGATTTCTTGAAATGGTAGCCCGGCGCGTAAACAAGGATTTTCACGGCGTCCTTACTTACGCGTCGGGTTACCAAAGCACCTAGCTACAGAAGCGGCTTTGCCCTTCCGGCGAGTAGTGTAGCACGTTTGGTGGCTGCTGGAATCCACTACCAATCTTGGGATTTGAATTCGACTCGCCGATATCGGTGGTCGCTTGATTGGTTTCGGAGGACTTCGGATTTTGTAAAGTAAATCCGTTCGTTCCCAAACACGTGGTCGATTCCCAGTATTGGCCAAGACTCAGGAAAGGTTAGCAGGCTACTGTTGGTGGTCGCCAAGTGTGAGTTGGTAAATTGATGGAACCTCGCACCAACGGTGTGGGTTGGTGCGTTGAAGTCGCCGGCGAGCAAAATCCCTTGGCCGTTCGGTTGCTTACTTGTCCAAGCGTCAATCGCGATTCGTTCGTCGACGTGTTGTTGTGATTTGTAGGGTGTCTGGAACATGAACTCCTGTAAACCGGCATGCAATGCAAGTGCTTTAGTGGTATGAACGTTGACGATGGCCAGCGACTGAGTGGGATTCGAACGTAAGGGTGCGACAACGGCAAATGTTCGATAGCCGGTAACGTCAGCACTTACAACGGCTTGTTTGGTTAGAAAGGTAGCGCGATGCAAGCACGTTACATTCGTAAATACCAAGATGCTGCTGTTGCCATGATCGACATCTTCAGTGCCGTAAAACAATTGATGATTGGGGAAGCTCGCCGCGATCGCTTTGCGGTGGCTTACCGATACTTCTTGTAAGCAGATAATGTCTGGGTGAATGGTTTTCGCAAGCTGGTCTGCGAACTCGACCGGGCGACCGCCGGTGTTGGCAGTTACTAAGCTTAAGGAGGGGGAGGAGGTGTCGGTTGCGATTACGGGAGTTGTTCGCAGTGGATTCCAGCCAAGTGAAACAATACAACCGATGATGGTTATCAAGCTCATGCCGAGCCGGATCCAGTACCCGCGTTTGATTCGGCTAAATAAGCCTCGGAAAGGCAAGGCTCTGGTTAACAAGACTTGGGTGAGCAACAAATAGATTGCAAATCCAGTCGCGAACAGGATGTAGGTGATTCGTGGTGGATAAGACAAGAATACTGCCGTTGGCCAGTTGTCGATTCGTAGCGGAATCGAAATGGCGCTAATGAATGACCAAAGCAAAGCCAGATCGAACATCCACCGTACCACGCTAAATCCAGGCCGGTTTGGAGCATCGGGTGTTGTTGGATCTGATCGTGCGTTGTCCATTATTCAGACTCTGTCGGAACGTGAGTGGCTCACCTTCAATTGTCGTCAAATATGTTTAGCCAGTTTATAGATCCAAGGGCTTTTCAAGTTTTATTGGCTTGCTTTGTTTTGGCTAAAACGTGGTGGACGAGGGCAACAGGTCGTGAAGCTCGGTTTAACGGCAAGGACTACGCAAGACGTTTCGAGGATGCTTTGTGGGCGGCACTAAAATTCCAGAAGAGACCAATAAACTCAGATGAACCTGAAAGCAGGGTTCGTAGAATTATTTAAAAAAACCAGCAATCGCACAAATTAACCCGATACCACCGATTGTTAATAACCCGTAGGAAAGGTAACTCAGGATAATTCCTTGTTTATTGCTTCCAACGTAGGCTTTTTCTTGCCAAGGAGGCAGGCCAGCTTCGAGGGGCATTTCTTCGTAGATCTGAACCAGCTGGATCAGGGATGCGTCATTGTCGATTAAGTTATCGATTTCAACGATTTTTTCTTCTACTTTGGTTTCGTAGTCGAACAATTTACCAGATGCGTAGTAATAGAGTCCGGCTCCACCGCCGCCACCGAAAATCAGCATTAACATGCCCAGTACGAACAACTTGCCACCTGGCCTGCTGTTGGTCACTTTGCTTGGAGCGGGGTCGATGGCCGGTAAAAGCTTGAGTTGGCCTAGGCGAGGGGCTTGGATTGGCTGCTGGCAGCCAGCACACTCAAGTTCTTGCCCTGCTTGGGTGGTGGTGACCACGTTGGAATGCTGGCACTGAGGACAGATGAGCGAGTATCGGAAGGACATTGGTGTATTACCAGCAAAAACAATGGGTTCAGTTGTTGGTGTGTGAGCGACTACGATCAGAAGGAGTTTAAAACTTAATAGCTTATATGGCTAACGGAGAGTCAAAGAAATTCATATTTTTGTTGCTGGTGGTGAGGTTTGCCAATGCCTGTCTATTTTCTGTGACCGGACATACCGGCAAACAGGCATGTCAAACAATGACGAACGTTTTCATTGAGCCACCTAATAGAATTAGAAATAAGAAAAATGTCTGCTGTCACCTCTATTTTTACTGGACGATTGAATGAACGCGAGTAGAATAATAAGACTGCGAAATCGACACTCTCGCTGTATCAACAGCCCATCGTTTTTTTCTGCGATTTTTGAATTTGCTCGCCAAGTTCGACAGCCAGTTTAAGAACATTCAATAAAGTGAGGAAACGATTTTATCGCACTCAACGGCTTGCATGAAAGCAAACCGTTTTAAAACTAAACCACGATGATTTGAGACGCATTGTGGGTCAACAGGGCTGTTGTCAGACCATTTCCATTCTTTCGATATTGGGAAACGTTGGAATAAACACTTTAAAGCTTGTGCCACGTAGGGGTACGAGTGGTATATATTCAACCTGTTTTTTTATCGTTGACTTCAATCAACATTTCGATCTTTCGTATTACTCTTTCGTCGTTCCCTTGATTGCGATGAGGTATTTTTGAGATTGATTGGTTGGAGGGGAAAGTTTGGGAAATCTGGTCGAATCACCATAGGTTGTGGCGGTTATTTTTTAGTCTTGAACTAAATTTTGGTCTGCTGTCGTGAGCGCACGTTTGGTGTGGTTTTCGGCAGGGCTATGTTTTAAATAAAATTGCTAGGAGTACTCAATTGTACGACGCATTGCTTGATGATGATGACGCAACCAGAACACGAGTTGCTCCCCAAGGTTTTGAGGACGTTGTGGCTTCAACCGCTGAAGCCCCAGAAGATGATCGCGCTTCGCGTGATAGTGCCGCCCCCAAAGTCCCTGCCGCAGCTGAGGGGTTGTCGGCCGGAATGGAGTTAGATTCTTGGTCAGACGATCCGGTTCGGATGTACCTAACTCAGATGGGCGAAATTCCGTTGTTGACTCGATGTGAAGAAATCACATTGGCCAAACGGATTGAAGAGACTCGTCGTGAATTCCGTACTAAATTGCTTGAATGCGATTATGTGATCCGGGTTGCCTACAAAATCTTGGTCCGGGTTCATCGCGGTGAATTGCCGTTTGATCGAACCGTTCAGGTTTCGGTTACCGACCGTTTGGAAAAAGAACAGATCCTTGGTCGTATTCCGCATAACTTGGCGACTTTGGCAACTTTACTGAAGCGTAACCGGCACGATTTCTTAGTGGCATCGTCCAAAACTGAGTCGAAGGCACGTCGCTCTGCCGCTTGGAAGAATCTTGCTCGCCGCCGCCGTCGTTGTGTTCGTCTCATTGAAGAACTTGGTTTGCGTACTCATCGTATCGAATCGATGTTGAGCACGATCGAAGATTTCAGTGTTCGGGTCGACGAATTGGCTGCTAAGATTAAAAAGCACAAAAAAGCCAAAGGTCCCGCTAGCGAACGCCAAAGTTGGGTAGATGAACTGCGTACGATTTTGCTGGCTTGTCAAGAGTCTCCGTCAAGCTTGCGTCTTCGCGTGAAGTTCCTGCGAAAGACATATTCCGAATATCAACAGGTCAAGCGTGAGCTGTCTGAAGGTAACTTGCGATTGGTGGTTTCGATCGCCAAAAAGTATCGTAACCGTGGGTTGAGTTTCCTTGATTTGATCCAAGAAGGTAACGCGGGTTTGATGCGTGCGGTCGATAAGTTTGAATATCGCCGTGGTTTTAAGTTCTGTACTTACGCGACTTGGTGGATTCGTCAAGCGATCACGCGTGCGGTGGCCGACCAAAGCCGAACCATTCGAATTCCAGTTCACATGGTTGAGACAATGTCTCGGGTTCGCACCTGTTCACGTCAGCTACTGCAAGAGCTCGGCCGCGAGCCGTCACTGGAAGAAGTCGCCCGTCGTAGTGAAACCACCATCGATGAAGCTCGCCGCGTGTTGGCAATGAGTCGCTACCCGATCAGCCTGGACCGGCCAGTGGGTAATAGCGAAGATAGCCACTTCGGTGATTTGTTGCCCGATGGGGAAGCGGAAAGCCCGTCCATCGGTGCGTCGCAGGAAATGCTGCGTGGCCGAATCCAGGACGTCTTGAAAACGCTTAGCTATCGCGAACGCGAGATCATCAAACTGCGTTACGGTTTGGGCGACGGTTATAGCTACACGTTGGAAGAGGTGGGACACATCTTTAAGGTGACGCGAGAGCGTATTCGCCAGATTGAAGCCAAGGCCGTTCGCAAGTTGCAACAGCCAAGTCGCTCGCAAGAGTTGGTTGGTTTCTTGGACTAGTTCCAGCTGTTTAGGCTTAAAATTAAAGCCTGATGGTTACAAAACAAAGCTAATCGCTTTTACAAAAGCCCACCGGTTTCGGTGGGTTTTTTTGTTTGCCAAATGCACCGGTAAATCTCGCAGGCACACCCAAGGTCGCCTAGGCCAGAACAGCGTAACTCTGATGAGCCAAGAACAACCAAATAATCCACTGCACGGAGTTAAGCTGGCGACGATCGTCGAAGAGCTTGTTGAGATGTATGGCTGGGAAGAACTCGGTCAACGCATCAATATCAACTGTTTCAATATCGACCCGTCGGTGAAATCGAGCCTAAAGTTTCTTCGCAAAACGCAATGGGCGCGAGACAAAGTGGAACGGCTTTATCTTAGATCCATTAACCGGCGATAGAGCTTGTAGCGGGAGCTGGAATTAGCTCCTGCTGGCATTTTACTTCCACTGAATATTAGCTTTGCCAGATTCGATGTTTAGTTGGACTGACGCGTGTTCGTCACCTCCAGCATACCAATAAAAAAAACAGCTGAAATCAGCTCGGGGTTTCTGTCGTTTACTATCACGCTGGTTTACCCAGCGTGTATCACTCAAAGCAATCTTTAGCCACGGCGACGACGGGAAGCCATTAGCAGTCCACCTAGACCGAGTACGGCGATAGAACTAGGTTCAGGAATAGCAGGAGGTGTAGGTGGAGGTGTAGGTAAATCTCCGGTCACCGTCAGGAGGATTTGTTCAAAACCAACACCTGTATTAGCTGCCGTTGGATTTGTGATGAAGCCTGTGTTTCCCAGAAGAATTTCTTCTCCAGCCGTGATTTCCAAAGGAACTGCAAAAGGCAAAAAGTCTACGTTGGGGTTCCCCAAAAAATTTACGCTAGTGCATCTTCGACCACATTGGCGTTTGTGAGATCAACTGCTGAACCGAATGCAAATGTCTCGCCATCGTCAAGATTGGTTACCCCAAGCCCAAAGACGGTAACATCTGCATTGAAAGATATGGTTATGAATTCGTCGTGCGTGGCATCTAAACGGAAACTGCTTGAAGGAACGGCACCAGTAGTACCTACTGCAACGTCTCGGTCCTCACGTTGTGCTGGACCTTGGAGAGAAAGCCCGAGCCCCGTAACGTTAAAGGACGCTCTATTGTCGCTAACGTCGCAAAAGACTCGGTGATCCAGCACTGTTGGGTACACAAAGATCGCAATATTAAATCGAAACGATTAAAGAAAAATTGGGGTGGGCTCGGTCGACTGTTCCCGTGTTTACACAAGGTTTAAGAGAAAGTCGCAGCAGAGGAAGAGGTGCTCAACAAGCTTAGGCGTGTGATTAGCTTTCGAGTTGAAACCGATCAAACTCGTTGGCAAGCGTTTGTTCGTATTGCTGGACGGCGAGAAGCGTTTTAGGCGAATATTGGGTGGGAAAGGCCTACCGAATTAACCACTGCCCTGACGTAGCAGCGTTATTCCGGTAAAATTCGTTCTGAAGTTCGGTAGAGATTCCTTTATAGTTCGGCGAACCGCAACCTAGCTTTTCGCGTCCAACCCAGCATGAACCAACGTAAAATCCTCGTCACCAGCGCCTTGCCTTACGCCAACGGCCCCATCCACTTGGGGCACTTGGTCGAATATATCCAAACCGATATCTGGGTCCGCTTTCAAAAACTCCGTGGGCACAACTGCATTTACATGTGTGCCGATGACACCCACGGCACTGCCATCATGCTTCGGGCTCGCAAAGAGTGCCGCAGTGAGGCCGAGGTAATTGCTGAAGCGAGCGAAGACCATCAAAAAGACTTCGCCGGTTTTCAAATTGAATTCGACAATTACGGCAGCACCAATAGCGACGAAAACAAACAGCTATGCGGCGAAATCTGGCAAGCGATCCGTGACGCTGGCCTGGTCGTTGAAAAGGATGTCGAGCAACTGTTCGATGTTCAAGAAGGCACGTTTTTAGCCGACCGCTTTGTGACAGGGACTTGCCCGACTTGCGGTAAACCAGACCAAGCCGGCGATAACTGCGAATGCGGAGCGACCTATTCGCCGACGGATTTGATCGACCCGGTGAGCACGCTGTCGGGAACCAAGCCGGAGATTCGATCAGCCAAGCATTTGTTTATTCAGCTCGAACAGTTACACGGATTTTTGGAACAGTGGACTCAGTCAGGCAACCACCTGCAGCCGGAAGTGGCCAATTATTTAAAGGGCCACTTTTTGGGCGACTCTAACAGCGAGGCAGGGGCAAAGGAACTTCGCGATTGGGATGTTTCACGTCCAGCACCGTACTTTGGTTTTGAGATCCCTGACGCGCCGGGTAATTTTTGGTATGTCTGGTTCGACGCGCCGATTGGATACATCGCTTCGACTAAACAATGGTGTGACGCTAACGGACAAAAATTGGAAGACTGGTGGAAGAACGACGAAGTTGAGATCCACCACTTTCTCGGCAAGGATATCACTTACTTCCATACGTTGTTCTGGCCGGGCATGTTGAAGTCCGCTGGTTATAACTTGCCTGAAAAAATTCACATTCATGGCTTCTTGACAGTCAACGGGCAGAAAATGTCCAAACGTGACGGGACGGCGTTCAAGGCATCCACGTACTCGAAGCACCTGCCACCAGGTGCGTTGCGGTATTTTTACGCCTCGAAGTTGGGCCCACGACTGGACGATATCGATTTGAACCTGTCCGAGTTTGTCGCTAAGGTCAATTCTGACTTGGTCGGCAAGGTCGTGAACTTGGCTTCGCGAAGTGCAAAGTTTGTCAAAGACGTTGGTTTGTCGGAGACCTACCCAGACGATGGCGGATTGTTTGCGTCTGGTGCTGCGGTTGGCGAAGAGATCGCGGCGGCTTATGAAGCTTGTGAGTACAACAAAGCCATGCGATTGGTGATGGAGTTGGCTGATCGAGCCAATCCGTTCGTCGAAAACGCAGAGCCTTGGGTGTTGAAGAAGGATCCGGATAAGGCTCAGGAATTACAAGACGTTTGCACGATTGCTTTAAACTTGTTCCGGCAGTTGGTGATTTATCTTTCGCCAGTTTTGCCAGAGCTCGCCGAAAAAACGGCGACGTTATTCGGCGATCCGATTACGTCTTGGGATCAAACGCAAACTCCATTGGTAGGTACGCCGGTGGCTAAATTTAAACACATGATGAAACGAATTGAAGAAAAGGACATCACTGCGATGGAAGATGAAAGCCAACAAGAAGCCGCTGAAATTAAGGCTGCTGAAGCGGCATCGGCTGCGGCCGACCAATACGGCGACAGCGGTCAACCAATGATCGACGAACCGATGACAGAAGAATGTACGATCGAAGATTTTGTAAAAGTCGACCTGCGCGTGGCACGCATTGTCAGTGCCGAGCATGTCGAGGGAGCGCGGAAGCTGCTCAAGCTTACATTGTCGTTGGGCGGCGATCACCGGAAGCAAGTTTTTGCGGGCATCAAAGCCGCTTATGAGCCCGAGACTTTGGTCGGGCGATTGGTGGTGATGGTGGCCAACTTGAAACCGCGAAAGATGAAGTTTGGTCTGAGTGAGGGCATGGTCTGTGCTTCGGGGCCCGGCGGAGAAGAAGTTTTCTTGCTGAGCCCAGATGAAGGCGCTAAGCCGGGACAGCGAGTTCACTAAACGTTTCAAACAGTGTTTTGCCGTGTTTGGTTAGCCGCTAATGAACGCAAATAAACGCGAATGTCTAAATCAGGTATTCGCGTTTTTTCATGTAATGGAGCAAGCTAAAAGCGCCTTTCACTACGTGGCTGGCATTTTTTGCGTGGTGTGTTCGTAGTAATGCCTTTAGGTTTTTCTTACCGAAGTGAGCTCGCTAAACCTTCATGGAATGAATGGTGTTATCAGGCGAAATTCGTTTTCGCTAGCTGCTTCAAGTCATCGACCAAACTCTCTTCAAACAGACAAAAACTGTACTCGCGAGAGTTGGCGATATTGCTAGATTTGAGCTGAGTCTTCAACGAGTCAATTTTGCTTTTCAATTGATCGTCGGATGGTTCTAACAGCGCACGTAATTCTTGATTGATCCGCGTGATCGCGAGGTGCTTTTCTTGAGTTCGGATATCTGTTGACGCGATCCACTTGCGTTTTTGTTCGATTAATTTCTCCGTCGCTGACGCCAGATCGTCACTGGTCAAGAAGCGTTCAGGATGGAAGTTGTATTCCCGGCGGCGAGTCTCTTGGTTTGTGATATCAGCTTTGGTCAGTCTTGGGACTTGATTGGGTAAACGAAAGGTGGCCGAGACCGTAAGTAACTCTGGCAAGCGATACTCAAAAAATCGTTGGCAAATCGCATCGGTTAGTTGATCGTATTTTGCTCCACCAACTCCATGGATGAAAATGTCGGACATCAACAAACGACAGAACATGGTTGTCGATATTGCTCGTGGACGGATTGAAATGCCGAGCGTACTCAGCTGGCTAAAGGCAGCGATGAAATCGGATTTTGGAATCGTTTGATTGAGCTGTTTGCGATCTGATAATTCGATTTCTGCGTCGCGATTTCGGATGAACAAACGTTGCCGCCCACGAGTGTGGTCCGATAAAACCCAAAACGGCACTTCGATCCAATCGTCGGTTTGTTGGAGTTCTGGCACCGGATGAGAATTGCTGCGAATTCGATTGGCGTTTCGATATTCCATTAAAACTTGATTGTAAGCTTCGCGAAACTCATTCGCCCGGTCAAAGATCGCTGCTGTGAATGTCGCAAATGCTGAGGTTTGACTTAGTTTGCTGACCGGTATTTCGAGAGTGGTTAATCCGACGGCTCGTTCGAAGCGGTGACGCCCAGCAGCAATCGTTGCCCCTAACGTGGGCGGCGTGGAGTTTGATTTGGTCAACTCGTGGTAGGCCTGAATGATCTCTGGCCAAAGCCGCTGGACGATGCTCGTCTGACTGACGCTAGAGGATGTTTGAGCAAATCGGTCCGGCGTCGCGAACAGAAAGGACGGATCTACAATGGAGCGTTGTTCATGAGGCGTAGTCGTCGCTGGTTTGTCGATTTCGATCCAGCGACTACGAATAGGTGTCGAACTTAGATCGGGAAATCGAATCGAATGGTGGTTCGATAGGTCCGTGTCAACGACCAGATTGATAGCAATCGCGCCGGTGCGGCTGGCCAATTCAGAAAGTACGAAATTTTTGTACCAGACACCTGAGTGGTACAGCGCTGGTTGATGACCAGACATGATGATTGGCTGATCGACCGTTGGCGCCGAATCGTAGCGCGGGAGGTACTGGGCCGAGTAGTCCAATGCGGCCTTGGTCAATTCGAGTCTTGCGTGTTGTTGGAGTTGGCCAAGCTTAGGTTGTTCTTGTAAAAAAGAAACCGCTAGCTGATGTGAAGCTTGGCGTTGGATTCCGTTGCGGTTAGTTTCAAGTCGACTGACTGCTTGATTGAGCGGTGGAAGGTGCAGTGCCGTTTTGTTTTGCTGAGGAACCCGGATGCGTTGTCGGCTAATTGCGGGTTGGTCAGGGCGATGACTAGCCAACCCGTGCGCTCCCAATTTTTTGGAAGTTGGACGGTAAGAATTTGAAAGCCGTATCCAAAACTTGCTTGTAGTAGTTTAGCCGTCGCTCTGGATCATCAAGCTCTTCGCCAAAAGAGCGATTTTCATCCAGGTAAATCCTCGGCACAGCAACTTCAACCACTGACAGGCGATGTGCCGCTGCTTGGACCCACAGCTCTAGCGGCATCGCATAGCCAGTGTCGGTAAGTGATAGCTTTTGCAATGAAGCGACACGGTAGCATTTGAATCCACAAAACGCATCAGTTAATTCGTATCCTAAACGCTCGTTCAGAATCTGAGCGATTTGCATGTTGATGGCTCGTCGCTGTTCCGGAGGAGGAGAATCGGTGTCGAATGACTGCAAGTAGCGACTTCCCGAGACAATATCGGCATTGCTACGAATACTCTCGGCGACAAACTGACGAATCCGTTGCGGTTCGTGCTGGCCATCGCAATCGATCGTGACCACGTACTCGAACCCTTTTTCGGCCGCGAATTCAAAGGCGGTGCTTAAGGCAGCGCCGTATCCTCGGTTGGTCGGATGAGTGACGCAAGTAATGTCCGTCCGTTGGGCGAGTTTTTCTGCGGTGCCGTCGGTGGAGCCATCGTCGACGACCAGTATGTTGGACGAGTGTTGCACTACCAAATCAAGCACGCTGTCGACCGATTCTACTTCGTTGAATACTGGCAGTGCTGTCAGAAAACGGTCGTCAATGTTTGAATGGGCAGGAGAATTCATAGACACGGCGATATTACTAGGGATGGCGGACGATTCATTGTAGGTCGACGGCGTTTGTGGTCAACGCAGAACGATAACCCAAGTGAACTGCTGTACAAAATAAGGTGCCAAAACGAGGGACAGTTGTTTGGGCTAGCGAAGATCTTTTGAATCGAGCTGGCTTACGGCTACGTGTAGATACTTCTGAGGCGCGTAGTATGAGATTCTTACGGAAAAATTTGAACTAAAACCATGTGAGCGGATCAGATTCGTCTTGGCTGGCCCAGACGGTCGTGTCAGGGAATTCAGTGGTCAGTGTCGTTGCAAGTGATTCGACCGCAAAGCGTTCACTGGAGTGGTGTCCGAGTAACACCATCGCCACGCCATTTGCCTTGGCTTCCAATGCCGTATGAAAAGTCGCCTCGCCGGTGACAAAAGTGTCGCAACCAGCGCGGATCGCAGCTGACAAGAACGAACCGCCACTGCCACAGGCCACTGCAACTTTGTTGACCGAATGCTGAGCACTGCCAACGGCTTGGAGTGTTTGTAAATCAAAATCGGCTTTGATTTGATCGATAAAATCGCTCAGCGGCTTTGCGGATGTGAGCTTTCCGATCCGCCCCGCGCCCAGATTGTCTGGGTCGTCCAAAATGGGTTTGATTGGCGCCGCATCAACGATGCCGATTCGTTGGCTAAGTGATTGGTTGATGCCGGTCACGGCCGAGTCAAAACCAGTGTGCGGGCTGTAGATCGAAACACCCGCACGAATCAAATCCCAGATCAATTTCGACGCAACCGTCTCGGTGGTGATTCGCTTGAGTGGGCGAAAGGGAATCGGATGGTGAGAAACGATCAGGTTTGCTTGTTGCGAGATGGCTTCTGCGGCCGATTCGGGAGTGACCGTCAGGCAGGTCATGATTCGCTCAGCGACCAATTTGGGGTCGCCGACCAGCAGACCCACGTTATCCCATTCTTCGGCCAGCCGAGTTGGAGCGAATTGATTAAGGAACTGACTGACTTGAGCAATCTTGGTCATGATGGACTTGGGTCAAGGGGAGGGCAGTTGATAATAGAATAGTAAATGGGTCGTCTTGAAAGACTTTGGGCCGCCAAGGTTTTAGTTGGCATTCGTAGTTTAACAGGATTTGCGACGTTGTAGGCAACTGGTTATTAATCTGTGTTGAGATTAGGATTTCTCGCAGCAGCAAACACCATTTTATGCAACAGCCCGATTTGCGGAACATTCGTTAACGACCAAACCATGCTGAAACTCAAAAAGTCAATTTTTCTGGACACGCTTCGTCAGCCTTTTAAAACGGCGATCGTGACGGCAGCCAAATTAGGTGCCGACGCGGTTGAAATCAATGGACGCACCGAAATCAAAGCGGAGGAACTTTCGCGAACAGGCGTCCGGCATATTCGCAAGCTTTTGTCAGACCTTCAGCTGAGCGTTTCGGCGATTCACTTTCAAACGAATTATGGCTACGGTGATCTTCAGTTGCTCGACCGTCGAATGGAAGGCACCAAAGCAACTTTAACCATGGCTTATGAATTAGGTTGCAACGTGGTCGTCAATCGGATTGGCAAGATTGCTGCGGACCCCGTCGATCCGAGTCGCGTGACAATGGTGCAAGCGCTGAGTGATATTGGGAACTACAGCCAAAAAGCCGGCGCGTGGTTGGCGGCTCGGACCGGGGCGGACGATGGAGAGTTACTGAAGGAACTGATTGACGCTTTGCCGATGAATTCGTTGGGTATTGATTTTGATCCGGCAGAACTGGTGATCAATGGTCATGCTCCGACGGAAACGATGCAGCTATTGGCACCGTACGTCATGAGCTGTCGTGCTCGTGATGCGGTCACTGACTTTTCGCTCGGCCGCGGCGTCGAGACACCGTTAGGGCAGGGGGCGGTCGATTGGCCGGCGCTGTTAGGGGCGTTGGAGCAAAAGTCGTACGGTGGTTACTTTACCGTACACCAAGAAAACGCCGCCGACCCAATGATGGCTTGTGAAGCATCATTCGGCTATTTGCAAGAAATGTTTGGCTAGAGCCTTTGTTACAAACTAGGCTTCAGCTTTTTCTGCCATCGCTTGCAAATATGCTTCTGGCAGTTCCGTCTGACCGGGGTTAAGCGGCGGCCAGAAATTGTCAAACCGACGCGTGCAGCGGTCTTTGAAATCGGCAAGGGCGGCTTGTCGTTGGTCCATCGAATCGAAGGTGCTGGCCAAGGTTCGATCGAGGAAGTCGTTCGCGAGATCGCAAACGGGTTGGTCGATTTTTAAGTATCGTAACACCATGTCGCGATCGTAGTCTGAGATTTCAGCGTCGCGTTTGGAAACGTTCGCACGAATATACGAGAGATCTGGGAAAGACTCTGGGTACAGCTTCTCCATGCAAATGCAGGATTCGTCAAATCGCTCGATCGGAAACAAAAACGCTTTGCCCGTAGCTAGCGAATTTTCGATAAAGGATATGTCGTCGGTGGATCGACCGCAGGTCAAGAAATGAATCTGGCTATTGGTTTGCGGATGGACCTGCTGTCCAATGAGTTCTGCACCTGCGAACTCTCGAAAGCTCATCCGTTGGGCGATGCAATTGACTTCTTCAAAATGGCGATGATAAAAGTAACGCGAGATAAAACGGTCGACAGGGTCCCGAACGTAGCTCAGCGCGAGGATGTTGACGAGGTTGCTTCCGTATGGCAAATCGAATGAGAACTTGTGGTCGCTGATGCATTGGTATTGCGGGTGACAGCGAATGATTTCTTGTACATCGACACGGCTGTACTGTTTGGTTTCAAGCAATGAAGTGGCGTCGTAAAAATTATCGCCGAAGATTCGTCGCATTAGCAGGCGTAACGTGGTTCCGCCAGCCTTGGGGACATGAACGTGCAGCCACGTTAAGTTTTGTTTGTTGTTTTTGTGGTCAGCCATGTTAGTACGGGGGGCTTGCTGGAGAAGCGTTGTTGGGTTCATGAGTGGCAACAAAAAAACAGGGCACGCAATCAATGTGACCCGATGGGGTATTCGTAGGCGGTGGTTGAGTAGGAATTAGCTGGGGAGTGCATTAGGATTTTAATGAATTGGGTAAAATCTAGCTACGATTGATAGCAACTCTCAACCAAAAGAAGTGGCAGGCAGACGGCAGATCGGAGCGTCGGTTCGCCAATAACTGCAATATCGGCCGCTGGCATGGCTACCGCTGATTGGGTTCATCGACCACAATTATTCAGTGACGAGGGGGGAATTTTCGAGGTCATTCGGGAGCGTAGAGCATGCACAATCAAGAAAAGACAGACGAACGCTTGAATGCGCTGGAATCTTCACTGACTTATTTGCAGAACGATTACGAACAGTTGAATGAAACGGTACTGGAAAACACCAAGCGTTTGGAACAGCTAAAGCTGGCTGTGGACCGACTGACTTTACGAATCGAACAGTCTGGATCTCAGACGCCTGAGGTTCGAAATCTGGAAGATGAGAAGCCACCTCATTATTAAACTGCTGCGAAGTCTTGCGGAAGAGTCGAGGCTTCAACGTTTGGGGGATCGCGCGGTCGCTTTCCGGGTCGTTGTTAAATTTGTTCGTTTCGGTTTTCTACTCCGTTCGCCCGCCGTTCTACTATTGCTCTAAAACCCAAACCGTGACCGGCGTTTTTTTGGAGCCCCGTCGATCACCCAATCGATCACTTCGTCCACTCGGTTTTCGCGTGTTTCCATTCGCTTGGCCGAAGCGACTCGGTAAGCGTACCCTCGTTTCCTACCGGTTGTTAGTTTATCCCAAGCCTGTTTAGCGTTGGCATTGGCTGCCAATGCTCGCTGTAATTCGCTGGGTACGTCGACTGCGTTTTGGTCAGCGATTCGAAACGACACCAAAACATCGCCGCCCATTTCTAGACCGCACTTTTTCATCATCCTTTTGGGCAGCAATACATACCACTTGCCTCGGCACGGGTGCAACGCTCCATTGAATCGGTGCCCACCAACTTCGCCATCAATCCGCAGTCGCGGATGTTTATCCAGTGGCAACTGCTTTTGCAATTCCTTGGTGAGATAAGCCACTGCGTACGCGATCCGGCCAGAAGTATGCTTCTTTACCGTCGTAAAAAGTTCAAAGGGGTATTCGGCTAGATCATCCATAGTTCGCTTAGTATCGCTCAATCGCTAACGGCTCGACAGACATAAAATAGGCTCCAGCCTTCTCTGGTGCCGTTGTCACAACCGCAAAGAAAACAGAATCCTCACCGTCCTTGGCGATAATTGAAACAAGTTTCTCTATCTGGGCTGCGCCGACGAGTTTTGTATCCATGAAAGAACCGGAAATACCGCATAAAGGACATTACTACGAACTAAGGCCGTTGTGCCCGATAGAACCTTTTCTGGTCTGTGTTTAGAATAACGCTTTCAATCAACGACCGCAAATCTTGCGAAGAAGATTCAACCTTGTTCCCGACCGGAATGACAGATGTCTGAAAATAAAAACAGCACGAACCCCACTGTTGGAATTGTGATGGGCAGTAAATCTGACTGGCCCACCATGTGCCACGCAGCCGAAATCCTCGACGACTTCGGGATCGCCCGCGAAGCCCGTGTCGTTTCGGCTCATCGTACCCCGCAGTGGATGGTCGACTATGCGAACTCCGCCGAAGAACGCGGTCTAAAAATCATCATCGCCGGTGCCGGCGGTGCGGCTCATCTACCCGGCATGATCGCTTCGATGACTCGACTGCCCGTGCTGGGCGTGCCAGTGCAGAGCAAAGCGCTAAGCGGATTGGATTCACTGTTGTCAATCGTTCAGATGCCCGGCGGCGTGCCTGTCGGAACATTGGCGATCGGAAATTCGGGGGCTAAAAACGCGGCCTTGCTGGCGGCTCGAATATTAGCCAACGAAGATTCGAACGTACGCGAAAAGTTGGAAGCGTTCATTAAAAACCAAACCGATACTGTGTTGGAAGAACCGGAGCTGTAAGCCTTGAACGACCAAAGTAATTTGCCCCCTGTGTTACCCGGTTCAACCATCGGTATTTTTGGCAGCGGTCAACTGGGCAAAATGATGACCACCGCAGCCAAGCAACTTGGCTATCGCGTCCACGTTTTTTCGCCCGACGCCGACACGCCTGCCGGACAGGTTGCCGATCGAGAATTCCAAGCCGCTTACGAGGATGTGGATGCGGTCGAGCAGTTCGCGAAATCAGTCGATGTGATTACGCTCGAATTCGAAAACATACCGGTCGCTGCACTGGCTGCGGCAAGTAACCACGTAAAGGTTTATCCGGGTGATCAAGCACTGGCGATTCCACAAAATCGTTCGCTAGAAAAGAACTTTTTGCGAGACAACGACATTCCAACCTGTGAGTTCCAAATCGTCCGATCGTTGGAAGAACTCAAAGCTGCCAGTCAGCAGATCATGCCGGGCGTTTTAAAAACAACCTCTGGTGGCTATGACGGCAAAGGGCAGTTTGTGATTCGTGACCCAGCGGATGTGGAAACGGCGTGGGCTGAGCTGAAAACGGACGAGGCGATTTTGGAGGAGTTCATTGAATTCCAATACGAATTTTCCGTAATCGGGGCTCGTAGTGCCAACGGCCAGTTCGCAGCCTACCCTTCGTTTCGCAATGACCACCAAAATCAGATTTTGGACGTGTCGATTTCACCGTCGGGTTTGGAGCCGTCGCTGGATGCACAAGCCACGCAGGTCGTGCAAGGAATCATGGAGGGGTTGAACGCCGTTGGTGTGTTGTGCGTCGAATTCTTTTATCGCGACGGACAAATCCTAGTGAACGAAATGGCGCCGCGACCGCATAATTCGGGGCACTTGACGATCGAAGGTCACGCGACCAGCCAATTTGAACAGCATGTCCGAGCCGTCTGCGGATTGCCATTAGGGACAACGGCACAAGTCACTCCGGCGGCGATGGTGAATCTTTTAGGTGACTGTTGGTCCGGTGGACAGCCGGATTGGTCGGCCTGTCTTGGATTGCCGGGCGTGGCGTTGCATTTGTACGGAAAAGAAAAACCAGCACCGGCTCGTAAGATGGGACACATTACAGTCGTGGCCGAAACGATTGAAGAAGCCCGACGACTGGCCATTACGGCTCGTGATTCGCTGTAAGTAGTTTTGAAAAATTTGGCATGTTGCCGGAGGCGAATCGTTGGTGGTCTCGCTTAAAGGCCGGAAATCCTGTTAAAGCTGAGACTACGAACTAGCAGCGTGAACCTATGGGGCGGGAATGCGTCTATTGCTGCAACCAGTTAAAAACGTTTTTTAAAACGAATATAAGATCACCTCATGATTACTCAACGACTCCCACAACACTCCGAACGCTTGGAGCAGCCTGGCTTGCCGCCAGAGACTGCACCGAACGCGTTGCGTCTGTTGTGACACTGGTCGAGTTCTTCTTTTGAATTGTTGAGAAGACTCGATGTCGCGACGTGCGGCATCGGGTCTTTTTTCTTTGGTCGGCCACCAAGTTTAGACTCGATGCCGCGGTGAAGGTGAGCTGACCACAAAGACGTGGCTTGTTCACGATCTGTAGTTACAGCCTAAAAGCGGTAACTACGAACCTACGAACAATTCATGGCCCATTCGTCTAGTGGCAGGACCCGAGGTTTTCAGTCTCGAAACGTGAGTTCGATTCTCACATGGGCTACTAAACTCTTGATCGCTTTGACGATCAAGAGCACTGTCGGTTTAAGCAAAGCCAGTTTCAATACAAGCTCGCGTTTAAGCGGCGAGCTTCGGAAGCGACCGCAGTTTCGGTTTGCTTTTATCCGAATTTATCTTTTTGATAACTTCTTCGAACCGTTTGAGCTTCTTCTTGTCTTTGTCTGAGGGATTGGGCTTGGATTTCAATTGATCATAGTATGGCTTCAGCTTTGGAAGTTCACTCTTCGCCGCTGCACCATACGACTCCAAGATGTCTAGGACCGGAGGAGTTCGTCTTGCCAAACCCCAACGTCCGATGCCCAATACTTCGACGCACAACGGGACACCTTCTTTAATTTTGTGCTTGGCCAGCAACTCCAAACCGCTCAACCGAACGCCGTCGGCGAACATAATTCCGCTAGGCGCTGATTCGGCGGTTGCTTGGTAGATTGCAGGAAGCAATGGCTTGATTTCTTCATACGACAGATGATTGTAAATCGTCGCTACCGCTGACCGTGCTTTGCCACCTTGGTTCTTGAGTCCCGCTCGCACGCCTTTATAGA
>CAZORR010000009.1:0-6905 GCA_964582115.1 uncultured Pirellulaceae bacterium
GATGAAGTCGACCAATTCGCCGATGCGCTTGAGCAAGTCGTGAAGCGATTACGATAGGTTGTGGCAGGAGCATGGGGCGACTATGCCAAATCTTTTTCCAACAACGCAAGTTCTCGCTGGAAACCGCCGGACAAAATTGGGAACCGACACCATGTTTTTGGGTCGAGGTTTTTGTCGTCCAAATGAAATGACGGAGCGTAACGTTCGCGCTTCCATTGGTTGCGGCACCAGAGTTTGAAGAAACGAATCGTCCACAGTCCCAGTTGCTTGCGATCGAAATCTGAAAACTCAAGCTCTAGCCGTTGTAGCACTTCGGCTGGCATTAGCTTGTCGCGAATCGCAAAGCATTCTGCGGCGTCCAAAACTTCGTACGGCATCAAATCGTCTTCGTCGGTTTGCTTTTGATCGGCCGGACGTAGTTCGGCGGTTGGCTGTTGGTCGTTGACAGCCTTGAGGTCAGGGATCGGATCGAATCCATCGGGGCCTTCGCGTTCCATCCAAACGAGCCATTTGCGGAGGAAGGCTTTATCGATCCCAGCGATCGGGCTAATGCCGCCCGACGTATCGCCATCCATCGTCGCGTATCCGACGGCTGCTTCACTGCGATTGCTGGTCGAAACAAGCAACGCGTTGTTCAGGTTCGCCAACATCCAAACGCTCGGCGAACGCACGCGGGCTTGGATGTTTTGTAAAGCGATGTCGTGTTTATCCCAAGTCAGTGGCTCGCCGATCGCCTCGGACACGATGTTGCGATAGTTTTCCGCGATCGGTTCGACATCGAATTCGTAATGAGTTGCATTGACGGCTAACGCCACGTCTTTGGCGGCACCACGAGTCACGGGACCGCTGTTCTTGGTTGCTTGGTAAACGGTTGTCAAAAGCCGTTTCATCAGCGCCGATTCGTCTTTGGGTTGGTGCTTTCCGGAAACAAACCATCCCATTCGTTGGCAAGCTGCTTCGAAGCCTAGCTCCGCACAAACCAGTTTGACCATCATCGTTACTAGCGCCACAATGCTGGCCGAATCACATCCGCCGCTCAGCGAAACCACAAAGCCGCACGAATGGCTCTTTCGCATGTAGTCAAACAACCCCAGGCAAACCGCGCGTGTGAATTCTTCCGACTTAACATCCGGGCCTGCCAGCCATGACACCGGTTCGACGTTCGGTTGTTCCAGTTCAACAGGGGCGATGTCATAATCGATATGGATTACATCGCTTTCGTCGCCGTCGATCTCTGGCTGAAACGATCCCGTTTTGGCTCGGTTCATTCGCGTCAGGTTGATGTCGACAACGAACGCGGTGACCATTGTCGGCAGGTAAGACAGTCGTGGCCCGATCGCAACCATCTGCCCACCCGTCGCGATCATCGCGTCGCCATCAAAGATTGCTCGTCCGGATTCATTGCCGACCAAGTTGGCATAAACGTAGGTCACGTTGAACGCTCGACTGCCTTCGAGCACAAATCGTTGCCGGACTTCGTGCTTGCCGAAGGCAAAGTGACTGGCGCTGGGGTTCAAAATAATGTCAGTGCCTTTCGCGGCGAGTTGACCGCCAGGGCGACTGCCAACCCAAGCGTCCTCGCAAATCTCAAAACCGACTCGAACACCACCAACGTCAAATAGAATATCTCCGATGGGATACTCAACATCGTTTAGTTCGACTTCTCCTTGCACTCCACTGGGCCAAGCTTTAAACCATCGCGGTTCGTAGTGAATGCCGTCACCGGCAAGGTGTTGTTTGGCAACAAAGCCAGCGATCTTGCCATCAACCAGCATGGCCGCGGTGTTGAAAAGCCCGCCTGCGTAGCTGATCGGCAACCCGACCGAAACCGCGATGCCTTGGGTCGCTGGTAAAATTTCAAACAACAAATCGATGGCCGCTTGCTGTACGCCAGTGGAATGAAAAGCATCTTCGCAACCGTAACCGGTGATGCAAAGTTCCGGCAAACACAAGAAAGAAACGTTTTGCGACTTCGCGGTTTCGATCGCTTGTAAGATATTGTCTCGGTTTTGGTTCCAGTCCAGCGGCGTTTGATTGAGAACGCCGGCGGCGACTTTGACGAGTTTCATATTAGTTGCTTTCAGGCCTCAAGAGCTTTTTGAAATCGACCAGGTTTTACGGTTGATTGGTTCTGGCGAAATCAGTTCTTTGAAAACGCCGACTTGCCCTACCAGTTTTCCAAAAATCAACGGCAGAGACACACTGAGTAGATTTTAACCGATTCAACGTGTCCGATAATGCCAATGGCTATTGAGAAAGGGAAATGTTTGGTAGACAATCGAGACCGACGTTTGATCAGCGTTGCCATTTTACCACCGAAAGAATTGATGTCCGACAGCGGCGAATACTACCGAATTACTTGCCGGTTTTGCGATACTATTACGACGGTAACGCCAGAACAAGCCGGTACAGTAATCAAGTGTCCGGACTGTTTTTCTGTGCTGGAGGTGGGAGATCTGGCTGGAAAAAATAAAAGTACGCCGGCTAGTCGCAGTGAGCGGTGGCGAGGTGGTAAAAAAGCCCCGAAACAAGATGCGTCGGCGGATAGCCAAAGCGCGGATGAATTTAAACTTAGCGAAACGTTCGAACGCCCTGCGGTTTCTCCGTTGTTTGGTTTAGATCCGGTCGCAGAAGATTTACTTGCACCTCGTAAAAGAGGAACTACGACCGAAACGAACTCAGACGACTCCGACAGTACGACAAATCCAACAGCCGACTCGAATTCGTCAGCGGAAAAAAGTAAGTCGTCACAACCCAGCAAACAAAATCAGGAAGCTGGCTTTGACGTGGATGCCCCTTTGGAGGTCGACGAGATTCTGTCGTTGGAAGCAATCGGGACGTTGGTGCCGGAATCGGAACCAACGTCTGAGCAATCGCAAACATCATCGAACCGACCGGTGGGTTCGAGAGGCGGTCGGCCAAGCAAAAAGCGTTCGCGGCGCGAGACTACGGCCGCGTCAGAAGTGGGAGCTCGCCGGCCAAAGTTTAAGCCGGCGCTTCTGTTCATGGCCACCGTTAGTATGTTGACTGACGTGCGAGTGTTGTTGGCTGGTGGAATCGCTGCATTGCTGATGTTGGTTGGTGGAATTGCAAGTGAGAGTATTTTCCCTGTCGGCGGTGGTGCTGAAGCAACGACGTTCGCGATGTCAATATACAAGTACTTTCTCAGTTTCTTGTTTGGCGGCGTGCCTTATTGCATTGGATTGGTAGGGTTGTGGACAGTGGCGGGGTTTATCTTTCGTGATGCCTTCGAGGGGCATGGCAAAGTTCAAGGTTTTTCAGTTTCTGGGAAGTCTGAATTCTGGTCTTCATTTTTGTTGTTTGGTTTTAGCTTCTTCATTGCCGGGCTGCCGGGAGCGATCTTGCAAGTGATGATCATTCCTTTGCGAATGTTGATAGCGCCGCTGTTTTTAATTTCAGCATGGTTCAATGGTTCGCCTTGGAAAATCATCAGCACCGATTGGTATCACGTTGTCAGCGAAAACAAATCACAGTGGTTAACGGTTTATGCATATTTCGGCGGGCTCGCGTTTGTGGGCTTGATGGCGGGCGGGGTATTTCTGGCTCGCTATAGTACGGATTTAGTGGCGGTTGATATAATTTTGACATCCGTCGGCATTATCATGAACACCGTAATTACGCTGGTGTTTGCTGCGATTGCCGGGTGGCATGCTGGCGCGGTGATTGAGAGTTTAGACTAATTTTTTGTATTTAATAAAACGACGAGACAACAGTGTCCAGTAAAACCAATACAAACGAGCCCTCCCCTGCCCTTGAGCCAAGTGCGTTGCCGAAGTTGCAGCGTCGGCGAGTGCAACAGTTGAGTAATGAAGTGGGACGGATCGCCGGGAGTCTGGTTGGCTGCGGTTTAATCGGTTGGTCTTGCTACAACTTGGTCGCGAATTTTCGTTTTTTAAACGTCGCCGAAACGGACGGGTTGAGCTTTGGTTTGGCGATCGGCGTGGTGGCTTTGTTTAGCTTGGTGCCATTTGGGGTCGGGGGTGGACTAGTCGTCAAGTCGATAAAGTGATTGGCGTCAGCCTTCGCTACTGACAGAAAATCGGCTGGAATACAAGCACGCGGCGCAAGCAAGTGCATTTTTCTAAAAGGCGATCGGATGCACTCGCGCGCATCGGGCTTGTACGCCGACGCCTGCCGGATTGTCGTTAAACTGGCCGGTGTGGTGAAACTCGCGCATAAAAAAACTGGTCAAAAGAGAGCCCCGCACAAGAGTACCCCGCTTAGAGCTGCGCCATATTTCAGGCCTGACCCGGTTCACGGCTCCCCCTCGCGAGGCTCACTTTTAACCAGCAAATAACTGAGTCGAGCAGTTTACACCAAAGCCCACCAATCAGTCAAAGGGTCCAGCAGCTTAGCTGCAAAATTCTTTTAATCTCGGTCGCAAACAAACTGTTGTCTACGAAAAGCTCGCCACACCAGAGAGGGCGAAATGATCGGACAAGAAAAACTCAGTGCCCTCAAAGCTCAACGGTTGATTGTGAACTTTGACATCGTCCACCATGACGGCGTCGTTATGAAAATAGCGAGTGAAGTAGCTTGAAAACGCCCTCGCGTCAGATCGATTGGAGTGCCGATTTCGACGACTGTCCCAAGTCGGCGCTGGCGGCCGGTTGCCCAATAGACCCAGGTCGGCAATTGCCGTTTCTTCAGCGACGCGGGTGTTCGTATCTCCTACGATCAACAGCGAATCGGTCGGGCAAACGTTGAGCAGTGTTCTCAATTGAACCAAGCGTTGCTCGGCTCCATTACGAGTTGATTCAAGGTGCACATTGGCAACGGTCAGTGATAGTTTTGGGAAAACGCAAACGACCGCAAACCGGCCAACGGCTCGGCACACCATCCCCTCAAACAGCTCTTTCCTTACGATTGTGGCGATTGTGCCACTGTGACTGATTGTATTTGCTGGCGCAAGTTCGTGGGTTTCGATGAAAGGAACCATCGCCGGGAGTTCCTGAAAACAAACGACATCCGAATTTTCTTCGAGCACTCGCTGGCGAATCAGCGATTCCGTTTGGTCGATCCGCCAATTACTTGGGGCCTCGGCCGAGGTGTTCATCATGTTCAAGTTCCACGATAGAAACCGAATTGATTGCTGGGCCATGAGCTTTAATTTCTCTTTTCAAGCAGTATTTAGTGTCACAGATATGACATCGTGGCCTGTCTTGCTGACTTTACGGCAGAGTTCTGTTGATTGTTCGAGCAAAACGTAAATTGGAATGTATGCTAGATCATCAGTTTAGAATTATTATGAACCGACAGGGCTAAAATCCCCTACAATAGCCTGTTGGTAATTTAGCAGATATGGCATGAGCTACCTAAGGCAACTGACGGCCTAAAAGCTGACGTCATATTTCCCTTTTTCGATTTGTTTTGGTTTATACAAGTATGCGATTTTCCTTCGGTCAATCTCAAACACAAAAGCAAAGCCAGACGATGGCTCCGCGAATGATCCAGTCGATGGAGATTTTGCAGATGGCACAGGCTGCTTTAGAAGAAAAAATCGAAACGGAGCTGATTGAAAACCCAGCTCTTGAGCGTGTTGTTGAAAACCAGCCCGCCGAAGATGAAAATAAAAACAAACTTGACGGCGAAAAAGAAAAGAAAGACGTTGAGCAAAAAGAGCTGGTCGTTGAAGAAGGCAAGGGCGGCGAAGATGACTTTGAGCGTCTGCTAAACCTCGACAACGATATACCAGATCACTTTGATGGAAGCCGGCCTTCGTCGAACCGAGTCCGCGAATCGATGGACCGGCGACATGATTTTATCGCGAACATTGTTGACGATAGCGGATCGCTTCAGACTCATTTGCTGGATCAGATTCACGACTTGGATCTAGAGCCCAAACTGATGAAAATGTGCGAGCGAATTATCTCGTCGTTGTCAGCTCAGGATGGTGGCTATCTCAAAATTTCGCTCTCCGATCTGCTGCCACTCGACGCAACTCCCGAAGATAGCGAACGAGTCGAAGAGGCGTTGGCGCATGTTCAGAATCTTGATCCGAAAGGTATTGCGGCTCGCGATTTGGTCGAATGTTTGTTGCTGCAACTGTCCCCTGAATTAAATAACGTTCAAAACGTACGAAAGCTGATCGTTGACCACTTGGACGATTTGCACCACAACCGTTTGCCCGCGATCGAAAAAGCAACCGGAATGAACCTCGACGAAATCGACGAAGCATGGGCCGAACTGAAAACGCTTGATCCGCGACCGGCTCGGCGGTTTTTCGATGACTTTGTTCCCAAGGTCAATCCAGACATGTGGCTGGAAAAAGACGATGACAAGTATGTGGTCAAGATGGAAGAAGGACCGGCGCGTAATTTGCATATCAGCAATTACTACCGCAAGCGTTTAGCCAACGGACAGGCGACGCCAGAAGAGAAAGAATTTATCAAACGAAAAATCGCGTCGGCCCAGTGGCTGATCGAATCGATCGAACAGCGTCGCAGCACGGTGTTACGAGTCGCTCAAGAGGTAGTGGCTTATCAGCAGGACTTCTTCGATATTGGCCCCGAAGCCATCAAGCCCCTGAAAATGGAACAAATTGCGGACAAGGTTGGCGTGGCGGTGACCACGATTAGTCGAGCCGTTGGTGATAAGTACATTGATACGCATCGCGGTATCTTGCCGTTGCGAATGTTTTTCGTGCACGGTACCACAACCGACGCTGGCGAAGAGATTGCTTGGGGTAAGATCGGCATTGAATTAAAGAAACTGGTCGACGCCGAAGATAAAGCGAAACCACTGAGCGATGAAGAGCTAATGAAGCGGCTCGGTGCATTGGGTTTCCCGGTAGCTCGCCGAACGATCGCCAAGTATCGAGAAAAACTCGACATCCCGAGTTCGCGTCGGCGTCGCGATTGGTCTAAGAAGAAGTAGCTCGCTGG
>CAZORR010000009.1:7005-8515 GCA_964582115.1 uncultured Pirellulaceae bacterium
GCCTTGATTTTCGGATGAGTCAACAGGTAATTGGCTCGTTCGATCGCGAACTTATTCAGCCCTGCTTTTGCGTCCGTTTGGGTCGCTGTCTCAAATGCATCATTGGTCATCAGTTTACGCGTGTCTTGCTTGACGTCTGTTTCAATCACGCTTTTAAACTTTGCAACGATCGCCGCGAAGGCTTGGGGTTCCAAATCGTTGGCAGCGATTGACTTCAGTTTAGCAAGGTACTTTTGTTGTAATTCTGGAATCGCCAAAAGCTTGCTTCGTAGGGGGAAGCGGTCGGTCATACTGGTAAGTGGGTCGAGTTTGAAACCGCTTCCAGTTCCAGCTTGCGGAGGAGGCCCGCCGGGTCCACCTTGAGGGGGGCCGTCATGTCCTTGGGGAGGGCCGCCAAACCTGCCGCCAGGACGACCGCCACCCGGTCCGCCTCGGCGACCGCCCGGTCCGCCATGACGACGCATTTCACGAAACGATTCATTCATATCGTGCGGAATGATATGGAACTTATCTTTTTTGTCTAAGAAAATACTGTAGTCACTGGCTCGCACCCAATACCCGTCGCTGTTAATAAAGCCAACATCGTATGCGAGAAACCAAAGTGCTGAATCGATGTCCAGTATTGGTTTGAGTTTGTCAATCAATTGATCTTGAGGCGTTTCATTGAGCACTTTGCAGAGATTGATCAAACGTGCCCAAGACTCAGGTTTATCCTTTGATTTGATTTCAAAACGACTTTTGTACTCTTCAACGTCTTCACCCAAGTATCGCAACCCGCCGTCCCCTCGCGGGCTTCCCTTAACTTTCCAGCGAGTGCCTTTTCCTGTGCCGAAATGCTCTTTTAAAAACGTCTTATTGAATTGCTGGGCATTCGCGTAAACTCCCCAAGAACGACCGTTAACCACCACTTTTACAAAGTTAACTTTAGGGACAGGGATGTGCTTGCCAGCCAAATGTGAATACAGAGCCGAACTCATCATGGAGGCATCGCCGTTGCAGTTTAGGAAGTTGAGCGATTTATAGCCAAGTAGTTTTTGGTCGTCGTCCAAATAGTCCATTGAGATACTGAAGGAGCGTTTACTGCCTTCGCTAACGTGAAAGAACGAAGATGCACCTCGAAAGCCGACGCCGACGTTAGGATATTCTTTTCCATCGACCATCATGGTGGCCGGCACTTCAACGTCAGTTGGCTTAAAGTCCTGTAGTTGCTGCTCCCAGTCGTCTGCTTTGAAGGTTAAAAAAACGGTACGCAGTACACTGGTGTCGAAGAGATCCTCCGACGAAAAATTGGTTACCTGAGCTGGGGTGACCTTGGGGCCTGGTTTGCCGGCTGGAGGATTGACACCCCGTGGCCGTCGCGGAGGACGATTTTCCTCGCTCTTGATTCGTTGGATTTCTTTTCTGGCGAGCGCCCGTTCGTTTTCGTTGAGCCGCCCGTCATTGTCCGCGTCAAACTTCTCGACCAACATGATATCCGGCGCACCGGGGCCACCGGGCCCTCTTTCAGGCC
>CAZORR010000009.1:8615-38398 GCA_964582115.1 uncultured Pirellulaceae bacterium
GTAGTGTTAGCGAAGAATCTAACGTAATGGATGAGGCTATGAATGCTGGCGAAGGTGCCTAGCATTAAGAATCGTTGCAACGCCCCCTACGTTTGGGCTAGTTATTACCATGAACGCAAAGGACCAATAAATCACCGCAACGGTGATCGTTGAGCTTCCGAAACAAAGTGGCCTTCTTTAAAGAACCGAGTCGTTGCTTGCAGCACGATCGGTTGGTTCATCATCGTGCCGTGCAATAGTGGGCGCACCATGAAGTCGGTCGCGCCGGTCAACTTGGTTTCGTCGACACTGACCGTATAGTCGTCTTTGCCTTCCAACAAGAAATGGCTGTACGCCTCGTTCTCTTGTCCACCCGCGACAATACCAAACTCTGCCGACGGTGTTGCCAACTGCGGAACCAGTTTCGCCCAATCACGTGCCAACTGATCGCCGCTCTTGCCTGCCACCGCACGGAAAAGGTGACTGTTTTTGAATGTTCGAGCCACCTTGGAACCTTGGTTGGGTGGACCAATCATCACGATTCGACGAATTCGCGGATCGCCATTTTGTTGTGTTTGTGGATTCGTTGTGTCGTGCAAGTAGTGACGAATCACGATGTTCCCAAGCGAATGAGCCACGAAATAGATATCGGTTACTTGGTCTCCCAAACCGTCAATCACTGACTTTAGCGCTACCGCGTGTTCGCCGACGGATTTGCGGCTACTGGCGTAACTGAAATTGACGGTAGTAAACCCTTGGCCTTGCAAGTGTTTCTCCATCACACTCATCGAACTACTGCTCCGTATCAGTCCGTGCAACAGAATCACGACTGGTCCGGAAGGCATGGCAACCTTCCCCGTTTGGATTTGTTGCTGGAGTAACTGTTGGCAATGCGCGAAATTTCCCCACCCTCGCCGCACAAGATTCGGATCGATCAACCGGCAATGTCCCGTTTCGGAGTTTTGCTGAATTCGCCATCCACTAACATTTCGCAAGTCCGTCCAAAACTGTGCCCCACCACCGGTTCGTACCGGTAGATTCAGATAGCCTTCCGGTTTTTGGTTGTTCAATGGGGTACCGGGTTGTCCAAAGGCAGTTTGGTTTGTCATAACCGCCAAGGTTGTTATGAGCAGTGCTATAATGGTTTTGATTGAAATAAGATCGTTAACGATCTGAAAGATTATTTTCTTTGTTGCCGTGTTCATTGTACTGAAATAATCATGACCAAAAATGAAACTGAATTTACCAATAAAACAATTCGGTGCCACGCTTTTTTATCAATCTGGCAAATCAGCGATATCCGCCATATCGTGGCTTTGGGGTAAGTCTGCCAATTCGTCTAGCTCAAACAAATCCAAGAACCTGTCAGCAGTACAGTAGTACTTAACTTTTGGCGTTTTTTCATCTCGAGTCTCTTTTAGCAGTTCGCGTTTGAGTAACTGCTTCAGAACGCCACCGGATGGTTTGTTGCGTAGAACATCGATCTGCTCACGAGTAATGGGTTGGTTGTAAGCGACCACCGCCATCACTTCAATTGCCGCTTGGCTTAGCCGCACTTCACGGTTGCGTCCGAAAAACTCCTGTTGGAAGTCGATGAGTTGTGGGTCGAGCACCATTTCGAAAACGCCACCGTCAACTTTGATTCGATAGGCCGCATTTTCTTTTTCATATCGCTGGTTCAATTCGGCAACGATCTTAGTCACTTCTTTTGGGCTGACGTCTCGCAATACAGAAGCGATCTTACGGCTGTTTAATTTTACGTCACGCGGTGCGCCTACAAACAAAATTGATTCGACAATCGATTCTGGAGAAACCGGGCAACCGGCGTTGTCGTCGATCGTGTTTTCCAGATCCGAATCCGCACTATCGAGATCACCTTCGCTTGCTTTGTTGTCTTCAGGCAAGCCGACGGTGTGTTTAACGCCGGTCTGCGCTTCAATGACTTCGGCGTAAGCTTCGCTTAGTTGATTCAACGAAAATTCTGCGTCGTCATTCGATTCGAAGAATGAATCGTCCGAGTCGTCTTGATCGCGCGCATTGGTCTCGTCGGACTCGTTAGCCGAGTCATAGTCGTTTTCGTCTTCTGATGCGGGAAAAACCATACCTGACTGTACTTATTTGGCCGTCTGTAGCCAAGGTCGGTTGCCTCAGAAAGGCACTTGTTACCGAGCGAATGTGACGCACAATCAACTACTTGGTGGTAATCTACGTGGTTGACGAATTTGGCGCTCGCTTTCGTGAATTAAACCGGATGGGGCTTAGGACGTTTGCGACAACACTTGCCCCGCGAACCTTAGCAAGCATGCGGCTGCTTCGTGCTGCCGCGAGCTTCGGGCGGTTTGCTCGAGCTGATGTTCTTGTAGCTTGACATCGGCTTGATCGCGAAACACGATCGCCATGAAAATTTTCCCATCGAACTCGACCGGAGCTTGAGGCCCTAGGTGTCCAGTGATCGCGGCGGAAAAGTCGGCTTCAGGAGTTTTCTCTAGTACGGCTTGCGCCATCTTTTGAGTGGTCGCCAACGACTCGGCGGAGAATTGTTTCAGTACCGCCGTGGGAACATCCAGCCACTGGATCTTCGTTGCTTCCCGATAGGTCACGGCAGAGCCACAAAACCAAGCGGATATTCCGGGGCACTCTCCCAGTAAAGCTGCAGCCAAGCCAGCCGTACAGCTTTCGGCAAGCACAATCTTTCGTTGGCGATCTGCCAATCGTTTTGCCAGTCCGACTGCTGCAGCGCGTGATAAATCAATTGTGGAATCCATTGTCACGTATCCTATTTAGTTCGTTTTAACCACAATGTAATTTAAATTCCAATGATCGGCTTCAACCGCCCGTTAGCCCAGTTTCTTATCGACACAATGCGCATTAAAATCGGGGCCCCGCCCTCGACCTTCTAAGTTTGGAACTGATGAATTCCTCGACCACATTCGAAAAGGCCTGCCAACATGCTCGCCAAACAGCCTTGCTTCAGTCTACTTTGTCGCTGTTAGAGTGGGACCAGCATACCAAAATGCCGGAGCAAGCCGCAGCCTATCGCGCCGACCAGATCACAGCCTTAGCAACGCAGGTTCACGCAAGACGCACCGACGAAAAATTCGGTCAATGGCTGAATGAACTCGACGCTGCCGAAGGCACGGCAGCAACCGACGGCGATATCCCTACTGATCGTACAGCAAACATTGTGGGCATGAAACGACAGTTCGATCGTCAGTCCAAGATCCCATCCGAACTTGCAGCCGCTTTGGCCCGGTCAGCCTCCGAAGGTCAATCGGCGTGGGTTGCTGCGCGAAAAAATAACGATTTCGCGAGCTTCATGCCGTACTTGCAAACCATCATCAATCTCAAACGTGAAGAAGCCGCAGCGGTAGGATTTGAAGACCATCCCTACGATGCGTTGATTGACGAATACGAACCAGGCATGTCGACCTCGCAAATTAGCGTTGTGGTAAAAAAGCTATCCGATTCGCTAGTGCCCTTGGTTGCCAAAATCGCAGATAGCAAGCACAAGCCAGACGATTCGATTTTGCGTCGCGATTTTCCAATTGAAGCGCAAGAGGTTTTTGCTCGCGAAGTCTCGGCGGCCATCGGCTTCGACTACGAACGCGGACGTTTGGACGTGACCGCTCATCCGTTTTGCACAGAACTTGGTCCCGATGATTGTCGCTTAACGACGCGCTACGACCGCAGTTTTTTTAACAGCGCCTTCTTTGGAACCATGCATGAAGCCGGACATGGCATCTACGAACAAGGTTTATTGGCGAGTGACTATGGTTTGCCGATGGGTAGCTATTGCAGTTTGGGAATTCATGAGTCTCAATCGCGACTGTGGGAAAATTTGGTCGGTCGCAGTCGCAGTTTTTGGAAGCATTATTTTCCAATCGCTCAACAGTACTTTTTCGCGTCACTAGGTGAAGTTAAAGAAACAGATTTTTATGCAGCAATCAATTGCGTGCGGCCGTCGTTGATTCGAGTCGAAGCCGACGAGGCGACATACAACTTGCATATCGCCATTCGATTCGAATTGGAACGAGATCTGATCAGCGACAACTTAAAACTTGCTGATTTGCCAGCGGCGTGGAATGAAAAGTATCAGGAGTATTTGGGGGTTGTCCCCACGACTGATGCTGATGGTGTACTGCAAGATGTCCACTGGTCGGCGGGTTTGTTTGGATACTTCCCGACGTATCTTCTGGGCAATCTTTTTGCGAGCCAATTTTTTGAGGCCGCCGAACGAGAACTAGGGGAGCTACAAAGTGGATTTTCTCAAGGAGATTTTACGGGGCTTAAAACCTGGCTTAATCATAATATTCACCAGCAGGGACAGCGATTTGATGGGCCAAGTCTGAGCAAACACGTTACCGGGCAAGAGTTAAAACACGACCAATTATTGGTGCATTTAGAATCCAAATACCAAGAAATCTACAATCTATAGCCAAATCGACTTTAACGACTGGGCAATAATTTCTAACGAGTTTTCGCTCAAGCTTTGATGCCTTACAATGTGCGTATTGCTAAGTAAGATTGTCTTACCATCACTTCATCATCCCCCATCAACCAACGCTTAAAGCATTCGGCGTAGTACCAAGAGGCTAGAAAATCAATGTCTTCTGCACAACCACCAAACCCTGGTTCAACCATTGTTGGCAATTGCATTGCGTGCAACGGTTTGGTACGGGTGCCTGCCAAGGCCAATGCCAACGCCAGTGTGCGTTGTCCTCACTGCCAAGAGACATTCCCGTTGATGAAGTTACTGGAAAACGCGGTGCCGGAAGTGGAAGTTATTCAACAGCCCGGGCCCACCGTGCCTACTCCTACTCCTGCTCCTGCTCCTGCTCCCACTCCCACTCCCACTCCCACTCCCACGGCGAAGCCGGAACTCTATATCGATCAAACCGCCGAAACTGGCAAAGACGCTTCTGGCAAATTTGTCGTTCCGTCTCAGTTGGCCAAGGGGGCCCGGCGGCGCAAGTCGTCTCGCAGCAAAAGCGGTAGATCCAAGTCGCGTTCATCATCGTCACGTCGCAATGAATCAGACCAGTCGTCACAACAAAGTCGCGGTTGGCAACCTTATCGTGAACCTAGTCGTAATGAACCAGAGCAAACCGTTGCAAACGATCATCGTAGTGAGCCCCTCTACGACGGCACAAGCCATATTCGTAGTCGACCTGAACATGCCCGTTCCGAATCGTCACAGGACGTTCAGCAATCACGCGAAAATAGAACCAGAACAAGTCGTGTTGAGGACCAGCCGCATCGTTCCACTCGCCATCGAGATTACCGCGCGGCACATGGTCACTTTTCTGGCGATAGTTCTGGCAACGATTTTTTGAGAATTTTTGCTGGAGCCAGTCTGGCACTACCGATCGCATACCTCATTGTAATGTGGGTGTTTGTTCAAGACCCACTTGGGATCGCCGAGGGTGTAGGTAGTAGAGTGCCGTTTTTGGTGCCATCGGCGTTACGCGCGAACGCGGACTCTGACAAAACGCCAGCGGCAACAGATTCTGAAACACCTGATTCTGAAACACCTGATTTTGAAGACATTGAAGAATTTTCAGATGATGAAGATTTCGAATTCGAGGATGGCGATAGCGAGATTCTCAACATTGGCAAAGAGGCGCTACGAGGGTTAAATGGAAATTAGCCTAGTTCTAGTGTTGCCGGATGCAAACATCGCGATAGTTTGTGCTGAGTGCGATCGCTGCTAGAATCGTAGTAACAAGCAAACACGGCGGTTACTCATGAAACCATCCAAAGACACCATCGAGCTAGATTCCGATTTCCTTGACCGGCACTCCGGCGAGAACTCGATGGTGTTGATTTCGTCGTTTGACACGCAGTCAGGCCTGAAGCTCCTGACAAAGCATGGAGTTTTTCTCTGGGGCAGTGATCAGCTTGATAAATGGGTTCACCCGGAAGATCTTGAATTGGCGTCGCAACTCATTCCCGGCTATCGTATTTTTCGTCGGGAGCCCAGTCGCATTCAAGAGGAACGTGATGAAGGGTACGCCGAAATTTTTTACGGTTCTCAGTCGCTTCGGATCCGTCCTATCGTTTGGCTGGAAGTGCACTCAGAAGGTTTCACGATCGGTGATCGAGTCGAAGTTTTGTCCGATCAGGGCAAACGCCGTCCTGGCTTGGCGACCATTCACGAAATGCGTTGGAACCGTCACGCAAAAAAAATCGAGTACACCTTATGTGGCAACGAATTAACTTTCCGGCGACTCTACGCCAGCGAAGAATTGCGACACGCGACGAAGCTTAATCGTTTTCTAACAAAAAACTAGCTTTTGCGAAACTTGTTTGATTAAAGGTGATTCACTGTTGTAAACAACGCTTGACCAGCGCAATGAATCACGGTTTGCCGTTGCAAAAAAACGATGTTGGCAAACGGGTGACGCATACCTCGTGCCTCACGCGGATCCTGTGAACGAGAAAATACTTCCAAAAAACTGGCAGTCACCGACATCTTGATTCCTTCCAGAAATGTGCCACGGAAAACAGAAATACAAAGGAAAACTCTTTTGGCTCGGGGATTTCGACTTTGCAGATCTCCTACATTGGGCCGGTCGACTGTTGGAGCGTTGCTGGTAAAAGAGTAAGATATAGCGGCAGTCAAAAACTCGCTTGACAGCAACTCTCGAAATAGTGGGCAGCCATCGTGAAATAGAACGGCATTGTTTACTAGATTTTGTAATCGCTATGCCCCGCCCTGACGCACTATCGCTAGTAAAAAATGGACGCTGACCGCGCAAGAATTCAAGCTGATCTCGCTGGGCAACTTTCGGGCTCCATCCGTTGCGATGATAATTTTCTGCAGATGTATGCTAGCGATGCATCGATCTATGAAGTGCAACCAAGTGGTGTGGTGTTTCCCGTCAACACCGATGATGTTATCGCTTGCGTTCGTTACGCTGAAGATAATGAGTTAAGTATTATTCCTCGAGGTGGCGGCAGCAATGTTGCGGGCGGTTGCGTGGGCAATGGGTTGGTGTTGGATTTCTCCTACTCGATGCGACGTGTGAAGGCCATCGAACGTGACTCGGTAACGGTTGAACCGGGAATTGTTTTGGGGGATCTCAACCGTCAGTTACAAGTTCACGATCGGTTCTATCCACCCGATCCGGCGACCCGAAACGTCACGACCATTGGCGGCACACTGTCAATGAATAACTCCGGCAGCCATTGGGTGGTTGATGGCACACCACGCGAAAATGTACTCAAGTTGACAATGGTGATCGGCGGCGGAGAGGTCGTAGAATTTCTTTCAGGCGGTAACATCGCGTCCAGTAACGGTCATCCATGTCTACGTTCTCAGTTGCTGGCCAGTCGAGTCAAAGGGATTGCCGATCGTTACGAAAGGCCTAGGTTGGAGCGTCGGCCTCGAACGAAAGTAAATCAAGCTGGTTACAATATTTTCGATTTGCAAAAAAGCAACCAAGTTGATTTGACCCAACTGCTGGTAGGATCCGAAGGCACGCTTGGTGTGATCACCGAGGCGACGCTCATGACCAAACCGATTTGCAAACATCGTGGGGTCGCTTTGTTGTTTTTCGATCGTTTAGAAACGGCGGGCAAAGCAGCTTTGGAAATCGGCAAAATGGGAGTAGCCGCCTGTGATTTGCTCGATCGTCGCCTCTTGTCGCTAGCGCGAGAAACGAAAGTTGAATTTCAACGGTTAATTCCCAGTGATGCCGAGGCAATGTTGCTGGTCGAAATTCAAGGCGTGGACGACAGGTCGGTCAAAGAACGGTTTGACCATTTGAAACAGCGAATCGTTCGTCGGAAAAAATGGAATTGCGATATCCGGATGACAACTCAAGCGGATGAGCGAGATCTGTACTGGCGAATCGTACGTCGGATTGTGCCCAGCTTATATCGTTTGAAGGGCAATCGCCGTGCGTTGCCGTTTGTAGAAGACATTGCGATACCGCCAGATAGCTTGCCGGAGTTCTTGAGCAACGCGCATCGGATTTTTAACGACAACGAAATCACTGCATCACTGTTTTCACACACTCCACAAGGCACGATCCATATTCGACCGTTCATTAATTTGTCCAGTCAAGATGATGTAAAGCGGATGCAGCGTTTTTCTGATCAGCTTTTTGAATACGTTTTATCGCTTGGGGGAACCATCAGTGGCTCACACGGCGACGGGCTCAGCCGAACGTGGTTTTTGAAAAAACAATACGGGAAGCTCACTTCTGCGTTTTCTGACATCAAAAGTACATTTGATCCCAAAAACGTTTTTAACCCTGGCAAAATCACGGGCCACCCTCACTCGGCGCTCGGGGACAACTTACGACCAGTTGCTGTCAGTCGGCGGTTTCTCGAAAACGAAGCTCAGGCAGATGCCATCGATTCGACGAGTGAAGAGGAGTTGCTGGCAGACGTTCCCAAAAAGTGGGCGCTTCCCGGTAAGCAAGACGTAACGGTTTCTCCAGTTCGGCCGGGCGCAGGAAATGCAGGTAAAAAGCGAAAGAAGAAAAACTACAAATCCAAATCAACCGCGCTGCCAATCTTTGAGCCAGAACTAAATTGGCAACTGCCTCAAATCGCCCTAACAGCTCGAAACTGTAACGGTTGTGGTCGCTGTCGGTCTAATTCTCCGCAAGAACGTATGTGTCCAGTTTTTCGTTCTTCGCCGCGTGAGGAAGCCTCGCCACGTGCCAAAGCAAACTTAATGCGTGGGATTGTGGCTGGTGAACTTGACTCAAAGCATTTGGCGACCGACGAATTTAAAGAGATCGCGGACTTGTGTATCAACTGTCATCAGTGCCGTTTGGAGTGCCCGGCGGCGGTCGACATACCCAAGCTGATGGTTGAAGCAAAGGCTCAGTATTACCTGAACAACGGAAGTCGACTTAGCGATTGGCTATTGGCACGGCTGGATTGGGTGTACGAAATTGCCGGTCAGACTCCTTGGATGACCAACCGCTTGCTGCGGAATCGAGTTGCTCGCTGGTTGTTGGATAAAACGTTTGGTATTGCTCAGGGGCGTAAACTACCGCTGTTTTCAAACACCACATTCATGCGCTGGTCGGCTAAGCAGAAACTGGGACGGCCGTCCAAGCAACAGTCACACAAAGTGGTTTTCTTTGTTGACGCCTTTGTCAATTGGAACGATGTAGAACTTGGACAAGCATTTGTCAAAGTTTTACAGCACAATGGAATTGATGTCGTTGTGCCTCCCGGACAGGGCGTGTCAGGGATGTCATTGATTAGCGAAGGCGCGGTCGGCCGAGCCAAAAAACTGGCACAGCGAAACGTCGAGCAATTGGCCGAATGGGTCCGGCAAGGATTCCAGATTGTCACCACGGAGCCATCCGCGGCGTTAGCCATTGGTCATGAATACCTGCATTTGCTCGATGACAGTGATGCGGAATTGGTCGCCGCAAGCACCGTGGATGCGTCATCTTTTTTGTGGCAATTGCACCAAGCAGGTGATCTTGGACTAGATTTCAAACCGGTCAATGCGGCGATTGGTTATCATTTACCTTGTCATCAACGCGCTCTCAGTCAAGAAATTCCAGCGTTAAAACTGTTGCAGTTGATTCCGGGTCTTCAGGTCGACCTGCTGGACAAGGGGTGCAGTGGGATGGCGGGAACCTATGGCATCAAACGTGACAACTATGTTCGTAGCTTGAGAATGGGATTCGCGTTGATTAATGCGATGCGAAGTACTGATGTGATTGCTGGTGCGACGGAGTGCAGTACCTGCAAAATTCAAATGGAGCAAGGGACTACCAAACCGACCGTACACCCGATCAAAATATTGGCGATGGCTTACGGTTTGATGCCCGAACTAGAAGATTTATTCGACCGTCGCAGCGGTGACTTGGTGATTTCATGAAGATCGAATTATTACTATTTGCATCCTCTAAAGAGCTGTTTGGACAATCGAGAATTTCCATCGATTTGCCAGACGGGGCGAAGGTTGCCGATTTGAAAGCTGCTCTAGTTGACCGCGAACCTAATTCGGCAACGATGATTCAGCGTTGTGCGTTTTCGGTCGACCACCAATATGCGACTGACGGCACCGAACTGCAACCTGAATTTGAAATCGCGATGATCCCGCCGGTTAGCGGTGGTTGAACGCAATAAAAGTTCAAGGACCAACTTGTACGTAGACGGATAAACTGCTTCGTCAGAAATACTGATAATTCGTGTTAACAAAATGATTGAATTCACCAAACAACCCATCGATTCCAATGCTGTCTTGGCTTCTGTGTCTACGCCAGACGCCGGCGCAAACGTGTTGTTCTTGGGTACCACCCGACAATTCACCAGAGGACAAGAAACGGTTCAACTGGACTATGAAGGTTACGAAACAATGGTGCTGAAAGAACTGACTGCGATCCGTGATTCAGCAATGGAACGTTGGCCAATCCAAAAATGCTCTATCGTGCATCGGTTCGGAACGGTTGCTTTGGCAGACGCCAGTGTAGCGGTGGCGGTTAGTACACCACATCGCGCCGATAGTTTTGCAGCAGCGGAATGGATTTTGGAAACTTTGAAACAACGAGCACCAATCTGGAAACGTGACCAGCGCCCCGACGGGTATACCGAGTGGGTGGAAGGGAATCCAGTTACTTGAACATTCACTCTCAACAAGTTAGACAATCACTACCCATTGTAGATAGTTTTCACCGCTTGCATTCGAATTTGCGAATCAGCGTGACCGATCGCTGCAATATTCGTTGTCAGTATTGCATGCCTGAATCGGTCAAGTTCCTACCACAACGTGACCTGCTGAATTTTGAACAAATCACTCGACTGGTCACCGTATTGGCACCGCTTGGTGTTAACCGAATTCGTTTGACGGGTGGCGAACCTCTCGTGCGATCGCAACTGCCTGTACTGGTAAGTATGCTCAAAGCAATCGCTGGTGTTTCAGAGGTCGCAATGACAACCAATGCAGTTCTATTGGCGGATCAGGCAGATCAGTTGAAACGAGCCGGTTTGGATCGCTTGAACATTAGTCTGGATACCATTGATCCTGCGTTGTTTAAAGAAGTAACGCGTCGAGACGTTTTGGGTAAAGTGCTTAAGGGGATTGAGACGGCGAAGCAAGCAGGTTTTGAAAAAATCAAAGTCAATGCGGTTCCGCTGCCATTAGTTGACGATGATTCAATCGTGAATTTGGCCCAATTTTGCTTGCAGCAACAACTGGAATTGCGGTTCATTGAATTCATGCCGTTGGATGGCGATCAGAGTTGGCAGCGACAAGACGTACGAACCGGCGACCATTTGCGGCAACTCATCAATGAACAGGTCGGGAAAATCGAACCGGTTGTTGCCAACGATGAAAGTCAACCGGCGGCGGATTTTCGATATGTTGACACTGCAGCGCGGCATTTACGAATTGGATTCATTGACTCAGTGACTCAGCCGTTCTGCAACACCTGCAACCGAATGCGGATCACGGCGGAAGGGAAATTCAGAAACTGTCTATTCTCGGACGCAGAATGGGACTTAAAAGAAGCCCTAAGACATGGAAGCGATACTCAGATCGAATCCATCGTGCGTGAAGCCATTGCGGCCAAAAAACGCGGCCATGGAAGTGATGACTTTAGTTTTGTCCGGCCAACCAAAGCGATGTATCAAATTGGTGGTTGAGCCGATTGATTTGGAATGCACCAATGGAAAGAACCTGTTGCCTGCTTGGCAGCCAATAACTTAGGTTGCGCTTTATCGCCTTAAATATGTGTCCCATCAATTGAAAAAACGCTGGCGAAGTAAATCCACCAGCGTTTCAATTTCAACATGCACGTTATGCTGTGACAGGGAACTGTCAAGCACCATTTCTTTTAGCGACGCCACTCAATTCCAAAAGTAAAACCGGCTGCGACATAATTTTCATCATCTGCAATAAAATTTTGTATACCAGCAATCGAACCAGCGGAAGCACTGTTAAGAGGTGTTGAGGCAGTATTTGCTCGCAGAACTCCATTCCAAGAATAAATTCCCTGCACACCAATCTTCAATGTAATGTCACGAGTAACATTGTATGCGGCTTCCGCAAGGCCATCAATAATTGGCACGAATGACTGATCTGAAAGGTCAGTTGAACTCAAGGCGACAGTCGTAATATTGTTGATGGCATCGTCTGTACTCAGCCGTTGCTGATTGTAGGTAGCTGCTGCGTTACCCCGGCAACTGAAACGCCATCGGCCACTTCGCTTAGATACCCGCCCCCCAATTTGAAGACCGACAGCGCTGTTAGATGCCTGCTGAACAAACAAACTTGTTCCGCCGCCCGCGGCAAGCGTATTGTCAGTTATTCGATCTCGCATCCAGTTATACCGTAAGCCAATCGATGGTTCGAATACTGTGCCATTAGACACTACTTGACGGAAAACTCGGTTAAGCTCAAAGGTCGTTAATTGAATGTTTCCTATGCTCGGAACCGAACCAAAAGCCCCTAGTCTGTTATTCGCTGTGAAAAGCCCTTCGGTTCGTTGATAGACTGCTTGCCAGCCTCGGTCTTCCTTGTTGTACCAACCCAGTTCATACCTGGTTCCCCACAAGTATTCAGAACCGTTACTGGTCTGACGGCCCAAACCAACATCAAAATTGGTCGCTCGCTCGATACTGGTATACGTTCTGGAGACGTCGAAATAGAACCCGTCGTTAGGAGCCTTTTCTTTACCATTAGTAAACTCCAGTGGAGCGAACAGCTGGGTGTCGTAGTCGAACACTCCAGGCGATGCAAAAGGCAAACTGTGAGCCGAGTCAGGAGTTCGTTCAAAAAAGGTACCAGGCGTATGATTCTGGCCCCAAGTCGCACCGGTCAGCGTTCCGCAAACCAGCATAACTCCAATCATAAATGTTCTTTTTAAAGCCATCGCTTTTCTTCCTGCTAATGCAGTGTGCAAGTCTACAAAGAATCGATAGAGATTCCGTTCACTGGAGTTATCGGGTGTTGGATTGTAGGGGTTGAATAAGAATGTGGGATTTTGCCGAACATATCACTATTTTGTTTCCTGACGAAATTCCGGACGCCGGATCAATAAGCCCCTAGTTCTTTACGCCTACCTAAGCTGCCTATTTTTGTGCCGGATTTGTGGTAATTTAGCTTTTGAACCACCAGTAATACAAAGGCATACTCTTGCTGGTGATGGCGTACCTCTTGATAGGTCAGCCTAACTCACACCCCCAGCGGCCAATAGTAGCCTCTTTGCCTCACGAAGGATCGATGTCAGAATGGACTCATGAACCGACTACCCAGCCAAGGGGCATTGCCAACCGCCAAAACGTCTTCGTTAAAATCTCGAGCTTTGCTGCTGAAGCAATTACGCCGTTTTTTTGATGAACGCGGTTTCTTTGAAGTCGAAACCCCATTGCTGTCGCGGGACACAGTTGTTGATCGACATCTCCACCCGATCCAAATAAACCGTCAACAGATTACCGGCAGTCAAGTCGATGCCCAAGCGGTCGTATTCTTACAGACCTCGCCTGAGTTTGCGATGAAACGTTTGTTGGCAGCTGGTGCTGATTCGATCTACCAAGTCTGTAAAGCCTTTCGTGCAGGCGAGGCCGGAAGTCAACACAATCCCGAATTCACGATGCTTGAATGGTATCGAGTGGGCGATGACATGCAACAAGCGATCTCGTTGCTAGAGTCTTTGGTACAAACGATTTTAGCCACCAAGCCAGCGACTCGAATTAGTTATCGAAATGCCTTCATCAGCGCAACTGGTTTGGATCCCATTACCGCCTCGGTAGATCAACTTGCCAACCTCTCCAAACTAACGGCAGAACACGATCGCGACGAACATTTGAATGTGATTTTGTCACGAGATGTTGAGCCTCGGTTGGGCGTTGAGGCTCCAGAAGTGCTCTATCACTTTCCAGCTTCTCAAGCGGCGTTAGCTAAAACCACGTTTGACGGTGATGTTGAAGTAGCCGAGCGTTTTGAAATTTACTATCGCGGAGTGGAGTTAGCCAATGGATATCACGAATTGCTAGACTCGGACGAACTGATCGCTCGAAACGAAAAGACCAATCAACAGCGACAGGCCGACGGCCAACCGGTTTTACCAAGCGAGAGTCATTTGTTGGCTGCCATGCGCACAGGCTTACCAGCCTGTGCTGGTGTAGCGTTAGGCGTGGATCGATTGTTGATGTTGGCTTTGAATGAAACGCAAATTGAATCAGTCATCGCGTTTCCATTCGATCGCGCATGAAACGGATGGGCGAACGCAAAGCCTTCAGGTAATCGTTTACGAGTGCAAACACATACCGCCGGCGCTGCGGATAAAGGCGACCCGCGGTAAATCGCCGGCCAATTGTTCCATGCGATTAAAGAACTCGTCAGTCTTGCCTGCTTCTGGCAAGCTCATTCCCATGAACACGATCGCAGCCGAACGGGAAGTTTGAGAAATCGCTTGATAAGGATCGTCGGTGACTACGACATGTGGTGTAGCGCGAATACGAGATTTATCGATCAGCTCGTTCAAGTGGTTCAACACTTCTTCTCGTCCAGCTTCGTTTTGAATGGTTCGAATCAAGCGGATTGGCCGAGACCGCCAAGCTTGGTTTTGGGTTAACAAATGAGCCAGCAACAGCATCAATTCACCGTTTTGATTTCCTCTCCACCACACATCCAATGTGCCAAGCGGAACATGTCGAGCATCACGTTCCATCGCCATTGCCGAAAACTTTAGCGCGATCGAGCTACGTTCCAGGGACGCAACCGTGTTAAGCGTTTCGGCATAGCTTTCTCGTTTTTCTTGTACTTTGTCCGCTTCACCTTGCGACTGCGGCCAACCCAACAACACAGTATTCGGACGCAACGCCCCCAAACCATGGGTTTGTACCAGCGACTCCATCCCGTCAGCGACCGTCGGCGCGGCAACCACAGCCGGGAACGCCTCTAGTTTGTACTCGTTGATGAAAGCGTACAGCAAGCGTTCCTGGTTCACGACTCGCTTCAATCGATTTTCAACGTCCGATTGAATGACCTGTCCCAGCGATAGCACACCGTGGCCAGCGGCCAGCCAATGGCCATACACCGATAGGTAAGGTCGTGTTTTAGAAGCTCCGCCGAGAGCCAAAATGATCGGTCGCCAGTTTTTAGGGTGATGCAATTCCTTTTCTAGGCGGTATAGATTTTTCCGTGTACGTTCAAACAGCAAACCGTTTTGCAAATCGCCCCAGCGAGTTTCGACTTGTTTGTTAGAAATATAAAAGTACAAAACCGCCATTCCGCAAATCGCGACTAAGGCCCAAATCCAGTTAATCAAAAACATCACCACTACGCAGCCCACCGTACCCGCCAGCGAAGTGATCCAATGACTATAGCGAAAGCGCGGCCGATAACTGGGGTTTTTTGTAATCGCCTCATAGAACGTCGCGAGATTCAGCAGTCCGTAGGTGATCATAAAGAACATCGTAATCAGCGGCGTGATTGCGTTAAGATCCGACACTAGCAAAATTGAAGCTTGAGCAATCACGAACGTCAGAATGATTGCACGTCGAGGTTCATCGGTTTTTCCAGCACCTGCGGCAAAGCAGCGAAGTGAGGTGAACACGTTGTCTTTGGCGAAGGCCTGAAGGATTCGAGGCGCGCCCATCATACTACCCAGCGCCGACGACAACGTGGCCGCAAACACCCCCGCACTGATCAGCCAGCTCGACCAAGCGATCTCCGCAATCACCAGCGGCGCGGTCGGATCCAAACTCTTCAATGCCGTCGCGTCTCTAGCACCACCCATCAGCAACGCCAAGCTCGCGTAAATCAAGCCAGTAAAAACAATCGACCACAACGTGCCCGAAGGTATCGCTCGTGCTGGATCTTTCAAATCCCCTGACATGTTCGCGCCTGCCATGATTCCTGTTACCGCAGGAAAGAACAGAGCAAACATCATGAACACCGAAACGCCTTCGTCAAAGTTACTCGATAAATTAGCCGTGAAGGTTCCGGCATCAAACGCGGGAACCGCTCCGGCGTAAAAAGATATCAGCGAAGCCACTAACGCTGCCAAAATGAAGTACTGCAACCGGATCGTCCAGCCAGCACCGATGTAAACACAGACGAAGACAAACGTGTTGCATATCGTTGCGATTACGGCGGTCGACAAACCCGTGTTTGGAAAAGCCGTCACAAACGCCTCAGTAAATCCGATCACGTACATCGCCACCGAGATTGCTTGTGCCAAAAAGAACACCAAGCCGATTGCTCCACCGAATTCGACCCCCAAGCTACGGCTGATTAAAAAGTAAGCGCCGCCACCCTTCACCTCTGTGTTGGTGGCGATCGCTGATAGCGATAGGGTCGTCAGTACCGTGATCAGTTTGGCTACAGCGATGATCGCCAACGCGTAGATGATTCCCGCCTGGCCAACCACATAGCCAAAGCGCAAGAACATGATCACGCCAAGTATTGTCAATGTACACGGCGTGAAAACTCCGCCGAACATTCCAAAACCGGTTTTTGAGTTGTCGATTTTGTCGTTAATTAGAATACCTTGGAAACAAACGCGAAGTCATTAAGGGCGTTGATGTCGCTTGGGAACGCCGAACGATTTACTTGTTGAAAACAGTAACGCGTTTTTCTACATCGATACCAGTCGGTAGTTCTTTTACTTCACCAATCGTCCAGTTCTCATGACCGGCAGCGGTAAGCATTCGCGAAATAGAGTCAGCGTAAAAATCGCTAACAATCATCACAAGCCCGATGCCCATATTGAACACGCGATGCATTTCATCGGATTCGACTTTCCCTAGGTCTTGCATCCAAGGAAACACCACAGGGCGTTCCCAGATACTACCGTCGATCTCAATGTCGACGCCCGCGGGAGTGATCCGTTCGAGGTTTTCTTCTAAGCCACCGCCAGTGATATGAGCGATACCATGCACGACGTTCTTGACCTTGTAATGCGACAGAATTTGCCGAGCGGCTTTGGTGTAGATTACCGTCGGTTCAATCAAAGTGTCGGCAACCGATTGGTTGGTGTCCGCAACCATTGAGTCGGGCGTTAGACCAGCGACATCAAATACGATTTTACGTACCAAGCTAAAGCCGTTACTGTGGACGCCGCTGGACGCTATCCCAATCACTTTGTCACCTGGAGCGATTGCATGTCCGTCGATCAGTTGATCTTGATCGACAACGCCAACGCAGAATCCCGCCAAGTCATATTCACCAGCGCGATAAAGGTCCGGCATGATCGCGGTCTCTCCACCCAGCAACGCGCAGTCCGCTGCGACACAACCGTCACTGATCCCCGAAACAATCTGTTCGAGCACTGTCGGTTCATCTTTGGGCATTGCCACGTAATCCAAAAAGAATAACGGTTCGGCGCCACAGCAGATCGCATCATTGACACACATGGCAACCAAATCGATTCCTACGCTGTCATGGCGATCTAGCATTTGGGCTAGTTTGAGTTTCGTGCCGACACCGTCAGTACAAGCAACCATCGTTGGATTTTTATAGTTTCGCTTGAATAGCTTGTTGTTGAAGTCCAATTGGAACAAACCAGCGAAGCCGCCGTCGAGTTTTTTGACGCGAGGCGAAAACGTTCGGTGCATCAAGCGAGGCAGTCGCTTCATCGCTTCGTTGTAAACGTCTAGGTCGACGCCAGAATCTTTGTAGGAAACACCAGTCATATTTTTGATTGAAGCGGTCGTTGTTGCGGGCCGCTAAGCAAGCCAAGGGGGATTTGCATAAAATGGAAGTCCGCTATTTTCTTCGATTCGCTGGATAACCGAAAGGGTGCAAATCGCCACACCAAGCCTGCTGGGCCGTTTTATTTCGTTTCAGTTGGTATTTTCCGCACAGGCCCCCCTTAAGTCACCATTTAGGCCGATTCAGTTGCCAACAAGGGCCGGATATTCTACCGGATCGAAATTCCGCCCAGAATTTGCCCGCTCATGTCGATAAATTGGAGCTACTCGAAATTAGCGTATTCTGTCGCTTAAAATGGAAGAAATACGGATCTTGGCCCATGCTAGAAACCATGCAACACACCCACCCAAAACTCCAATTCACCCATCGTCTTCCCTACGGCGCCGTCGTCGACCAAGCAGGCGTTCAATTTGTTGTCTTTAGCCGCAATGCAACCGAAATGAGGTTGTTCCTGTACGACAATGTCAATGACCTCGAGCCCGCACATATCGTTACCTTCGACCCAGACCAAAATCGCTGGGGGGACATCTGGAGTATTTACGTTCCGGGTGTCAAAGCTGGTCAACTTTATCATTTCCAAGCATCCGGTCCTAACGCGCCCAGCCAAGGCATGCGTTTTCAATCGCAGTCGCGACTGATTGATCCTTATGCAAAAGCACTCGCCGGAACGTTTCAAACTAGCAACGATGGGATCGTGCGACCGCCCAAATGCGTTGTCATGGATGATTGTTTTGACTGGGAAGGCGACCGACATTTGCGCCGTTGCATGTCCGAGTCCGTGATCTACGAAATGCACGTTCGCGGGTTTACTCAACACCCGTCCAGTGGAGTAGAACATCCAGGGACCTACTTAGGCGTGATCGAAAAAATTCCGTACTTGCAATCACTGGGAGTAACAGCCGTCGAATTGATGCCGATTCACGAATTCCCAATCAATGGGCCCCACGGCAACAAGCTCGAGCGACCTAATTACTGGGGCTACGATTCGATGGCGTTCTTCGCGCCTCATCGTGGTTACGCGGCCGACCCAACACCCGGCGCGCAGGTCCATGAATTTAAACAAATGGTCAAAGCGTTGCACAAGGCTGGCATCGAAGTGATCTTGGACGTTGTTTTCAACCACACCTGCGAAGGCAATGAAAACGGTCCTGTACTTAGCTTCAAGGGACTGGAGAACTCAGTTTACTACATGCTGGAACCGGACCAACGACATTACAAGAACTACTCAGGCTGTGGTAACACTGTCAACGGCAACCATCCAATTGTCCGCGAGATGATTTTTCATTGTTTGCGTCACTGGGTACATAACTATCACATCGATGGATTCCGTTTTGATTTGGCTTCGATTTTGAGTCGCGATCGCAACGGGCACTTGGTCCCTAACCCGCCGTTGGTTGAAATGATCGGCGAAGACCCATTGCTGGCCGACACCAAGATTATCGCTGAGGCCTGGGATGCCGCAGGAGCCTACCAAGTTGGTTCCTTTGGTGACGATCGTTGGGCGGAATGGAATGGCCGCTATCGTGATGACGTTCGCGGCTATTGGCGAGGCGATGGAGGCAAGCGAGGTGCGTTGGCGACGCGATTGGCTGGGTCGGCAGACCTTTACCAACCGGGCGGACGACCACCTTGCAATAGCATCAACTTCATCACTTCCCATGATGGTTTTACGCTAAACGATTTGGTCAGCTACCAAGACAAACATAACTTGGCCAACGGTGAGAATAATCGTGATGGCGACAATCACAACTTCAGCGAAAACTTCGGTGTCGAAGGACCGACTGACCAGCCAATCATCGATGCACTCCGACTGCGACAAATCAAAAACATGGTCGCCACGCTCATGCTCAGCCAAGGCGTTCCCATGCTGGTTGCAGGTGACGAATTCCGTAGGACTCAAAATGGCAACAACAACGCGTATTGCCAAGACAATGAAATCAGCTGGTTAAACTGGGACTTAGCGGAAGTCAATTCGGACCTGATTCACTTCTGTCGATCACTCATTCAGTTTCGGCGTTCGCAGCCAACAGTGCGTCGTAAGCAGTTTCTCAGTGGCGTTCCGGACAGCAAAGATGGTTGGGCTGATGTCAGTTGGTACAGTGCTCCCGGCACTGCAATCCAGTGGCACGAAGGCGACAATCCGATCACGTGTTTACTTGCCGCTCCGCTGCCTGCCGACGATCCGCAAGGGGTCGGCCGAGACGTGTTGCTGTTGATCAACTCCAGCAGTCAAGGGTGTCAGTTTATGTTGCCAGCCATTGCAAAGTCGAAAACTTGGCGTTTGTTTGTCGACACGGCGGCAGAATCTCCTAACGACATTTTTGAAAACCTAGACGGCCCTGCACTTTCCAAAAGCCACAGCCACACGCTACCCGGTAAGGCGTTGGCGGTTTATGTCGCCGAACAAGGTTAACGAACTACAGCCGAACTACTGCCGATCAGCACCAAGTGTACGGCCTGATTGCTTTCCTCAGCCGATGGCATTGAAAATTCCTTATGGTTGGCGGGGTTGCCTTGTGTTTTGGTAACGCTCGATCAAAATCGATCAGCGTATGAGTGACGACAGTAAACGATTGTCGTTTTAGTCGTATGTGCGCAATGACGGTGCCTACGTCGTCGCTCGAAATCCATTGGCGACTGCCATACCAGCAAACACCAGTAGTAGTCCAACAAATACACTCACAAACATGTAACCGAAGGCGGTCATCCACGCACCTTCGTTCAATTGATTCACGACTTCTGCACTGAAGGTTGAAAACGTTGTTAGTGAACCAAGAAATCCTACGCCAGCGCCCAGCTTAATGGCGGGGGCTTTGTCACCGACACCACTGCCAAAAAGCAAGCCGATCAGGAAACAGCCGAGTAAATTTGCAGCGAGTGTTCCAATGGGAAATCCTGCTAATGAAGGTCCAGGAAAGTTCCAACGACGAACCAAATTCGCGATCCCAAATCGCGTCAGTGCTCCCAAACTGCCTCCAACGGCAACCCAAAAACACCCAATCCAAGTATTCATCGAGTCGCTTTCTTTTGGATCAAGTTTGGAATTGTTAGGCTCGCAGGAGGCACTTTCAACGCCGATTAACCGTTGGCTAGAATTTCCAGCGAAGTCCGCCGCCGATTGAATTGGCCGTGTAGCCGAAGTTTCCTGACAAGGCATCTTGGTCGGAACTGATACCAAAGCTGTCGGCATCAACAAAGCGATATTCGCCGTACAAGTCCAAGTGGTTGCTGACTTTGAAGTTCACGCCAGCCATCCATTGATAAGCAAAGCTAGAACTCGAATCAGACAGATCACTCGACTGTAACTGATCGTTCGTCAGGCTCAGGTCCGTTGTTAGGCTGATGAAGCCCACACCACCGCCAATGTAGGGTTTGAAACGACCTGTGGGGCTATTGATGAATTCCCAATACACATTCGCCATCCCCGAGAACGCTCGCAATTCACCGGTAGCCGGTAGTTCCGCGGCGGGCGTTGTGAGTGAGCTAATATCGTTGTTTCGAAATGACAACTCGATTTCAGTTCTCAGGTTTCGGCCATTCATACGTCCGAGACTAAAGAAGAAGGCGGATCCATCGTCGAGATTCAATTCGGTTCCTGAATCGTTGGAAACGTCTATTACGTCGTTCCAAGATCCTTGGAAGCCAAAGTAAAACACAGGGCATGACGAATCAGCAGACCCTGCACAACTACCATCACTACAGCCACTGCAATTTCCTGCATCTTGGCAGGTTTGATAGTCGCCAAAGCCCCAGTCTCTTTTCATGTCTCGCTTAATTTTTCCGAATAGACCAAGACGCACGGATGACATTGGTCCTTTAACTAAATTCTTGTTCGCCCGCGGTCTAACAACGGACGAATACACGTCCTGTGGGGGAACCGCTGGTGGCGCGAAGTGACGCTGTGGGTGAGCAAACTGTGTTGGTGGATGCTGATATTGCGGGTGTTGATATTGCGGATGCTGATATTGCGGATGCTGATATTGCGGGTGCTGGTACTGCGGGTGCTGCGCATGTTCGTTTGGCCAAGCCGGTGCTTGGTGAACATGATACTCTGGCTGTATCAAAGTCGGCGGTGCAAGCGTCGATTGCTGAGTCCCAGGAATGGGATCATACGCCGGAACAAAATAAACGCCGCTGCCTGGTTGCGAGCCGTCTGGTTGCGATCTGTCATTTGTTCCTGGAGCTTGGTAAACATTTGACTGACTCCGCGTTGTGTTAATTCCACTACCAGATTGGTATTGAATTTCGTTCTGGGTTTGGCCGGGTTGTGGCTCAAAAGGGTTGGGAGCCAGAGGCCGACTATCGGAACCCTCGGAAGGCTTGTCGTTATTACGTTGTTGTTCTTCTGAATTATCGGGCAGTGTTTGGTTTGGGATTTCTACGGTTTCTTTGTCCGGACTGCCTAGTTTGTCTTGGTCATTCCTACGTTCGTTTTCAAATGGATTCCGGAAAACATCCGGTGGCAATTCGCCCGGCAGTTGCTCCGAACGGTCGGGAGTGTCGTTATCAGGTGCCGGAGGAATTACTGGCCTTGGGACGGTGGGCATCGATTGATTCTCACCGAAAAAATTATTCGAGTCCTCTTGCTGTGGCCCTGCATTGTTGGGCGTTTGTAACTGGATTTCATCTTGGTCAGATTCTTGGCGGAAACCTGCCGAAATCATTCGACCTTGACCTACAAGCGCCCGTCGATTGACGGTCGCTTGTCGCCTCGATGGAATCGCAAAGGCAGGTTGCGAAGGAATAATTCTCGCTGAAGTTCGACCTGGTTGCGGTACGTAAACTGGCTCTGGCAGCGTCGTTGCAATTTTTCCTTGAAGCACTGACTGGCCGTAGCCGACCTGCTGAACCGCGTGCGTCGAGGGTTGACTTATCGTTAACTGCCCAAACGCCGTGTTTGCGCAAAGGCCACCGATCGATCCTAAAACTGACGCCAAAGCCACAATTTGCTTCAAATGTTGCGTCAAAATTGTTTTTCTCGAACCCATCGCGGGTCACTCCAAATAAAGGCGTAGGGGCTTCGCTGTTATCGCAGGCCGTCACGCCAATCACCAACCGCTAACGCAATCAATGATGGCAATCAGTGCATGCATCCATACACAGCACACCCTAGGCAGTCGAATCATGGGGGGAGTGACCAACTGACCGGAATAATCGTAATAAACCGTACTACCGACACTATCGGTACAACCGGTAAAGTTTATCCAGTTTGAGTTGGGGGTTTTTTTGAGATTTTGAGTCTCAGTTGGTGCGACGGGACGCGCTCTCTAGCTGTCGTTACCGTCAGGAGCCTGAGTTCGGTCCCAAAACAGGACTGCAAAGATGACAAATACGATTGCAGCCATGATTGCTGGCGACATCCAGAAATTTTGCCATTGCCCCATGGTTGTCTCCAATTGTTCAGCGGGCAAACTCTCCGGCAGGCTCCGAGAAAACATCTGGCCAAACTTGTCAAGAAAGCTCAGCTCAGTTGTCTCACCCATCGCAGCTTTCAGTGATTCAGCATATTCGCCGGAGCTGGTTACCTTTTTCCCGTATTCGCCAAACGTAAGGTTCAAAGGGATACCGAACAAGTTACCGTTATCCATAATTCGGTAGCCAAAGAACATGCCGATGCCTTGGGTTAGAAACACAAGCAATGACTGGGCCTGGCCACGAATTTCTTTTGGTGCTTTTTGATCGGTATACATAAAGCCGGTGACAAAAAAGAAGTCGTAGCAAACTCCATGAAGCACGATCGCCGCAAGCAACATCCAAGTCGTTTGTTCCGCCGCACCGAAAGAAAACAATAAGTACCGGAGCACCCAACACGCGATTCCGATCAGGATCATCCCTTTGACGCCCAGCTTGCGAAAGAAAAATGGAATTAAAAGCATGAAGATGATTTCAGACATTTGCCCCAACGTCATCGTTGCAGCAGCAGCGGCAAATCCGCTTTGCCCTAGAAATTGCGAAGTGCTGCCATAATAAAATGCCAGCGGAATGCAGACTAAAGTCGAGCAAACGGCGAACACTAAAAAGTTCCAGTTCAGCAACAGTTTAAAAGCATCGACCATAAATAAAGACCGAAGATCAAGCGGCTGCCCTGCAAGCGGCGGAGGCGTATTGGGGAGCGTGAAGCAATACAGTCCAAGCAGAATCGAGCTAATGGCGCCTAGCCAGAAGATTGTGAATTGACCGTCCCAGCCTGTGATTCCAATCAATAACCCGGCGACAATCCAGCCGATCGTTCCCCAGACTCGAACGAAAGGAAACCGATCGGGGCTCGGGATGTGCGTAAAGGCAATGGTGTTACCTAAGCCAAGCGTCGGCATATAACAGAGCATGTAGGCCAGGATCAACCCAACCAATAAGCCGCCTGACTCCGGCCCTTGCGCGGCTACCGAAGGCATCAAGCACATGATCCCTCCACCGAGTAACATCAAAACCCCGAAAACTTTTTGCGACGAAAATAGACGGTCGGCCAAAAGTCCCAAAAACAATGGTGCGAAGATCGCCGCGATGGGCGCTGTTTCGTAAGCACCACTGATGAAGTCGCCTAGCTTGCCATTGGTTAATGCGAGCCCCATCGTGGCAAACCAAGCCCCCCATGCAAAGAACTGCAGGAACATCATTGTGGACAAGCGAGCGGTCATGACTGAGCTGCCTGATTTCGTGGAATCTGCCATGTTTTCTTAGGGTTTTGAGACAAGGGTTGATTGGTTTGTATCAATGATACTAAAACGCTAAGGACAAAGTATAGAACGTTTGCCATCGTCTGGCAGTAATTGAAAACAATTTAGTTGTTTGATCACCTTCCCTGCCTGCAAATTGACTCACTGGAACAAAACACAGATCGGTGAAGGCACCGTCGTCGACTGTCGCACGTAAGTGAGTTCGCCAGTGGACTGATCAATTTTAAAAACAGTCGCAGTATTGCTCTTTTGTCCGCCAGCAATCAACCACTTGCCCGACGGGTCCAAGTTAAAGTTTCGCGGCCAGCTACCTCGAATGGGTTCGACTTCTACCCGTGACAGTTTTCCCGTCGCAAGATCGACGCGAAACACGCTAATGGAATCGTTGCCGCGATTGGCTGAGTAAACGAATTTTCCAGAAGGGTGAACTCGAATCTCTGATGCACTGTTGAACACCTCGTTTGCTTTGGTGGCTTCGGAGAGTGTTTTCACCGTTTGAACCGGCGTCATCGTGCCGGCTGCTGCATCATAATCAAACGTTGTGATTGACAACGTGAGTTCGTTAAGGACATAAATCCGCTTTCCGCTTGGATCGAATTTCATGTGCCGAGGCCCAGATCCGGGAGGACAGATTCCGAATCCATGTGGCGTCAATGTCGCGGCCGCACGATCCAGTTTCCAGATGACCACTTTATCCATGCCTAAATCGGGTACGAACACGAACCGATTGTCGGGCGAGGTTCCGACCCAATGAGCATGAGGCTTGTTCTGGCGACGCTCCACGACGCCGGAGCCGCCCTCATGTTTGAGTAACTGGCATCGAGACTTGATGCTGCCGTCGTCGGCAAGATCGAATAAGGCAGTGGAACCACCACCGTATTGAGCGGTCATCAGGAATTTGCCCGATCGATCCACCGAAAGATGCACTGCTTTGCCATCTCCCGTGGCGACGGAGTTCACACGTTCCAATGTCGCCTTACCGTCTACATGTTTGATTTGATAGGCGATCACGACAGGCCCGCTTGGTTCTTGAGCGGCTGCGTAAAGTACTTTTCCGTTAGGATGCATCGCCAAAAAACCTGGGCCTTTAACTTCTGCGGCCAGTGTTGCTTGGCTCAGCTTGCCCTTGTCGGAATCAAAGCTGGCATGATAGATACCTTTGCTTGGTCCGTTTTTGGATGTGGATGTCCCAAACCAAACGTCAACCTGATCAGCGGTTGCCAATTCGGTAAAAGCAAAAAGCAGCATCCAAGCGGCGATATATCTCGCAAACAACAAAAAGAACTTGGGTTTCGAGGGAAGCATTGAAACACGGCTTGTATGAAATTTTGAGCGCTATTGTCTTAGAAACATTCTATTGCGACAACAGTTAGGCCCAGTAAGTAAAAAGCCAGTATATGCCTTAAATTAGAAGACGAAAAAAGCCCTGCCAGATAATATCTGACAGGACTTTATATGACCCCTACGGGACTCGAACCCGTGTTGCCGCCGTGAAAGGGCGGAGTCCTAGGCCACTAGACGAAGGGGCCGTTTAGTGTCGCTTATGTGAGCGGGACAAGATAGCTGTTCGGCAGGATAAGCGTCAAGAGCCAAACAAAAAAAAACAGTCGTTATATTCGGTATTCAAGGCAGTCTTGATTACAGATTTGAGCTTCAATACGAAAAAACTGAACGGCGATCTTCTACTTCGCTATTTATGTAGCCAGAAGCAGGAAAGTGTTTCTAAAACACGGAGGACACAAAGCCGATAAGCCTTTAACCTTCGGGGGTTGAGCCTAGTCCGGCTGTCTGGCGATCGCGCATGATCGCTTCGTAAACTTCACGGCGATGTACTGGAACCTCTTTGGGAGCTTCTATACCTAGCCGGACTTTGTCCCCACGGATCTCAACAACAACGATATTGATGTTGTCGTTGATCACGATACTTTCATTTTTCTTTCGAGACAAAACTAACATATTCCTTCATTCCTTTGCAACATTCGGTTCCATGCGGGGGAGGCCGCTTCTAAGCCCTTGTCAGTTAATCATCAGGCGTTGACATGAACAACAAGTCAACTCACTTAGTATTACTTTACGCACGCCAAGGTGTTTAAAGGTAATAAATGCCGGATAAAACCGTGTTTTTCGGGTAATACAGTGCCGCCGATAACAAATCTGGCATATTTTGCATGTTTTGACACAAAAACGCTCAAGAAGTTCATATTTACTAGCATGGCGGAGGAGCTGTTTTTTCCCCCGAAAAGTTATGAGTCACTTTGTTTTTGCAGCTAACTCAGTCACTTACCAGTCATTTTGAAGGGGTTCAGTGGTTCCGTCGACCAGCCATCGTAATCCAGAAACTGGTTGCGAAGCACTCGATTTTCTTGACAAAGGTAGGGGAGCCGAGAACCGAAAACTACCTTTTGGTGTCAACTTGCATCAAGCCGCCATTACGGATTTCGGCATCTGTTTTTGAAGTTATAATTGGCGTTTCCAGAGCGTTATTCGTTCATCATGGAACTTGCGGTTACTAAGATTTGGTCTTGGATAAACCTACTCATGGTTTGTCACAGTTTCGACTTGCAAAAAAACGTGGGCTATCGCCCTGCGGTTCATGGTAATAACCTCAAGTTTAGTTGTGACGAATCACTAAGTCTTTCTTTGAACATTTCGCTATGCCACCGATCGAGTGTAAACAAGGTTTTACGATTGCGACATCAACTGCAACGCTTCCTTTGGTGAGTCGTATCGTTGATGAATTGGTCTCATTGGCTCAAGAGATTTCAGATACGCGAGAGAGGCTCACATTCACGGTTAGCGACCGCAATAATCAGACGAACGTCTACTCAAAGGAACTACGTGCTGTTGAAGCTGAAATGGCCAAGAAATCCTTGAGACTTGCACGCTGCACTGATGAGCTTCAGGAACTCGGTACACTTACAGAAAACGTGACCGAGGGTTTTGTGGACTTCCCCGCGATAAGGAACGAACAGGAGATCTGTTTGTGCTGGCGACAGGGGGAACCGGAGGTGATGTATTGGCACTTTGCCGACGAATCGTGCAAGCATCGGCGATTGGTTGACCTCCAATTGGTGCAAAAATCGGTGGAACGGCAGATTGCGAGTGCTACTTCGGTTTTGAAACCATAGCTAGATCGCTGTAAATTTCGCTTGGTTTCAGTTGCTCTAGCCGCGGGTTGAGAGCTGGGTGTTTGCTGTTTTACTTGCAAAACCACTGCTTTGAGGCGGATTCGTAGTATTCGCGGGTGATTGGGCAAAAACTGCGTTGAAAATCAGCTGATGAATCGATAACATGACCATCGTCTAACCAATCAATAAATAAGAACTCTTGAACAGGAATCCCCGATGGGCAGTAGCGAACGCCAAAGAGAATTGCGTCGTCGTCGAGCACGAAAAAAGAAAATGACATTGATCAAAGCAAAAGCCGCCAAGGCGTCTGCGTCTGAAAAGGAAGTTTTGGCAGCTAAGGTTCGCCGAATGACCCCCGGTGCAATCCAACAGATCGAAGCGCTGGGATTGAAGTAACCCAAAAGCTTGATCGTAGTGGTTAAACAATCGTGGTATGGTCAAACAAGACCATCAACGAGCAAAGACAGCATTAAAAAAACTCTGCCGTTCAGTGCCAATCGATGGCTTGAACAGCAGAGTTTATTTTTTGTTTCGATTGAAACGGGCGACTTAAGAGCTATCGCTTGATCCAATCGCAAACTTCTCGAACATTCTTACCCGGAATTGCGACTGGGTAGTTCCCCTTTTCATCGGGGTGAATTGGGGCTGGACTGTTGAAATCTTTGAGGTTGTCCACGTCGCATAAGGAGATTTCGGATTCGATGGCATCCTTCCAGCGAATTTCTTTACCTGAATAGGTTGCCATGCGTCCAAAGATCGCAGTCATTGTGCTCTTGGCACCGTATTCCGTTTCATTAGGAATAACACCTTCCTGAATCGACTTAAACAAATCATGGTGTTCTTGCTGATGACCACCGCGTTTCCCCTTGGCTTTGAAAATCAATTTGTTTTCTTTGTCGTAGATCTTTCCTTTGCCAATATTCGCATAGCCTTGGCTGCCGTGAACGTACTCGCCAATGTGCGACCAAGCTCGACGTTGATGACGACATTGGCTTAGCATGACATGACCGTTGGCGTAGGTGAACTCAACTGCGTGGTGATCGTAGATCTGGCCAGTATCTGGACCAACACGAACTTGGCGTCCGCCCATGCCTTGCGCTTTTTCAGGGTAATCGCCCATTAGCCAGTTCGTCACATCCAAGTTATGAATGTGCTGTTCAGCGATGTGGTCACCACATAGCCAATTAAAATAGTACCAGTTCTTGGTCTGGTACTCGAGTTCTGTTTGGCCCTCTTCACGTGGCCGAGTCCATACGCCGCCGCCATTCCAATAAACACGAGAGTGGATCAAATCGCCGATGATACCATCTTGCAACTGGGCAATCGTTTCGCGGTAGGCTCGTTCATGCCGTCGCTGTAGTCCAACTGCGACTGCCAAATTTTTCTCCTTCGCCAACTCTCCAGCCTTGAGCACGCGGCGAATCCCTGGAGCGTCAACGGCCACTGGTTTTTCCATGAAGACGTGTTTGTTTGCATTGATTGCTGTTTCAAAGTGTAGCGGGCGAAATCCAGGAGGAGTCGCCAAGATCACCATGTCAACATCATTGTCGTCCATCACTCGCTTGTACGCATCAAAGCCAATGTGCCGTTTATCTTCGGGCACCAAAACTTTACCTTGATGTTTTTTCTCGCAAGTCTTCAGCGCGTTCTCTAGACGTGTCGGAAACGCATCGGCCATCGCCACCAATTCTACATTTCCACTTTGGGTATTCATCGCTTGGACAGCAGCACCAGTGCCTCGACCACCGGCTCCGATCAACCCAAGTCGGATCGTGTCGGACCCACCAGCGTAAGCCGATCGTGCGACGGCTGGCTGAGCAGTTACGAGCGTTGACGCTGCGGCTCCGGCTACAGCCAACTTTGAACTGTTTTGCAAGAAACTGCGACGACAAGATTGGGCTGAATTATTCCGTTTGGCCACGGCTACATTCTCCATAGAAAGTTGTGAGGTTGTTTAGTTGTATCGCTTACAGAACAGGACTGTCTGAGAATTCTAATGCGAATGTCCAAAAGCTACTAATCACGTCTCGTGAAATAACTGGAAAAACTGGTCATTTGATAATTCAATCGCAGTTAATTTACTTGGATGGTCAGCGATATCAGCAATTAAGATGTATTTCAAACAAGAAAAGTCACTCTGGGTGTCGGAGAATGTTGGGCGGTCTACCACTAAATTCCGATAAAAGTAATCAATCCTTCTGATATAGGCATGATGAGTTTGCTTGCCAATTCCGCAGCGATGCGTATGCTTTGTTTTGCTTAATCGCAACTTTGTTTTTGGATCCCGAGTTAAAAGAAGTTGCTTTTTGCTAGTATTTGATTTGTGGAGTGTGCTGTGACTACCGAACCGTTTAATGATGATCC
>CAZORR010000009.1:38498-40218 GCA_964582115.1 uncultured Pirellulaceae bacterium
GGACGATATCTGAATCAACTTCGCGAAATTGAACCGCTGATTACGGCAAAAGTAATTCGTGAGCGAGTGAACAAGGCTATTGACCTGATAAAGCTACCGAGTCACCTTAACTAAATACAACTTCTCTAAATACAACCTCCTTCTACTGGTAGTTACCTAGAACCAATATGTCATTCATCCACGACGACTTCCTTTTGTCAAACGACGCTGCCGTCCGACTGTACCACGATTATGCAGCCCAGCAACCGATCATTGATTACCACAATCACCTTTCCCCAAAAGACATTGCTTTAAATCGCAGGTTTGAGAACTTATTTGAAATGTGGGTCAATCACGATCACTACAAGTGGCGTGCAATGCGAGCCAACGGTATCTCGGAACATTTGATCACCGGTGACGGATCTCCCAAGGAGAAATTCTTGGCGTTTGCAGCAACCGTTCCCTATACCGTACGTAATCCGATTTATCACTGGACCCATTTGGAGTTAAAGCGATTCTTTGACATCGACGAATTGCTGTGCGAATCCAATGCAGAAGCCATCTGGAATGAATGTAATCACCAGATCGAGTCGCGTGACGAATTGACGACCCAGGGGATTTTGAAAAAGTTCAATGTAACTGCGTTGTGCACCACTGACGATCCAGTTGACTCGCTCGAGTATCATCAGCAAGTCGCACAGACCGATTTTCAAACAAAAGTCTATCCAGCGTTTCGACCTGACTGGGCGTTATTCGTCCATCGACCGGCCGAGTTTGTTGAATGGTTGAGCAAGTTGAGTCGTGCAGTCGATCGACCTGTCGATACACTTGGTGACTTGTTGGCGGCGTTGCGAACCCGGCATGACTTCTTTCACTCGCTTGGTTGTCGACTCTCAGATCATGGCTGTGAATCGGTGCCCTCTAATTTCTGCGATGCCACAACGGCTGGAAAGATCTTTGATGCCGCCAAAGCTGGGACACCTGCCACCCCCGAGCAGCACGAACAGTACTCGACTTTTATGCTGATCGAACTGGCGAAACTGGATGCTGAAAAATCTTGGACCAACCAATTTCACACGGGTGTTTGGCGAAATAACAACACGCGTATGTTCAAAGAAGTCGGACGTGACATCGGCTGCGACTCCATGGGGGACACGCCGCAAGGTCGTTCGCTAGGGCAGTTTCTAGATCGCTTGGACCAAGAAAACATGCTACCCAAAACGATCGTTTACAACCTCAACCCAAGCGACAACTATTTAATCAGCACCATGATTGGTAACTTCCAAGGCGGGGAAGTCGCTGGCAAGATGCAATTTGGATCTGGCTGGTGGTACCTCGATCAAAAGGAAGGCATGGAGTGGCAAATCAATACGCTATCCAATACCGGTTTGATTTCTCGCTTTGTCGGGATGTTGACTGACTCGCGTAGTTTCATGTCCTTCATTCGGCATGAGTACTTTCGGCGTATTCTGTGCAACATGTTTGGCAAAGACATGGTCAGCGGCGAAATGCCGAACGATTTTGATTTCGTTGGCGGGGTGGTTCAAGACATCTGCTACGGCAACGCTAAACGATTCCTAGCGCTCGAAGGTAGCTAATCATCGAACGGGCATAGGAAAGGGAGGGTTGCTTCTACCCAAGCAACCCTCCCTGCTATGACTGGCCACCAAACAAGCCCTCGGCCATGAGTTCCGTGCAGGACTTGTTTTCAACGCGGTGATTAAAGTGTGTCACCTTCATC
>CAZORR010000009.1:40318-43186 GCA_964582115.1 uncultured Pirellulaceae bacterium
TCACCTTCATCTTCGTCTCCATCTTCATCTTGGTTATCATCTTCCGAATCATTGTCGGCCTCGGAGGATGAATCGTCATCGTGATCTGCCTCTTCGTCGTCTTGCGTTTCTTTTTTAAGTTTCGCCTCTTTTTCAGATTTGGCTTTCTTCCGATCTTCCTCAGGATCCTGTCGCTCACGCCATGGCTTTTCGTCTTCGTAGGACTTCAGTTCCGCGCGGAGGCTTTTTTCTTGGCGTTTGATCCCAGCCTCATTGGCATCGTCTTGAGCCCCAGCCTCTTGATTGACTTTCAAGCCTTTGTTGATCCATTCGATTGCCGATTCAAAATCACCAGTCTCGGCATACCCAGACGCCAACGTGCTCAAGATATGTGCCTGTTTGAATTCGGTGATTTCAGCCGCTTCGGTTGCCAGTTCAATCGCTCGTTCGCCGTCACGCACATCATCTTCTGGCGACGTTGCCAATAGCCAAGCAAAGTTGTTCAGCAGGCCGCTATCGCGATTGGGCTTGGATTTCACGTCCTTTGGAAGCAATGCTACCAATGCATCGAATAATTTTAGCGATTCGTCATAGTCGCTGGCAGCTCTGCTATGTTCACCGGTCGACAGGCGAGCATTACCGCGACGGCTTAGCAAATCGGCACGTTTAGCCATGATCACTCGACGGACCGAAGCGGGTTGTTCGTTCTTATCCGGTAGCAAATTATTTCGTAGCAGACCGTTGTAAATTTTAATCGATTCTTCTGGCCTCAGATCAAGATTATAGAGAACCGCCAATTGCTGCTGCAGTCCTTCATTGTTTGGCCGTGCGACCGACATCGCTTGAATATCTTCAATCGCCTTTGCGTATTCGGCTTGTTGAATGAAAATCTGGCTGCGAAGCTGGTAGCCAGCCATTAAGTCAAGTTTGATCAAACGGTTGGCATCTTTGAGCGCGGCGTCTAAGTCGCCCTGCTCGACCAACACCGCGGCTCGAATTTGGTACGCACCGGGCCGACGTTTGTCCAGTTCAATCGATTTTGTTGCGGCTTCGATTGATTTTTCATATTCTTTTTGCTCGAGATAAATCTGAGCTTTGAGTGTATCTGGAATTCCTGATTTTGGATCGATCTCAGAAGCTTCGCTTAACATGCCCAACACTTTTTCTTGGACATCGTCGTCAGACAATTGTCCGCTGGCACGAAGTCGCTCAGCGACGATCACACGAGCAGCAAAGTTCTTTGGCTGGGCCTGAAACCAGTATTCGAAATCCTTCATCGCTTCGGATACTTTTTCGTCACTCAACAACGCCCAAGCCCGCAATTCGTGGGCTTGAATGTTGGCGGGATTGTGTTTGATGGCTTGATTTAAATCCGCCAACCTTGCTTCTTTATCTGTTTTTAGCCGAGCTCGAACCACCAATGCGTCCGAAAGTTGTCCCCGATCATCGGCGGACAATTCGATTGCTTTTTCGATGGTTTTTAGCGCGTCGGCTTTGGTGTTTGGATCCATCGCTTCGAACTTGGCCAGCAACATATAAGCAGCCACGTTTGACTCGTTAAGCTTAACCGCCTTGCGAAGGCGCGGCATCGCTTGAGTACGATAAACCTGCCAGCGCCGGTCTTGAGGAGTCGCGAAAACGCGTTTCGCCATTCCCTCTGCAAACCGCAATAAACTCTCACTCGCCAAAAAACTGGCTTGTTCAGTCTCGCTTTCGTCGAGACCTTTCTTAAGTGCGGCCTCGCACAAGCTGACGATCTTATCCAAGTCCGAAGTGGTACGAGCATTGAGCTTCAACTCAAATGCCTCCGACACCAACTCTGATCCTGTCTTAGTCGGTTCGTCTTCGGAATCGGCCGATTCGTCGTCTTGAGTGTCTTCGTCGTCTGATTCGTTCTTCTTGTGCTGCTGCTCGCCTTCGGCTGAATCGTCGCTATCATCAGCCTTCGGCGATTCCTCTTCCTCAGAGAGTTGGTTCGGCGATTCGTCCTTGTCATCGTTTGACTTTGGCTCTACCTGTTCCTCCTGCTCCGTTTCGGTTTGACCAAACGATGAAGACACGGGTGAGACAGATGAAATGGTTAATGAAACCATCAACAGCAAGCAAGCCTGCCAGATCCAACCTTTCGATTGCATCAGATACTCCTCAAAGAAAAAAATCAAACAAAGTTCTGCTTACGAAAGCATGCCTTAAGAAAAACCGAACTCAGCACGTGCTTTTCGGGCATCACTCACTCGGCTCATTTACGAGCACTACCCTATACTAAGGGATTGTCAGCGGCGAGTGAACTAAAAAATCGAATTCGTAATTCGTTAACGAGGTATATCACAACGACATCAGGCTGGCGAGGCCTTCAACGCAGTGATTTTGCACTGTATTTTCGGCTCCGTTTTCTGTCGCGGACCTGTCAGCACACTTCGACAGATATTATCAGACTTGTTGCGTTCTTCGTGGTTAGTGACTTTCAGGGCATATTGCTTCGGACCCAATCGCCCAATCCTCAATAACGGCAGGGTAAATCCTGCGACAGAAACGGTAATTTTGCATTAAATGGGTTTTAAGAGGGAGTGGTTTCACTTAAATTCAAGCGAACGAAAACTAGGCACCAACTCCTTAGTCTGATCCTAGTAACGCCCAATCTTTGATTTTCGGGCTCAAGTGGCATTCAAGGAGTGTGTTTAGCGACACATTTTGGCACCGGTCAGCTTTCGTTAAAGGCCGTCTTAACATTTTCAAACCAATTTTAAAAAGACTAGATATCCCGTGAAATCAATTTCGTTTTTCTGTCCGAACTCAGTTTCGTTTCGGGCACTAGTATTGCAGTCGGTTTTCGTTTTACTATTAATTTCTGTTGGAGTGGAGTCTACGTTTGCCGATGAACCAGTGGCA
>CAZORR010000010.1:0-10116 GCA_964582115.1 uncultured Pirellulaceae bacterium
TCGCGGTACTGTCGGCAACCAGAGTAGCAACTGAAAATCGATGTGAAGAACGCTAACGACTTTTTGATGCCGTCTTTCTTCATTTGCTCGAGCGTGTCCGCAAACATCGGATGCCAGTTTCGGTTGCCCCAGTATACAGGCAAGTCAATTCCGTTGGCGGCCAGGTCTGCTTTGATGGCTTCGATCAAGGCGAGATTCTGGTCATTGATTGGGCTCTTGCCGCCAAAATGCTGGTAATGCTCGGACACTTCCAACATGCGTTCGCGAGGAACGTTTTTTCCTCGCAACACGTTTTCTAGAAACGGCATGACGTCATCAGGGCCGTTGGGGCCTCCAAAGGAAACGACCAGCAAAGCATCGTAGGGCAATTCGGTTTCAGGCATGGCAGTTTAGTATTTTTTTAAGTGAATTTTGAAGGTAGGTTTTGTTGTGATCGGTTGCTCGGTGGTGGAGCAGGGCAGCTGCTTTGTTTTACATTGGAGCAGTCAATTTTTCCGTCAGTCCGGGTGGGAATAAGATCGCGTAAGGCAACTTGCCATCAGGAAAACGACACAATGCCGCCAAGAACTGGCCCGTCACCGCAACCTCGCCGCTATCGTCGATGATTTTAAACTGATAGACCACCCGTTTGCCATCGGTTCGAACCAGCGATACGCTAACATCGACTTGTTCGCCCAAAGATAGCGGCCGCACGATGTCGATCTCGCAGCTAATTCGCGGAAAACCCATCGTACCTCGTTCGTCTTTCAGCACCACACACAGGCCTCGACTGCGAAGAAACGCGTATTCGGCTTCTTCCATCATCCGAAAGTAGCTGGAAAAATGAGCGAAACCAGTCGCGTCGGTGTCCACAAACCGCACCTCACGCGGGTAGTTAAACTGCGCCAGCGGTGGTATCGGGGCTTCATCAGAATTTGACAACGAATTTATCGACATAGTGAAACATGAAACCGTCAGAAAAGCACTGGCACAACAAAGCCGCTTGGGATCGACTCGCAAAAAAGCAAGATCGTCTCGCTCGGCCTGCCCGAGAGATTGATTTTGCAGATCCGCTGGCATCCGTCGATGGCCCCGGCTGGCTTGGCGGGAATATTTTTGGCAAACGAGTGCTTTGTTTGGCCGCTGGTGGTGGGCGGCAAGGCCCGATCTACGCCGCGACAGGTGCCAAAGTAACCGTGGTCGACCTGAGCCCCGTTATGCTTGAACTGGACAAGAAGGTCGCGGCCGAGCGAAACCTCAACCTCCGCACGCTCGAAACCTCGATGGACGAGCTGTCTGAATTGGGCGATGCTACCTTTGATATCGTGATCCACCCAGTCAGCACGTGCTACTTGCCCGACGTGACCAAGACCTACCAAGAAGTCGCTCGAGTCTTGACTAATGGCGGGGTCTACATCAGCCAACATAAACAACCCACCAGCATGCAAGCGGGAATTGAACCTGAACAGGGCAGCTACCGTCTAAAGCAAAGTTACTTTTTCAAGCAGCCACTGCCGGCTTCGGCAAAACCGAATTTGATTCGTGAGGATGGGACGCAAGAGTACATCCACCGTTGGGAAGAGCTAATCGGGCACATGTGCCGAGCGGGGTTGTTCATTGAAGACCTAACGGAACCCTTGCACGCCAAGCGGGACGCTGCGGTTGGTAGCTTTGAACATCGTAGTCAATTCATCGCCCCGTACGTTCGAATCAAAGCTCGGAAGCATGGACCGGCGCAGACAAAGTCGACGTTGATTCAGCCTTGAGGGGTCTGATTGGTTCTGCGGTTTGATGATTCGTTTTCAGATGAGGTTTTCAGTAAAACGCGTCGTAGCCAGTCGTTTGAAAAACGTGAGTGTGGGTCAAACTTTTGCACGACTTGGCGAAAGGTTTTTAGATGCGGATATAGCTGTTCGTTGGCGTTTCGATCTAAAGGGTTGTGCTTGCCCCAGTGGCAGCGGGCGCCGAATCGAGTCCGCATCGACGATGCTAAAAATTCTGCAAACGCCAGAAATCCTGCTCGCCGGTCCGGTCGTTCGTAACTGATGAAACTGATCGCGTACCAATCGTCATGCGTGCCTTCGTCGGCGCCGGCTTCAGTGTTTGGTGGTGAATTTCCTGAAGTGAGCGGACTGGACATTGAGATCAAGGTGTCATCGGCGAGCACACGTCGTACGCAAATGGGGTAGTGATGGCAGTAGGTGCCGTGGTGTTGTTCGGGAATTGCTTTTTTAAGTTCTCCAGCGGTTTGTTGACCACCGAAAACGCAGATCGCTTGCTGAGCGTGTTCAAGAGCCGCTTTGAGTTGAGGCCGAGTCACAAACAATTCGATTTCAATATGACGAAACAGCTCGTGCTCCATCGTCAGCAAGGCATGTGAGTCGTCGGTGACGTGCCAGTTACGTACAACGATCAGTGGCAAAACGAAACGAAAGAAGCCTCGAATTGCCGCGTTGAATCGCAAAATCCTGACCAACAGAAAAACAATCAGGTGCAGCCCCCAATCGATTCCCCAGTGCCAGTAGGCGCCATACAGCCCGGCGGTTCGACTGCGCGGCCGGTCCGTTTCGGATCGGTGCTGACCCAGTAGATGCCAGCCCCACGGTATTAAAAAGAACTGCTGTAGCGGAAATGCTTTTTCTGTTTCCAGCATGCTCTCGATTGATTCGTGGCGCTGAGAATATTCGTGAACTTGGTAGACATCGCGCGTTTCTAGTTCCAATTCGACAATGACCCCTAGCAGTCCTAATGAACAACGAGCGGCAAGTAAGTCATCGCCGGTGTCGATTTCAGAAATGATGGGTTCGTCGGTCTGCGGATCAAAATGTGCGACACGCACTCTTCGAACGTAATGAGAAAGGCTGTGCTTGCCCGATCCGTGCGTTCCAGTGGCGGTCGCACCCGCGACGGTTTGTTCGTCAATCAAGCCCAACGAAGGAAGTGTCAAACCACTGGGTTTTAACTCTTGGACAAGGTGTTTGACCAAGCATCCAGCACCGACGGAAACCGTTTGACGGTCTGCGTTGATACGTACATGGTTGAAATTGCCGACGCTGATCAGCAGGCCGTCAGTGACGATCGCGTCGCTCCAAGCATGACGGCTGGCGACGACGCGAATCGATTCGTTACGGTGCTTGCCTAGGAGTTGCAGCAGTTCTACTTCGTTTTTTGGTTCGGCAATCGTTGCCGGAGTAAACGATACGTTGTTGCCAAAGTTTTGAACCTGCTTACTGCTAGTCATGCGTTTTGATTCCAAGTTTTGGTCAGGCTTGCGAGCAACGGTCACTGTCTTTGCTGGCCCGATCAGTTGGCTACTATTTGTAGCGTTGCTTCGGGTTCGGGGCGGTTGGAGTAACTGGCGTTTACTTCCCTAGCCTTGATCGTGTGGTCTGGGTTGATCACGAATCGCGATGGCATGGGAAGTTCCCAGGTTGTGGTGCCGTTGGATCCACCAACGTCGATACCAAAAGTACCTTGGTAGATATCCGACAATTCTTTTGGAAAGCCGTGCGCTAGGTCCAACTGCTTTGCAAACAGGTTGTCTTTGTCGTACAGGATTTCAAAATTCAGGCCGTGCTTTTCAATCGTCGCACGGCTATGTTCTGGCAACTGAGGAGACACTGCAAACAGGCATGAGTTAGCGGCGGTGTATTTTTCCAAGTATTCGTTAAGAGCTGACAGCTCTAAGACACAGTATGGTCACCAACTGCCCCGAAAGAAGGTTAAGATCAGTTGCTTGGCATCAACCAAGTCTTTGGAGTGGTGAGATTTCCCGGTGCTGTCAGCCAGAGTAAACTCTGGCAACGCATCGTTCACGGCCGGGATTTTCCTGCTGGCGATCGAGTCAGCAACGGCTTGCGTTGACTTCTTGACGACAGCCATGGCTTCGGGGCTTAACTTGCTTGCCGACGCAGCCATGATTTCTTGTAGTTTTTCTTTTAACATTTGACGGGGCCTGTTCAGGATTTATTTTTAATCGAAAAATTGTGAGTGCTAAAATCGGTCTACTCTCATGCCACTCAAATCGACTGTCGGTTTCAATTTTATACGGTCGCCTAGCCAGCAACCAGTCGTCTAAGAGTTCGTTGCTGATGCAACAGTGTTGTCGTTGGGGGTGTGTTGCCCGTTAGTTGATGGTGTTAGTGTTCGGTCAGAAAAATCTACGATATACACTAGTAAAAACATCGCGATCAAACTTTCTTTGATCTCACCGCCAAAGTTAGGCAAGAGTGTCGTGTCGGTGACTTTGCCCACGGTCAGTAACACTTCCAGTACGGCGACGCATGCACCCGCCCAAAGGCATTTTTTGCTAGGCATAAAGTGGATCAGGAAATCCTCGCCTAGTCGGCCTTGGCTTTCGCCTCGACGCAGTAAAGGGAAGATAACACCACCACAGATAATGCCAATCGTCAAAACGGTACGAGGGATTTGGTCGAGCCAACCAGAGGTGTTGTGGAGGTTAGTTTCATTCTGATCGTTGAATTCTTTCCAGGCATCTGGGGTTTCCCAGCCACCTAGGTGTTGCCCCCAGCTTATTTCTTCGCCTAAGAAATAAACACAGCCGAGCCCAAAAATAACGGTCCAGAGGACGGAGAGTTTTACGTATTGGTGCGTGTTGGCTGGTTTGCTGATCGTCAATAACTTTGCCAGCAGGTGAAGTACGGCGACAATCGCAAGTGCCAATAAAACGGCAGTGATGGTTTCAACGGCGCCGCTTTCCTTGGCGAAATAGAATCCTGAATCTACGCAGGCCAAATGGAATACGTGCGGCATGACGAGTAGGCTGACGGGCAGCACCACAAACAACAACCGATTGACCATTTTTATCCTCAAGCTAAATGGCGTGACAACTGAAGGCTGAAAGGCAAACAATGCACTTTTGACATCCTGTGCTATACTACGCCGCGTGCTCAACGACCTGACGTTCTTCAGCTAATAAACCCTCGTAGAGATGCTCGCGTGTCGGCGGCATTCCAGAGTGCCCACGTTCCGTTCGATTGGAAACGACGGTTTGAAAAATCCGAGCCGTTCCGTCGGCCAGTGCCATGGTGACGCCAGCTAAATAGAGCAACCACATGCGGTATTTTTCTTCGCCGACCAGATCGATCGCTTCCTCTCGATTGGCTTCGAGTCGTTTGGCCCAATGTTCACAGGTGAGACCGTAGTGGTCACGCCACCCTTCAACGTCGTGGACTTCGAAACCACCGGCTTCCAGTTCGTCCTGGACATGCCCTTGGTGATCCAGTTCTCCACCAGGGAAAATGTATTTGCTCAACAGTCGTCGCTCAGAAGACTGTTTGCGAAACTTCTTTTTGCTTTCTTTCGCTGGGCGGGTGATCGCATGGTTCAAGAATAATCCATCGGGCTCAAGTAGCGATTTGACTTTTGCGACGTAGCCACGAAAGTTGTCGATGCCGACGTGTTCAGCCATTCCGATGGATGAGATCTTGTCGAATTTTTCATCGACGTCGTTGTAGTCACAAAGCGCGACGGTTACTTGCCCCTCTAACCCGCGATCACGAATTCGCTGTTGGGTTAGTTCAACTTGGGCTTCTGACAATGTGACGCCGTGGGCTTGGACACCGTAATGCGTTGCCGCATAGCAAATCAAAGCTCCCCAGCCACAGCCGATGTCCAGCATGCGATCGCCGGGTTTGAGTTGCAGCTTTCGGCAGATCATTTCTAGTTTGTTTAGTTGAGCTTGTTCGAGCGTTTCATTCCAGTCACGGAAGTAGCCACAGGTATAGACCATCTCGTCGTCCAGAAACAAACGATAAAATTCGTTGCTCAGGTCGTAGTGAAATTGAATGAAGTCCTTATTATCAGCTTGGACGCGATTTTTGCCGGTGTCTTCCCCTTGGAATCGAACAGAGGTCGTCGCGTCTAGGTTGCGAGCGAATCCGAATCGATAAGCCAGTTTTAGCAGCAGCGATTTGGAGATTGATTTCGAACGCCGCCGCGATCCTTTGACTCTCATCTTGCGCATAAAAGTGACCATGTCGGCACCGTGGAAGTCAATGTGCTTCCGGACATAGTGGCATAGCAAATTTTCAGCCGTGGGGCGACGTATCAAAGATCCGATCACGCCGGGGCCTGAGAGCGAAAGTTCCAAGCCGGGAATTGGGTCAGTGCCCAGCGGTACGACTGAACCATCCCATAAGCGAATCGATACTTTGCTGTCCAATTTGTGGGCCAAAGCCTCTACAAATTGTTTGGCCAGTTGAAGTTGTTTTGCGTCTCGTGATGCTTTGCTGAACACGACCAGTTTCTCCGTAAACAAGGGCACTACCAATCAGTAGGTTTAACGGATATCAGAATCTGTCACAACTCAAATATCAGAGCTGATGGATCGATGTATTGTTGGTCAGTTGCGGGGCGGTAAGTTGGTGTCGGGTTTAAGCCTAAAGGCGTTACTACGAACTTGCTAGCACGTTGGTTTTAGTCAGCGTAGTTGAACACGACGGGGGTTTCGATGCTCGGATCAAGACTGCGGTGGACGGGGCAGTGTTGAACGATTTCTTCGAGTGCTGATCGATGTTTGTCGTTAATGCCGCTTGGGAAGTTGACTACCATCGGTAGTTTGGCGATTCTGCGGGGCGCTTCAGCGGACATGTGCTTTTCAATTTTGATGTTCAGGCCGTTCAAATTTAGGTCTTCGTGACGCTCGGCGTAAATTCCCATGATCGTTGAAATGCAACTGGCCAGCGCGGTGGCCAGTAAGTCCGTAGGTGAAAATGATTCGCCTTTGCCTTGGTTGTCGGTAGGAGCGTCGGTCAACAGTTCGCAGCCACTGGGTTGATGGACGACTTGGCAGCGCAAGGAGCCTTGGTATTCGACAGTGATTTCAACCATTGGTGTTCCTCTTTTTTGGGGCGTATTAAAAGTTACAGTGTACGGTGGCAACCTTGACGACGGTGTTTGCGGTAAAGCGGACCCTAGTATTGGCAAGAACCGAGTCGGCCAAGTTTGCCCAAGCTCTAGCGAACTGACGCAGCCACAGTCTACTCGTTTGGGCGGTTGCTCGGCTAGTGTTTGACCGGCATCGCGATTCGAGTTTTTCGCTTGGAAATCCAGTTCGCCATTGGGTTTGTGACTGACATTGAAGGCAAGATTTGACTAGAATTTGCCGCTTTCCTTCGTTACTCAAACCCATACGCTCGATCGATGACAACTCGCGTTCTTCTGACCACCACTTCTTATCAAGACACACCCGGCTCACACCAAGATTTGTTAGAGTCGCAAGGCTGGGAGGTTGTTCGTGAGCGAGGCCCGCTGACCGAAGCTCAGATGCTCGAATTGGCTGGCGATTTTGATGGATTCCTTTGCGGCGACGACGCGATTACTGCCGCAGTGATCGACAAATCATTGCCTCGTCTAAAATGGATTTCGAAGTACGGGATTGGGATCGACAAAATAGACAAAGACTACGTGACTTCCAAAGGTTTGCCGATCGGGTTTTGCCCTGGGGTGAATCATACCACCGTCGCCGAGCACACGTTCGGTTTGTTATTGAGCCTGACAAAGAAGGTGTTTGAAGTCGGCACTGAGACTCGGGGTGGGAATTGGAAGCGAATCACCGGCAACGAGATCATGGGAAAACGCATGGGCATCGTTGGCATGGGGCGAATCGGTAAGGCCGTGATCGAAAGAGCAAATGCATTTGGTGTTGAATGCTGTGCTTATGACGTTTACTGGGATGAAGCATTCGCGGCCAAGCACGGCGTGACTCGTTGTGAGTCCATGGAAGACTTACTGACCACTTGTGACATCGTGTCCTTGCACTGCTTTTTGGATGACAGCACAAACAATTTGATCAATGCAGCGTCGATCGCCAAAATGAAAGACGGCGTGATCATCTTGAATTGTGCTCGCGGGGAAATCGTTAATCCAACCGACATTGCGGCAGCATTGACGGCTGGGAAAGTCGGCGGTTACGGTGCAGACGTGATGGATGTCGAGCCGCCACCGGCAGATCACCCGTTGTTTTCTACTCCCAACACATTGATCACTTCACACATCGGCTCACGGACCTATGAGTCGGTTGTTCGCCAAGCAACGATGGCCACCAAAAATGCGATCGCGTTTTGTGCGGGCGAACCGCCATTGGCGCAGGCGAACAAGTTGCCTGGTGCTGCTTCGGCAACGCCGAAGCAGCCTGAGAGTGATGCGATGTACGTGGTTGACGTGGACAAACACAACCAACTGGTCACCGCTGCCTACTTGCATCGTGGCTATAATGAAACCGAAGCGGTTGCAGCGACCAAGTTTTGCCAGATGGCTTCGCACTACGGCATTCGGACACATAACGCGTTGAAGGCGTTGCACTTGGACCATTTGTTTGGCAGTGCGATTGGCGGGTGTGTTCCTGGTGCAGAGATTGAAAAGCGGCCTTGTCGGTTTGAGGGTTCTGAAATCTGGGATGCCAAGTTGAAGTTAGGCCAATCAGTTGCCTTTGATGCGATCGAGCGGTGCATCGAACTGGCTGACAAATACGGGGTAGGGCAGGTTAGCGTTGACAATACTTTCCACTACTTGTGGGGTGGTGGTTACGTGATGGAAGCGGCGCTACGTGGGTACATTGCTTATACGAACTGTACGTCAACACTGGCGGAAGTTGTTCCCTTCGGCGGTAAGCATCCAACGTTAGGCACCAACCCGCATAGTTGGGCCTTCCCGACTCAAGACGCAATCGGCTTTCCCGTGGTGATTGACTGGGCGACTTCGACCGTTGCGATGGGCCGAGTCCAGCAGTTCAAACGTGAAGGAAAGCAATTGCCACCCGGTGCCGCAGTGGACGCCAACGGAAATGAGACAACCGATCCTAACGCAGCGGTTTCGTTGTTGCCCTTTGGCCGGCACAAAGGTTACGGGTTGTCACTGATCAATGAATTGGTCGGTGGTTTGATCGGTGGTTCTTTGCCAACGCTGCGAGGCCGTGAAGTTGATGGTGGTGAAAAGGCTTCCACGAACTTCTACTTCCAAGTGATTCATCCAGATGCGATGAACGCTGGGTTGTTCGCCAAAGGCCGAAGCCAGCAAGAAAACTTGAAGGCGGTTCTGGAAGATGTTCTAGGTCATGGCAACAGCGACACTTGTATTTTCCCAGGGCAAATCGAAGCCAATGCGGCCAAGGTTTCTACGGATGCTGGCGGACTGTTGTTTAGCGCCGCAGAAATTGCGGGCTTCAATGAGATTGCTACCGAATGCGGATTGGAAGCTTGGGATGTTTCCAGCTTCAAGACGGCTTAAGCTGCGTCGAGACGGGCAATTCTGATTTCAAGTGGGCCGAACTCAAGCGAGTTCGGCCACGAAAAAAATTAACACTCAATATCTACCTTTATCAACAGTCCGCTTTGTGGCTGCCAAACTAATGTCGATCGAAAAATTATTTTCTCTGTCCGGAAAAACAGCCGTTGTGATTGGCGGTACGGGCGAACTGTGCGGTGCGATGTCAGTGGCAATGGCCAAGGCGGGAGCCGAGATCGTGGTCGTTGGACGTAGTGAAGAGAAAGCCAAGAGCAAATTGGCTGCCATCGAAGCCGCGGGTAGCACGGGGTATTTTGTGCCAGTCGATGTTTCTTCGCGGGAGAGCTTGGAGAATTTACTGGCGACGGTTGTGGAGCGTTCAGGTAAGGTTGATGTGTTGATCAATGGTGCAGGCGTGAATTCGGCAACCCCGTTTTTAGACGTGCCCGAAGATGAGTACGATCGGATCTTCAACACCAACGCGAAGGCAGTCTTTGTTACTTGTCAGGTCTTCGGGAAGTACTTTATCGAAAACAAAATCAAAGCATCAGTAATCAATGTTGGATCGATGTCGGGTGTGATTCCGCTATCGCGAGTGTTCACTTACTCGATGACCAAAGCAGCCGTACATAACATCTCAAAGAACTTGGCCCGCGAGTGGGCAACACAAGGCGTACGCGTCAACACACTAGTACCTGGCTTCTTTCCCGCCGAACAAAATCGTAAAGTTTTGACACCTGAACGTGTTAACCAGATCATGGGCCACACGCCGATGCAGCGATTTGGTGATTCGAGCGAGCTTGACGGGGCCACGTTGTTGTTGGCTTCCGAAGCTGGGTCGTTCATGACCGGCACCGAAATTGTTGTCGATGGTGGTTACGCTTGCATGAC
>CAZORR010000010.1:10216-27120 GCA_964582115.1 uncultured Pirellulaceae bacterium
TAAATGAAGTTAGAAAAATACAGCTTTGGTTTGGGCGATCGTTTTCTACACCAAGGACGTGCTCAGCTGCAAGCGATCGTAAATGCCAGAGCCGCTGGCATACAGATCACTCCGGTGTGGAATAAATCCAACCGAGAACACAAAACGGTTGGAACGTCGCCGGTGTCTCTACGTGAGGAAGCAGATACTGCGGTAGCGGCGTTAGAGTATGACGGCCCGTATCGCCTGGATGCCGATCATATCAATTTGGAAACCGTCGATCCATTTGTGGACAGCCATGACTTTTTCACCATTGACGTGGCTGATGCGATCGGGCGTCCGGCAGATGCGGATGCTGTGGAAGCGTTTGTTGAGCAGTGCAGCAAGTATTTAGGCGATCTGGAAATTCCGGGTGCAGGCTCTTTCAGTGTCACGCCACAGACGATTCGCGAGGTGGCCAATTCGTTTCTGGGGGCAGTCAAATTGGCGGGCGAAATCTACCGTCACATCGCTGGCCGGCGGGGCGATGACAATTTGATTGCGGAAATTTCAATGGATGAAACGGAGACTCCGCAAACGCCATTGGAGATGTTCTTCATTTTGGCAGCGATTGCACAGGAAAACATTCCCGTGCAAACCATCGCACCGAAGTTTACCGGCCGTTTCAATAAAGGCGTGGACTACGTGGGCGACGTAGCTCAGTTTGAAAAAGAGTTCAATGACGATTTGGCTGCGATTGCGTTTGCGGTTGCCGAGTTCGGTCTGCCAGAGAATTTGAAATTGAGTGTTCATTCCGGGTCGGACAAGTTTTCGATCTACCCAGCCATTAAACGAGCTTTGAAGCGAACTGGTGCTGGCTTACATGTGAAGACTGCTGGTACGACTTGGCTGGAGGAACTGATTGGGTTGGCCGAAGCTGGTGGTGAAGGCCTGGAGATTGCCAAAGAGGTCTACATCAGTGCGCTGGCGCGAAGTGAAGAGCTGTGTGCTCCCTACGCGACGGTAATCGACGTGGACGCTGACCAACTACCGACGGCAGAGCAAGTCAAAGACTGGGATAGCGAAAAATTTTCGACTTCACTCCGTCATGATCAGGCTCACCCTAACTATAATCCTAGCTTTCGCCAGCTGCTGCACGTCGGTTATAAAGTCGCCGCCGAGATGGGAGATCGCTACTATAACGCGTTAGAGCAGTTTGAAACCGAGGTCGCTCGCAACGTCACTGGCAATCTGTGGCAACGGCACTTACAACCTCTATTCATCGATTAATAAACAAATGTTGATTTAGCTTGTTGTGGAGATTTGTGCTCTGGCAAGCTTCAGATTTGAAATTAAATTTACTAACTAACTTTTATATTACTTACTCTAAACTTTCACGGGCTTCTGCCATGCAAATTAAACCTGCCTCCGAATGTACCTACGATATTTTGTCTCTTGGCGAAGTCATGCTTCGTTTGGATCCCGGTGATGGTCGCATTCGTACCACACGTCAGTTCCAGGCTTGGGAGGGCGGCGGCGAGTACAATGTTGCTCGTGGCCTGCGACGCTGTTTTAAGCAACGAGCTGCTTTGGTTTCTTCGTTTGTTGATAACGAAGTCGGACGGTTGCTAGAAGATCTGATGTTGCAAGGTGGTGTCAACTTGGATCACGTAAAGTGGGTTGAACACGACGGCTTGGGACGTAAGTCTCGCAACGGGCTTAACTTTACCGAACGCGGGTTTGGGGTACGAGCGGCGTTGGGTTGTAGCGATCGAGGGCATACGGCAGCGTCGCAACTGAAAGCTGGGGATATTGATTGGGAACATATCTTCGGCACGCTGGGCGTTCGGTGGTTTCACACTGGCGGGATTTTTGGCGCGCTATCAGATACGACTCCGGACGTGATCAAGGAAGCGCTGACGGCAGCCAAGAAGCACGGCACGATTACTTCTTATGATTTGAATTTCCGAGCGTCGTTGTGGGAAGATTACGGCGGTCAACCAGCTTGCCAAAAAACGAACCGAGCCATCGCCCCCTTGGTCGATGTCATGATCGGCAACGAAGAAGATTTCACTGCCTGTTTGGGGCTTCACGTGGAAGGTGTTGACGAGAATTTGGCTGATTTGCCGATCGAGGGTTTTTCGAAAATGATCGATCAGGCGGTCAGCGAGTTTCCAAATTTTCAAGCCATCGCAACAACAATGCGTGGCGTGAAAACGGCTTCGATCAACGACTGGGCAGCACTGTGCTGGACCGACGGAAAGCTTAATGTTTCGATCCAACGACCAGGAATGGAAATTTTTGATCGAGTCGGTGGCGGCGACAGTTTCGCGTCGGGGTTGATTTATGGCCTGATGACTACCGGCGACGGACAACAAGCGGTTGATTATGGTGCCGCTCACGGTGCATTGGCGATGACAACGCCGGGAGACACGACGATGGCGGTTCTGTCGGAAGTTGAGGCGTTAATGAAGGGCAAGTCGGCTCGAGTTAAACGCTAGACGCAAGACGCAAGAGCAGCAAAAATTTAAAAACATCGATAGGCCAGAAAATTGAATTTTCTGGCCTATCGTCTGTTTAGTGGCTTTGGGATGCTCTAGAATCGCTGATGTTGATATCAGTAATACCTTTGATTCTCGGATCCCGTTATGCTCAGCTCACTCGTTTTGCCCAATGTCTTATTCGCGGTACAAGGTGATTTCGCCCAGCAGGGTGAATTTAAGATGTGGGATATGATTGCTTTGGTCGCGGTATTGGCAGTACTGTTTGGCCTGGTCATCTTTGCAATCGTTGTTCTTTCGTACGCTCGCTGGTGGATTCAGTCTTTGTTCAGCCGGGCCGGCATTGGGTTGCTTGACTTAATCGGAATGTCCTTCAAGAAGGTCAAGCCATCGATTATCGTTCCGTGCAAAATCATGTCGGTTCAGGCGAAACTCCGAGACCCGGAGTTGACGACTCGCGCGTTGGAAGCACACTACTTGGCTGGTGGTAACGTGCCGATGGTGGTTCGAGCTTTGATTGCAGCTCAAAAGGCCAAGACGATTAACTTGAGCTATCGAGAAGCGACTGCGATCGATTTGGCTGGCCGAAATGTTTTAGAAGCGGTTCAGACCAGTGTTTATCCGCGGGTGATTGATTGCCCGCCGCGTGGGTCGGCTCGTCTTTCACTCGATGCGGTTGCGAAAGACGGAATTCAGTTAAAGGTTCGTGCTCGCGTGACGGTTCGGTCAAACTTACAGCAGTTGATTGGTGGGGCAACCGAAGAAACAATCATTGCTAGGGTCGGCGAAGGAATCGTGAGTGCGATCGGTTCGGCAGAAAGTCATAATCGCGTGTTGGAGAATCCTGACATGATTTCCAAAGCCGTGCTCTCACGGCGACTTGATTCGCAGACCGCGTTTGAGATCGTTTCGATTGACATTGCCGACATTGACGTTGGAGAGAACATCGGTGCGAGACTGCGAGCCGACCAAGCGGAAGCCGATACACGTGTTGCTCGTGCGCGTGCGGAAGGGCGTCGAGCGATGGCGGTTGCTCAAGAACAAGAATACACTGCCGCGATTGAAAAAAGCAAAGCGGCTTTGGTGGAAGCCGAAGCTCAAGTTCCTAAGTCGATGGCAGATAGTTTCCGTGGAGGGAAACTTGGAATCTTGGATTATTATAAGCTTCGTAATGTGCAGGCAGACACCGATATGCGAAAGTCAATTTCTGGTGGATCGGTCAGCTAGATTCGCTTTTGCTTGTGGTTGGTTTGGGTTTTTAAAGGGTTGAGCGATGGCTCGTGACATCGAAGAATTTTTACGTAAAGCGGCCGAGCGTCGTAAGCAACAGAAGAGTGGCAACACTTCTCAGCCAAAGCAGCAACCGTCTCAGCAGAAGCAGCCTCAGCAAAGACGCCCCCCGCAAACGCGGTCTCAACCTTCACAACCTCAGTCGCCGCAACCGCGACGGCCCGCTCAACCTTTGCCATCGCACGCGCCTGCTGCGGAGCCAGTGGTTGTACTGGATTCATCGGCGATCATTGACGAACCGCGTTTGACCCCACATCTAAAAAGCTCAATCGACACGACCAGTATCTCTCGCCATGCCGATGCACTCGGCAGCGGGATCAGTTCGGCCGCTGCAAAAGTCAAAGAGAACGTTAGCCGGCATCTGGACCACAACGTAGGGGTAATCGACGACACTGAAACCATCACCGACGACCCTTCGCCGAAGATCTTTGGGGCGAAGGATATGTCGATGGTACGGGAGTTACGGAGCCTACTAGCCAATAAAAAGTCAGTTGGGCAAGCAATTATCTTGGCAGAGATTCTCAAGCGACCTGATTTTGACTAGACTGACGAGATGTCTTCTTTAAGTGAATATTTCCCCAAATTTTCCCCACGGCGAGGCATGGCTGGGTGCCATGCACAAACGCTAGGCGCCTATTTCTTCAAAGGAAAGCAAGCCCCTTATTCAGCCATTTCGTCGATCGTTGATTTATTTGACGGCGATCGCCTAGTAGTCCATGACGACAAACCAGATAGTTGGATTACGGGTGATCGGATTGTTGTTTTGCTGCATGGGCTATGCGGTTGTCATGGATCGCCCTACATGGTGCGTACGGCCAGCAAACTGAATCGAGCTGGTGTTCGAACCATCCGTGTGGACATGCGAGGCTTCGGCGATAGCACGCTTATTTCAAAAAACCATCTACACGGCGGGTGTAGCCAAGATTTGCTGTCGGTAATCCGTTTCGTGCGTCGAATGAGCCCGCTGTCGTCTATTTCGTTGGTGGGATTTTCTATTGGCGGTAACATCGTGTTACGAACGTTGGGAAAATGGGCCGACCAATTGGAGTCGATCGTGGATTCGGCGGTTGCAATTTGCCCACCAATCGACCTGATCGAATGTTCCGGGAACTTGCGAAATCGAGGAAACCGGATGTATGAAAAGTATTTCATTCGCCGTATGAGTGAGCAGATTAAGATTCGTCGCCGGCAAGTAAAGGGCTTGATCGATCCTGGAAAAGGCCCGGTGCCTAATCGGTTGATTCACTTTGACGACCAGTTGACTGCACCTGCCTGGGGTTATTCAAGCGCGATTGATTACTACCGTGACGCTAGTTCGTCGCCTTGGTTGGGCGGTATTCGAGTGCCCACGTTGATCTTGGCTGCCAAGGACGATCCCGTGGTGCCGTTTGCTATGTTTAGTCAGACTGAATTGTCCAGCAGCATTGATCTGTTTGCGACAGCCAAGGGCGGTCACTTGGGATTCCTGGCAGGTAAAACCAGCGATCCCGACCGGCATTGGATGGACTGGAGAATTTGCCAAGCAATTGCCCGAGGCCAAATCGCTCCTGAGCTTACCGGCAGGCGATTGCGAATTGATGCAGGATCAACAACCGTCGGTCGGCGACACGCTGCAGCCAGTGCAGTTGGGCCAGGTTAGACGCCTTTTCTTCGACCGATGGCAAGTCTCCCACGGTGTTTGGCTGGTCGATCGGCGTCAGAGAGTCAGCTGTGACAATACAAACTTGTAAGCTTATCAATCTGGCTATCGTCTTTCCTTGACATCCTATTCTTGAGGTGTTTCGCTAACGGCGTCACCAGGGGATTTTGCCAGCACGCCTTGTTCGACCAACTTGTCGACAAGTTGCTGCATTGCTGAGTAACCTTTAAGAAAACCAACGGCCGGTACGTGTATTTTCTTTACAACTTCGACATTGTCCGCGTCAATTCGCTTGACCACTTCAAAGTTAAACTCTTTGTTTTCATAGTTGATTTTGCGAAAGCCTTCGGCCTGGATGTTAAATTCTGGCTTCTCGGAAAACGTCACGTAGCCGATCACGATGCCCAAAATGGCACCAATAAAAAGCATAAGCACGGAAGTTTTATTCATTGCATCAAATCCTGAGGGCTTGGTTATTATCTAACGAGCGACAAGCGAAGGGATGTGTTTTTGCTCGTCAGTCTTCTTTAAAAAGATGATTTAAAGTTTGACGGTCTAATATTCTTATCGCAATCGAGTTGATTACGATAGTAGAACCTACAAGGTTTTCAATGGCGCATAAAAAAAGCACTGCTGTAAAGCAGTGCTTTTCTGGTTGTCACTTTAATAGTGATTCCGAGTGTTGACCGGATAATAGAGGCCAACAACTGTTTTAGAAGTCGTTTACACCGATAACTTGTCGGTCGCTCTTAGCACCTAGACCAGCAGCGATCAGCGGTGCAACTGTGTTAGGAATTGAGTGAGTTGACCCGTCACCGAATACGAAGTTAACTACACCTGTATGAGGCGAGCTAAATTGGTATTCACGGGTGTTGTTTGAATCACCGAAGGCCTGAGTTGCGTCAACAGTACGAAGTGCAGCTGCTACACCACCGAATCCCCACGACCAACGAGTGTTGACGCCGTTTGAGCCTGTCGCAACTGATCCAAGTGATTCTCCGATCAACATCGTGTTAGATGATCCATCTCGCATTGATTCGATGGTACCGGATTCGATACTTTCTAGAGCACCAACCCAACTTGCCGTCACTCCATTGGTTCCACCGACCTGAATGCTACCATCTGAAGAGTGAACCAAAAGACCACCGACACATGGGATGTAGTTGCTAAGACCGAGGTCCGCTGAGGATGTTACGCCTGGTGCAGTTTCCGCTCCATCACCCCAGTCAGCAATTACGAATGCTGAAGCATTATTCGCACCTGGATCTGAAGGACAAAGAAAATTGTCAATGTTGTTAGTGGCTACACCATCGATATTGCCTACATCTGCAGTAAGATCTGTAATTACGGTTGCGTTAGGAATCTGGTCGGCATCTGCCAAATTTGGGTTAAGTGCATTTGGTGAAGCCACGTTAATCGCATCTTGAACATTGCCAAGCTCGATAAACGGCAGGATTTGACATAACACTCCAGTGTTTGAGAGGTCTGCTGCTGCTGGTGTGCCACCGGTAGAGCTAATACCGATTACAGCTGGAGGCAATCTACTTTGAGCACTCTCGAAGTTATGACATGCGAGACCAATTTGGCGAACGTTGTTCAAGCACTGTGTACGTCGTGCTGCTTCACGAACCGCTTGAACAGCTGGAAGCAGCATTCCAATCAGGATACCGATAATTGCGATGACAACTAGCAGCTCGACTAGTGTGAAGCCGCGTTGCGAATGTGTTTGATGTTTCATCTGTTACTCTCTTAAAAAGAATTGAAGAATGGCGTAAATTGAATCTGTGAAATAGAATGGAAAATGGCAAACTCGCAAAATACAGATTCTGCAGCGCCTGATTGATTATTTCAGACAATCGTCATTAGGCAAGGTCTGATTGCGGTGTTTTTTTATCTTAGGTAGAGATAGAGGCTCTGGTGAGGACATTAAAGCACATTTTGCTGATTGTGTCGAACGGCAAAAAGCCCACATTTGTGCTGGTTTTTTCCTAGAATCAGTGCTTTAAGGTCAGTGGTTGGACTTTCGTTAAATTTAATACGGTACGATTGATGATTTGCCGCGATATAATAAGTTGGCAGACAAGCTGTGGTCATAACGGCCGACGAGGCTGAGGTTTTGACAGCAGCGACTTAACTTTTGAAGCAATGGCGTGTGATGCAAGTTCCAAAACATTTTTCCAAGCGGAGCATCGGTATCAACATGACGCCGATGATTGATGTCGTTTTTCTTCTGATTATTTTCTTTTTGGTTAGTAGTCACTTAGCCCGACAAGAGTCTTCGTTGGAATTGAATTTACCAGCAGCGATGGCCGGGCAAGAAGATCTTGATCAAACGACTGCTCGTGTCACGGTCAATGTTAAGCGTGATGGATCATTGTGGTTGGGTGGTCAACGAATTGACGCAGAACAACTTACGGATCGTTTTTCTCAACTAAGATCCGAAAAAGGTGAGGGCATGGAAGTTCGTATTCGTGGTAGCCGCGAAGCCGCTTATTCGACCGTCGAACCGATCATGCTGGCTTGTGCGCAAGCCAGCATCTGGAATGTTAAGTATGCCGTTTATCGGGAGGAACGATAATGCGTTGCAATAGCCCATTGGTTCGAGGATCGGCTAATGCTGATCTAAATACAGCAATGACTCCGATGATCGATGTGGTGTTTTTGCTGTTAGTATTTTTCGTTTGGACGGCTAGTTTTCAAACGATCGAGTATGTGCTGGACAGCCAAGTAGCTGCCGAAAAAGGCACCAATCCAAGCGAAGCCGTTCAGCCGCCTCCGCCGACTGACTTCGAAGATATTTTGGTAAGGATTGAGTTTGATAATGGAAAGTTAGTCTGGAGCGTCGATCGACGATCGGCGCAGTCGTTAATCGACGTGAAGGACCGGCTCAACCGATTGGCTGAGGTTGATACAAGCGCGAAAGTAATTTTGCATCCAGATCCGGCTGTTCCATTAGAGTTTGTTATCGGTGCTTTTGACGCCGCGCAGTTAGCGGGCTTTACGCAGGTTGCGTTCGCTGTGAACGCGAAGTAAAGATTGAATTGACCTAGGGCGACGGCTTCGGCCTTTCGTCATTCGAACTCCGTAGGGATCTGTCACAAACATTCGAGATCAGCGGTAGCTGGGTCGTGGTTCGCCTGAGTTTTGGCTGGGCAAGTTTGAGTGTTCAACCAGCCTGAATTGACCAATCGTATTTTGAGGATCGTAAGGCAGTATCCGTTTCATTCACTCACGCAAACTGCTCAATTCAAATTTGACAGACCACTAATACTGCGAAACACAAAAAAACAGCCTCACTTACCAGATCACATCTATTTTAAATTGCGATCTCCAATCTGCCAGCATCTTAATACTACCTGCATTCGTTTTTCCCCAGCTGGAACTCCCCAAGGCCATTTCCAACTCTCAACTGCTAAACCTCTATTTTGCTAGTGGCAGTATTTTCCTAGTATCCGGCATCTCTTCGTAGCGATTACCATGGGTGCGTTTGCTGCGAGTTCATGTGTTTTTATGTAACAGGTGCTGCAATGCCGGGATGGATTCTGGTTGCAAAACGTTTTTCGTTTTTATTCACCGTTGGTAACAACGGTCGAGTACTAACCGCATTTACGTCTTTCGCTTGCTTGGTGATTTTATCTGGTTGCTCCAACATACGGCAATCGTCGTTGGAATTGCCACTGCCGATTCTGCCGAGTCAGGCAGCTGCTGCGGATGGTTCAGTCGATGGTAATTTCACCAAGAGTAATTTTGCTGAAAACAGTTTTGAGGTGGACAAAACTGGGTTGGCGAATGACTTTGTTGCAAGTGATGTTGAGCAAGGCTCATCTGCTGAAAGTTTCATACCTGCTAATAACGAATTTCAACTTCCATCACGTCAGCCTCAAGCCCGATTTGTAGGCGTACTGAGCACGGCTGAAACGGAGGAGATAAAGCTGACCGCAACTCCAAATAAGGCCAGTCCAGCACCTGCAATTGCTCCAGCATTTAATCAAAATGGAATTGCGACTTCCCCTGTTCCTGAAGAATGCAAAGCATCTGATGCATGCAAGACGGACGGATGTGAGTCGTGTGCCTGCTGTAAAAAGAAAGAACTACCGAAGTTGGCGGCTGTGGATCCATTCGATCCGGAGCAAGACTCAGACTTGCTTGCCCCTGCTCAAACCATGGCTAAAACTGACGCTAGTGTTGGAACTCATTCGATGCTCCAGCCGTTAACAACTGCCGGCGCAACGGACATTGCCACAGTAGTCAGTGCTAACACAGTGAATCATGCTGCCACGTCGACGGACACTAAATCGGCACCGATTCGTTTGGTCGCCATGGCAGGTTCAGAATTAGCAAAAATACGTCGGCCTTCTTTGTCGGCAACCACCGAACCCGCACAAACAAACAACAATGCTCAACTGCTGCTTCCGATTGCCTCGAAGGCAATACCGGAATTTAAGCCCAATCTCGAGCAAGTAGTGCCCCAAACGGTTCAAACTTTAGAACCAAAGCAAATAATCAAAGTCAGCCCGGTCATGGGCTCGTACCCGGAAACAGTAGAAGCGTCGCCCACCGTTTCGACCAAACCCACAATTGCCAATGAGCCTATGGATGGGATCGTTACAACGGAAGCTAATTTAATTCCTGTGTCACCTCGTGTTTCAGCGGCTTCATTTCAATCATTACGGACGTCGCCGATCAAGCCAAGCATTCCAACGCCCGAGCCTGTTGTAGAACCAAGCAAACCAATCCTGCAAGAGATGGTGAAAACCATAACAGAGGTTCCAGCAGTTGAAATTGCCAAAGTCGATCCGAGTGCTGAGCCGACCCAAACAGTTGAGGTCGTTGATTTTGTAACGGACGCATCAGAGGCAAGTGAACCATCGTTTTCGAACATTGATCCACTGAGGGGGGCTGGAGATTTGCCAGACATGGCTCAGGCCGAAGAAGAAAAAGAAGATTACAAAAAGTCAAATTCATTTGATCCTTCTTCCATGATTGTATCTGAAAGAAATGACCCAGTGCCGTTCTTGGCAAAGTTGGACAGATCGCCAAATGAGTTTGTCCCACCTAAGCCTGAAGTCACTGAGCCTACTTCACATAGCGACTTGATTTCGCAACAGATAGCCGATCAAAATTCTGCTGCGTTGCTGAAGCTCCAAGAGCTCCAAGACGCGATCAAGGAACTGAAGGCCGAGCCGGTTACAGTCATTCACGAAGATCCTAAGTTGACCTTAACCAACGCGGCATTCTGCACAAAGATTTCTGGATTCAGTCAGTTCACGTCTTTTGCAGCAAACAATTTTTCTGGTTCGCAAAAGACGTTGCTCTATTGTGAGGTTGAAAATCAAACATCAAAACAATTCACCGGATTAGATGGTTCCCTTCAATTTGAAACGGTACTGCTCGGATCAATCGTAATCTATGACGCGAACGGTAAGGTTGTTCAGACGGCAAAGTTTCCAGCGATCAAGGATATCGCCCGGCGACAACGACACGATTTTTACGTTTACTTTCCTGTGCAGTTCAACGATTTGACTAGCGGCGATTACCGTTTGGAATTGAGTGTTGAAGATGTTGCAGGTAACGAAACGGCTGTTCTTCAACCGCTAATGAGCTTCTCCGTTAGGTAATACTGATGCCAGTCGAACTTATATTGATGCTGCTCGTGTCGGCTGTTTTTTTGGCAGTCTGCGTTTTGTTGCGTTTTGAAGGCAGCGCTCTGAAAAAACTAAACTGGTTCCCGCTAAGTTGCTTCGCAGTAATATTGGTAGGCAGTGTGCTAGGGCATGAATTTTTTAATGTGTCCATTGGGCCGCTGCCGCTAACATTCGACCGCCTTTTGCTGGGTGTTCTTGTTTTGGCCTTTGTTTGGCAGTGGGCAGTGAATCGTCAGAAGATAGAGCACTTCAACTTCATTGATTATGTGATTCTTGGCTGGCTGGCGGTGATTACATGCAGTACCTTTTCCGCTGATTTTACAGTCGCCGGAAATCAGCCGTTAGCACGATTGCTGTTTTTCAATTACCTCCCTGCAATGCTCTATTTTTTGGTGCGCTGGGTTCGTCTCGAGATTGCTGATCTGAAAATATTTGCAGCCATGATGGTGGCGTTTGGTGTGTACTTAACGTTCACCGGACTCGCGGAAACTCGTGGGTTTTCCGGGCTTGTTTTTCCAAAGTACATTCTTACGTCCGACTTTCGCGAGTTTTTGGGGCGCGGGCGAGGCCCGTTTTTGAACCCGGTAAGTAACGGAATCTTTTTGTCGGTTTGCATCTGCTGCGTACTGATGTGGTGGCCTCGTGCGGTCAGCATTCGAAGCAAGATCATTATTTTGGCATTAGCGTTGTTTTTCACTTTTGGAGTGTATTCGACCTATACGCGAAGCACCTGGCTGGCGCTTGTATTAGGCATGGGAGTCTTCGTGTTTTGGCCGAGTAAGCGACATCAAAAAGGAATGATGATCATCACCGCGACATTGATGGCGATCGTTTTGCTTCCGCTGGTCGGGGATCGATTTATCTCGTTCAAACGTGACCAAGACGTGACCCAAGCAGAGATGGCAAAGTCCGCTTTAATGCGGCCGCTGTTTGCTGAAATCGCTTGGGACATGTTCCAGGACCGCCCTGTTTTTGGGGTTGGTTTTGCTCAGTATTCTGAAGCGAAAGAGCGCTACCTGAAGAACCCTCATACAACCAATCCATTGCTGATGACGCGTGAGTTGACACAGCACAATGTCTTTTTAGCCTATCTGGTAGACATGGGGATCGTCGGTATGGGGACGTTGACTTGTTTGTTGCTGACGTGGATCGTTTCGAGTTGGCAAGTTTGGCGGAATCAATCGCTCGACCTGTGGCCCCGTCAGTTCGCACTAATCAATGTGGTATTGTTGGTTGCCTATAGCGTCAACGGCATGTTTCACGACGTATCAATCATCCCCATGATGCACATGTTGGCGTTCTTCTGGATGGGATTGGTCAACAATGTTTATTCGCGCCCCGAAGCGTTCCAAAAAAACGAAGCCAGCCCTGTACAGGAACCATTGGTCGCCGATCAAATGCAGTCGATGGCGGCATAGTATCCTGTTACCAAAGATGCCACTGTTGCCACCACAGCACGTAGACTCCCAGCAATCCATTCGTCACAGCGTGGGCGATAATGCAATCCCAGACACTGCCAGTTTTGCGAGCCAGCAAGGTAACCATTCCAAACCACGCGAAGGCTGCAATGGCCTCTAATGGGTGCGTTAATACTCCGTAGATACTGGCAGACAACAACGCTGACGTGCCGAGTGTTTTTAGGCTAACAAGTGACGTAGGTTTGCTGGTCATGCCAAAGTTTGGATCTTCCACCCACTTGACGACCCAGCCGCGAAGAAAAAGTTCTTCTACGATTGGCACGACGACCACTAAAACCGAAAATCGAGCCACTAAGAATAGTGCTTTCGCTCCGGGGTCTTGGATGGTTCCAGGGTTAAAACCCGGCCTCGCGACGCTTTCTGCAAGGCCTAGTTGGCTGGCGATTGAACGCTCGAATCCTAGTTCCGCCAAGACGACCCACAACACGATCCCGACTGCCCCTACAACAAACGACCACGGGGAAATTTTAAAAGGAAACGCTGCAAGGTATACTTTTCTGAAGAAAATGATCAGGCCCGCCGCAAGCAAAATTTGCAGGCCTAATAACCCGAGATATAGCCATGTTTCGTAGGTCGCTGCTTGGGCAACCGTTTCGTTCAAATCGTTCTCGTATGATTCGGCGAATTTTGGGTAAAATGACATCACCACCGAGTAGATCACGAACGGCAAGATATAAGCGACTGCTATCGGATATCCGGTAGTGCTTGACGACTGGGTAGTTTCGATCGGGTGATTGTTTTCCATCCCGCAATTTTAACTATCGATCGACAACAAGCTAGAGTCCGCATGGTAAAACGTTGATTGCCTTTGCTAAAACATTGACGATAGACAACGAAGTCATTCCGCCAATCAGTATATTTTTTCGAGAGTTATTTGAGATGATCGATTACCAGCGAAGTCTACCACGATTGTGTTTTCGATGCCTTGTAGCGGTTGGGGTGGCAGTATTCTTCGCCTCCCAAGTCACCTTGGTCAACGCGCAATCCGAAGCCGAGTTTGCGAAGCGCAGGCATACGATGGTTGAATATGCTGTTCGGCGAGCAGGCGTGACGGATGCTCGAGTGTTGAAGGCGATGAACACCACGCCTCGGCATCAGTTTGTTCCCAAAGCGATTCGTCGCACTCGATCTTACTTGGACGCCGGTGTGCCGATCGGTGATTCGCAAACCATTTCGTCGCCGTTCATTGTGGCTTACATGACGCAAGAACTGGACCCAAAACCAACCGATAAGGTTCTGGAGATTGGAACTGGCAGCGGTTACCAAGCGGCGGTGTTGAGCCCTCTGGTAAAAGAAGTTTACTCGATCGAGATCGTGGAATCGCTCGGGAAAACGGCCGCAAAGGTTTTGAAGAAACTCAGATACAAAAACGTGTTTACTAAAGTCGGTGACGGGTACTTAGGCTGGGAAGAGCATGCACCGTTTGACAAAATCATTGTGACTTGCTCGCCCGAAAGCATACCTCAGCCACTGGTCGACCAACTAAAAGAAGGCGGCACGATTGTGGTGCCAATGGGAGAACGACATCAACAGACGTTGTTCTTGCTAGAAAAACAAGATGGCAAAATGGTTCGCAAGGCCCTGCGTCCAACTTTGTTCGTGCCCATGACTGGTGCTGCGGAAGAAGAACGTAAAGTAAAACCAGACCCAGCGAACCCGACTTTGGTCAATGGAGATTTTGAAGCCGGCCTGAACAAGCAAGGTTTTGCCAAGGGGTGGTATTACCAGCGTCAGATGACGCTGCAAAAACGAGAGGCGTCCGAAGGAGGTAGCTATATCAAATTCAACAACGATGTTCCTGGGCAACTCTCACAGTTGATGCAAGGCTTTGCCATCGATGGCCGTAAGGTTTCGGTACTGGACTTTCAAATGGACTTCGCCTGTGAAAATGTTGTAGCGGGCAACCGAGAATATGAATTGCCATCTGTCACCGTTTCTTTTTATGATGAGCAACGAGAATATTTAAACGTGCATACCATTGGCCCTTTTAAGAACACGGAACCATGGCAGACGCATTTTCGTAGGCTGCGAGTTCCCGTGGCCGCGCGGGAGGCAATTGTACGAGTCGGACTGTTTGGCGCTACCGGGAGTGCGAGCTTTGACAATTTGAAAGTTAAAAAGAACAAATGAAAACGCTACGTCGCAGCCATTGGTCCGCGGGGTGATTTTAATTACCATCTGAGTATGAACACCTCGCTCCCTACTTCTGAAACTGCGAAAGCCGTCAAGTACCCGGTCAGCATCGCGCCGATGATGGACTGCACGGACCGACATTACCGATTCATGATGCGGTTTTTGACTCGACACACTCTGTTGTATACCGAGATGGTGACGACGGGAGCGATCCTGTTCGGCGATAAACCCCGACACTTGGATTTCAGCCAGGAAGAACTGCCACTGGCTCTGCAGCTGGGCGGCGACGATCCTCAGGCCCTGGCCGAGTGCGCGGCGTTGGCTCAGCAGTGGGGTTACACCGAAGTTAACATCAACGTTGGTTGCCCCAGCGATCGAGTTAAAAACGGACAGTTCGGCGCAACGCTGATGGCTCGGCCGGAACAAGTCGCCCGATGCGTGGCTGCGATGAAGGCAGAGGTCGACATCCCTGTAACGGTCAAGCACCGGATCGGCATCGATGATCTAGACCGTTATGAAGACATGCATAATTTCGTGTCGATCGTTTCACAGGCCGATTGCGATCGCTTTAGTGTTCACGCGCGAAAGGCGTGGTTGCAAGGGTTGAGCCCTAAGCAAAACCGTAACGTGCCGCCGCTACGGTACGACGATATCTACCGGTTGAAGCGAGACTTTCCAGATTTAGAGATCGAGATCAACGGCGGCATCAAGCAATTGGAAGAATTTGATCAGCATCTTGAGCAAGTCGATGCCGTCATGATTGGTCGAGCCGCGTACGACAATCCAACTTTGTTTGCTGCGGTTGATAAACGTTTCTTCGGTGTTCAGGAAGATCACCCAGCGCTCGTGAAGACTCGGCGAGAACTGGTCGAAGCGATGTTTCCGTATGTCGAACGGATGTTGACCACAGACGCTTGGCTGTCGCGAACGACTCGGCACTTGCATGGGTTGTTCAGCGGCATGAAGGGCACTCGAGCGTGGAAGCGCTTCATGGCCGAAAATTCTTATGGTCCTGATGCCAATCTGGACACGCTAAAACGAGCCTTGGAGGTTGTTCCGGCGGAGACGTTAGACCAACCGCTGGTGGTGTGTACGTAGTAACGCCTTTGAGCTAATCACTTACCGGCACGGCGACTTTGGCTAAGGCCCGATTATTTGCGTCGCGGCTTGCGAGGAGCTTTAGCTGTTCGAGCGATACGACGGCCGGCGCTTTTCTGTGTGGATTTTTTTGCACCACGCCCTTTGCTGGCTGCCGATTTTCGCTTGGTAGTTTTCTTTTTAGTAGACTTCTTTTTAGTGGGATCAGTCGACGACGCGCCAGTGGTTTTTCTGGGTGACCGTTTGGTTTTCTTCTTTTTAACGGTCGTTTCCGTGGCTCGGGTGAGCGCCCGAAGTTCTTGTGGTGTTAGCGGACGGTGCGCACCTTTGGGAAGCTCGCCAAGTTTCAGCGGACCGATTGCGACTCGCTTTAGCACACGAACTTTGTGACCGATAGCGGCGAGCATCCGGCGGATTTCGCGGTTGCGGCCTTCGTCCAAAATGATTTCAAGCCAAGAGTTCGTACCGGCTTTTTTTAGAAAGCGAATGTTCGATGCACGAACACGGCCTTCGGAAATGTAAATGCCTTCTTTTAGCTGTCGCAGGTCGCCAGGTTTAGGCTGCCCATCAACTTGGACGTGATATTTCTTTTCAATGCCATAGCGCGGGTGCGTCAGGCGATTGGCAAGTTCACCGTCGTTGGTGACCAAGATCAACCCTTCACTCGATTGATCCAGACGACCGACGTTGTAGACTCGGTTGCGAGTGTCGATCAGGTCGATGACTCTTGGTCGACCGGACGGGTCGTTGGCAGTTGACACGATGCCCGGTGGCTTGTTCAGCATGAAGTACTGAAGCTTTTCGATGGTCAGCTTCTGTGCGTCAACGTAAATTTCTTGCTTGGTTGGATCGACCTTGTACCCCAATTGCACAATGATCTGTCCATCTACTTCGACGCGGCCCTCTTGGATGATGATCTCACATTCGCGGCGACTTGCGACACCGGCAGAGGCCATGACGCGCTGGAGGCGTTGTTTACCATCGTCCTTTTTTGTAGCGGTCCTTTTTTTAGACTGCTTTTTGGGCGCAGAGGATTTTGTGTTTCGCGTGGCAGGTTGGGAGCTTCGAGTTGTTTTACGTTTGGCCATGTCGGAGATTGTAGCCTGATGATTTGAGATTACCGGTGTCTTTTATTGAGAAACCGCTATGAACTCGAAAGCCA
>CAZORR010000010.1:27220-38152 GCA_964582115.1 uncultured Pirellulaceae bacterium
TATTACAAAATGTCGTCAAACAGAGCGTCGGCAAATTCATCGACATTGAACTTGGCAAAGTCTTCATGGGATTCCCCCAAACCGACGAATTTAACCGGCAAATTGAACTCTTGGCGGATTGGGATCGCGACGCCGCCTTTGGCAGAACCATCCAGTTTGGCCAGCACAATTCCGGTGCAACCGGCGGCTTCGGAAAAACCGCGTGCTTGACTGATCGCGTTTTGGCCAGCCGTGGCGTCCAGCACCAATAGCACTTCATGGGGGGCTTCGGGGACTACTTTCGACATCACTCGCCGAACCCGAGTAAGTTCTTCCATCAAGTTGCTCTGAGTTTGCAGTCGTCCGGCGGTGTCTACGATACAGACATCGGCATTCGTGTTGACGGCGGCCTCGACCGCTTTGTAGCCAACGCTGGCGGGATCACTTTTCTCGCGACCGGTAACGATTTCGGCGCCCATTCGTTCGGCCCAAACGGACAGCTGCGCCACGGCGGCCGCTCGGAAGGTATCGCCAGCGCCAAGGACAACCGATTTACCTTGTTCGCGGAACCAGTGAGTGAGCTTGGCGATGGATGTCGTTTTGCCCGCGCCGTTAACACCGACGACCATGATCACGGTGGGGCCCGAGGCGGCAGAAGCCAGATTGCCGTCACCTTGGTCCATCAGTTCGCGGATCGTTTCTTTGGCGGTCGCGGTAAGGTCGTCAAAGAAAAGCTTACGTGCGCGGAAACGAGTGTGAATGTCGTCGCGGATTTTCTGCGCGGGGACAACGCCCATGTCGGTGCGAATCAAAGCCAAATAGAGTTCATCGAGAAACTCGTCATCCACAACCCGGCCGTCTTTGACCAAGTCACGAATGTCAGTGTTGAGCATCGTGACGGTTTTGCGCATCGCTGATTTGAATCGCCCCAGGACGCCTTGAGGCGTTTCGTCGCCAGCAGATTGCTGCTGCGCATCGTCTGTGGAAGGGGCGTCGTCGCTGGTTCGTTTGAATGGATTCCAAGGCATGGCAGGTTTTCGTGGTCTCGTTGGAGTTATACCGACAAGCGAGTATTGTAGACTCAACTAAAATTGGGTAGTAGTCGCAGTAACAGCAGCTTAGTTCGAATATCAGGAATCGGATGAAACGAATTCGTCCTTGGATTTCATTAGGCGATCGAGCACTCCGTTGACAAACTGTGCCGAGTTGTTGGTGCCGTAACGTTTGGCGAGTTCGATCGCTTCGTTGACGGCTACGCGGTCGGGGGTATCGCCGAAGAGTATTTCAAAGGCTGCTAATCGTAATACGTTGCGATCGGTCGCGGCCATCCGAGACAGTCGCCAGTTATGAGCGGTCAATTCGAGTGCTCGGTCGATCGTTTCGAGATTTTGTTGGACTCCAGCAATTAGCGTATTCGCAAACTCAACCAGCTTGGCGTTATGTAGTAAACGGCCATGCAGGAATCTCAATCGAACATCCTCTGCTTGGTCGGCGTTGAGGTCTTCTTGGTAGAGCAGTTGCAGAGCGATTTCGCGAGCGCGGGATCGGCGTGACATGGCGTCTTTATTGATGATCAAATTGAGAATGAACGGAAGTAGTATTCTACCCGAGAATTTCTTGTTGCAAAACCAGCATTTGGATTGCGGCTTTAGCAACTTCGACGCCTTTGTTACCCACGTCGCCGCCAGCTCGCGCAATTGCTTGGTCGAGGGTGTTACAGGTTAGCAGCCCGAAGGCAATTGGAGCGTTATATTCAAGCGTTAGGCGTCCGAACGAGTTGCTGACGGTAGTATTGATGTGTTGGTCATGTGAGGTTTCGCCGCGAATCACACAGCCAAATGTCAAAATCGCGTCGAATTTGTTTTGTTGCAGTACCATCTTGGTGGCATGGACCAATTCCCAAGCTCCAGGCACCCAAAACACTTCGATATTGGTATCTGGAACATCGTGCTGTTGTAGTGTGTTGATGGCTCCATGCAACAGATTCCCCGTGATGTTCAGGTGATACTGCGACACAATGATGGCGAATTTGCACCCGTTAACGTTTCCGTTGCTGCCGTTCCACTGTTGGATTGAGGGTTTGATCGGCTGGAAGGAGTTGTCGATGCCGGAGGAATCTTTCATGGGCTTACGAACGTAAAAGGGTTGGGAAACAAGATGGGGCAGGGTGGTAGCGAATTAAAAAGAAGCCGCCGCCAAAATGACGTCAGCTTCCATGTAGTTGCGCAGAAGAAATTAAAAAGTCAAGGTCAAGGCTTAGAATGCACCATCATCAACTTTAACACTCATCAAAAACTCTGCGTTTGTATCCGTTTTTCGCATTCGCGCAGTCAATGTGTCCATTGCGTCAACGGGACTCATCTCACTTAAGGCTCGCCGTATTCGGCAGATCCGATCGTACTCATCTTCTTCAAATAGTTTTTCTTCCCGTCGTGTTCCACTGGAACTGATGTCGATGGCTGGCCAGACCCGCTTGTTCACCAGCGAGCGATCTAGGACGATTTCAAGGTTGCCTGTACCTTTGAATTCTTCAAAGATTACTTCGTCCATTTTACTGCCGGTGCCGACGAGTGCAGTTGCCATGATGGTCAGTGAACCGCCTTCCTCGAGCTTGCGAGCGGATCCAAAAAACGCTTTGGGCTTTTGCATCGCGTTGGCATCGAGCCCACCAGAGAGGGTTTTGCCGGACTGAGGGCATTCGGAATTCCAAGCCCTCCCTAAGCGAGTAATCGAATCGAGGAACAGAACCACATCCGTTCCGCATTCAACCATCCGCTTGGCTTTTTCTAGCACCATTTCGGTGACTTGAACGTGTCGCGCTGGTGGTTCGTCAAAGGTAGAGCTAATGACTTCGCAGCGGTCCCCCTGGACTTCTCGCTGCATGTCAGTGACTTCCTCGGGACGCTCGTCGATCAACAGAATGATGACGTACGCTTCTGGGTAATTAGCCAACGTCGCGCGGGCCATTTTTTGCATCAACATTGTTTTGCCAGCGCGGGGCGGACTTACGATCAAGCCACGTTGACCAAATCCAATTGGCACAAGCATATCGATAACACGTGTTGCAAGCTCTTTGGGATCGTGCTCAAGAACGATTCTTTGATCTGGGTGCAGTGGTGTCAATTCGTCAAAGTTCGAACGTTGAGCGCTATCGGATGGGTTAACACCATTGATCGATTCAATTCGTAGCAACGCAAAGTAACGTTCGTTTTCTTTGGGAGGTCGCACCTGCCCGCGGACGACAGATCCATTTCGTAAATTAAACTTGCGAATTTGACTTGGCGAAACATAAATGTCGTCGGGGCAACTCATGTACTGATAAGCTGGACTGCGTAGAAAACCGAAGCCGTCGGGCAAGATCTGCAAAGTGCCTTGGCCAAACATTAGGCCACACGTCTTCACCCAATGTTTAAGAATCTCGAGAAGCAACTCTCGGCGAGACTGTCCTTCGATATTTTCTACGCCGGTGTCAGTAGCAAAAACGGTCAATTCTTCAATCGACATTTGCTGTAAATCAGTAACGTCGATACTTTTTTGCGATTTGGAATTTTTCGAATCCGGTTGCACATTGCTAACTTTCAGCTTGCTACCTAACTCCCGCGAAATCGTCTCCGCAATCGACAATGGCTCTCCAAAGGATTCGATTTCCCGTAGCTTGTCATTGGTAGCATCGTCAAAGCCATTAGTCTGTCGACGATTAGAATTTCCTTTATGACTACTAACCCTACCATTTTGGACCTGGCGAGTATTTGGTTCGTTTGTGTTTGCCATCAGAACTCCATGCCAGCGAAGGGAGTCGCTGGCGTTTTTTTGAAGGGGTTGCGGGGGATTATTGCTTGGGAGTAAATAGAGATGAAGGAACCCTTAGTTCTTTAGGTAGGTGTAATCCCCAGTCAAGCCATACTTTGCTGGCTTGCTGAAAGGTCGATTCTCTAGTACTAGACGTGTCAATAACATCAGTTGCAAGTTGACGCTTTAATTCAACTGGCATCTGATTTTTTTCACGTTTGTTAAGCTCATCCGAATCCCAACCTCGCTCGCGAGTTCGGCTAATCCGAATTTCCAGTGGAACTTCGGCAAAGACTATTTTGTCACACAATTTATCCCAGCCAGCTTTAAACATCACGGGAGCATCCAACACGCACGCTTGGCAGCTTGGATCTTGCCGAGCCGTTTCGAGCTTAGCCAGAATCCGTTTACCTATTTGTGGGTGAGTGATTGCTTCCAGTTTCTTTAAAGCCGATGGCCCATCCGGTGCTTTTGCGAAAACGATCCGCGCTAAGCGAGAACGGGCGATTTTCCCATCACTAAGAATCCCATCTCCAAAGTGATCGACAAGCTGTTGTATCAACAAAGTCTGCTGAAGTACCTCGTGACCAATTTGGTCGCCATCCAAAACCGTTGCACCAAAATACTGAAAGCAACACGTGACCAAACTTTTGCCACTGGCGACCCCTCCAGCAATTCCGACTACTAACATGTTGATAGGATTTTGACTTTGTTCACTAGGTTCGAACTCAACTTTGACTACACCGATGTGCTAACTGCCACTTAAACTTAAATAAGGAAATTAGTTTCAGCACTCCGGCAAATCAAAATAACACTGTTTATTAAACCCTTACCCGCTGTGCGGGCTCCGTCGTCTCATGTAAAAAGATACTAATAATTCCTCGACAAGACCATGGACATTTGGTGCTTCAAGACAATATCAAGAAGAAATACCGGTTAACGCCTCCTAAACAACCGGCTTAAATGCATCAATTTCGTCGATTTTGAGTTTTTTCGCGCAATCAATTCAACCTACGATAGCATGATCACAAAATCAATCACCAATCACTCCCCCATAAGTCTAGGGGTTGTACCAACCCACCTAAAATTTGCTGGAGGACTAGCTCCAACGGAGCAGGGTGACTTGCCCCGTGACGAAGCCGGGCAGATCAAGGCCTTAAGCTACTTCCAACAACTCGTTACTGAGTCACCTGTGACAATTGACTGCGCGCAAATTTCACTGTTTGCCGGTGTTAAGGACGACGTGACGGCAGAGTTGGTTGATGGCCTGAAATCGCTCGGCCTCGAAGTCCAATTCATTATGATGGTCGGCGAGGGCGACCCGATGAATCCGGCTGACGAGGACAAAGTCGTTCAGTTGCTGGTAGCAGGTTTGAAAAGTGCTCAAAAACATGGTGTTCGCCGTGTCGCATCGACATCACTGGAGGCGTGGATGTCCGGTGGAACTGCCAAGACAGGCCCTGATTTTCAAGCGGCCGTCGAACAACTAATACGTCTGCATGATCGCGCTTGTCGTGAAGCTGCTGTCGAAGACTCTTGTATTGAGTCATGGCAGCTAGAATTTTTGCGTTCCGTGGAATTCAATACATTCGTAGATCTGGACAAAGCTTGGACCTTAGTTAACGCCATGAACAAAAGCGCAGGCAAGCCCTTTTATAAACTGTTGGTCGATGCAGCTCATTGCGGTGACTCAACCATTACAATCGAGGAAAATCAGCGATTGATCCATGAAATCGCTGCTGCCGGTGCACTAGGTAGCTTCCATTGTTCGGCGAAAACGACTCGCGGATGCCTATCTACTGACGATGGTTGGATTGGCGCATTGCTAACAGCAGCAGCCCAAACAGGGCAACTGACACATGTGCTGGTAGAGGTATTCCACCACGAAGACGCAGCACTGGCACCGCTTCGTGAGGCAATTGCCGGGCATGGAATCGATACCACCGACAGCCGCAGCTATGACCAAGTGGTCATTGATGGGCTGGTCGACACTGCCCGCCGCTTGAATAATCTGTGCCATCGAGGCATTTTAAGCCCATGAAAACCGATCGCGTTTGAGGCAAAATTGCCGACTGATGCCCGAGTTCTTAGCAGTAACGATAAAGATGGCCATGGAATAGGTGAAACTACTAAAATTTGACACTATTTTTGGTCCCGTTTAGAATTGATTAGGTAATCTGGGAGTTTTTAACGGGATGTTCTCTCGGTTTTTGGTACCAAAGACGCCGCTTAAAAGTAACTTTGCCGGAGCTTTATCGTTTTGTACTGATTGGTCAGCCATGTTTGATGATGACCATCGTCTCCACCGATAACCACAGAGAATGTGCGATCCGCGCGTTTTTATCGTCGTTCATTTAAATTAGACCGCAACTAAAAGTTGCAATTAGGAGTTTTGGAATGGCCGCTAGGGAAAATCAGGGGTACTTGATTGCCGTTATCGTATTGGTGTTGCTAGCGCTAATTTTGGCATTGGTTGCGTTCCTAGGAATCCAGAAAGCCTACGAGCAGGCCGAACTGGCCCAAGCGTCTGACGCGAAGCACAAAGCGACGCTTCTGTTGGCCAAGGCTGAAGGTCTTAAAGCTGAAGCTCTAAAAGCAATTATTGGCGACCTTGGAACAGCACCGTCTGAACTTGGGAAAACCATCAACGACTTGCAGCAGATTTCAGGAAACTCAGCTTTGAGCGATGCTGAAAAGAAGCTTGTCGACGACATCATCGCGGAAGTCCGAACTGCACAAGAGGTCTACAGGGTCGAAACTCAAGCACCGATCTCCGGCGACGAGGATGCAACTTTGGCGACACTTCGCAGTCGTATCGCTGACCTGACTTCGTTGGTAGACCGAATGCGAAAAGACTACACAATCCAAGTTCGCCAAACAGACGAAGCGGCTCGTGACGCGAAATCGAAAATCGCTCAGGCAGAAGAAACCTTGGCATCGACGATCAAGGAAATGGAAAATCTAAACGAAAAGCTGATCGCCGAAAAAGCAGCCTCGCTTCAAAAAGAAAACACTCTTAAAGAAGAAGTTAACCAAAGCAAGCAAGCAATCGCTGCCGTGACCCGTAGAAGCGAAGAGGCTGCTCAGCAGGCCGCTGCATTGCTCCGCGAAGCTAAAAATCAAGTTGCTCTGCTGGAAAGCGACAATGTGAACTTGAAAACTCAACTGAATCAGTTCACCAACGAAGTCTTTGACCGTGCTGACGGTCAGATCGTTCGCGTCGCTTCACCCACAGATACTGTTTACGTTAATATCGGCCGCGCACATGGCCTCACCAACAACAGTACCTTTTCTGTCTACGATCAGTCGGTCACTGATTTTGAAAGTGCGACCCCAAAAGGACGCATTGAAGTGATACGAGTCGAAAACTTCCAGGCGGTCGCTCGAATTGCTGATGAAAATATTGTTGACCCCATTTCGCGAGGCGACCATATCCTGACTCCTACTTGGGATCCTGGTTTTACAGTGAAGCTTGCCCTTGCAGGCCGATTTGATATGGATGGTGATGGTCATGATGACACCAATCGACTGATCCAACTGATTCGACGAAATGGTGGAGAAGTTGTTGCCAGTCATGACGCAGAAGGTAACCTGAAGGGGGAAATTTCACCTGAGGTTCGCTTCCTGGTCTTAAGTACCGACGCATTGATTAGTACCGATGATGATCCCAATGCAGGTAGAATTTTGAGTGCAGTGCAGTCAATGGAAGCGGCTGCTATCAAAAACACCGTTCAAGTCATCGACTTGCAAAAATTACTCAATCGCATGGGCGTTCGAGCTCAGCCAAAAACAAAACAAATCGACTTCCCCAACGGTGGTTTCGTGCCTCGTCAACCAAGCGGTTCCTCCAGTCGACCGTCAGGTTCCTCCACGAAACCAGCCGGCTCCTCCACGCGACCTGCGGGTTCTTCGACGAAACCAGCCGGCTCTTCTACTCGGTAGGAGTGTTTGCAGTACGGACATTTGCCCGAATCACCGTCTCTCGGCGGTGATTTTTTTTAACGTTACCTTTTATCGAAGACCGATTAGGCAACGTCAACTCCTGAGGCATCAGGCTTTTACTTAGAAGCTAAAACCAAGCAAAGGTCGCTTGAACCTGCGGCACCTCACCGACTGGTATCGGTGCATGCCGATACTCCAGTTCAGGCGACGCTGTGCACTCGCCTCTTTGTTGCATCAAATCGGCTTGTAATTCATAAGACCGAATCAATCGTGGCATCAGTTCTCCAATACTGGTCAAACCAGATCGTGCCCTGCTGCTAGAAAGATCGATGCCAGTAACCTGCTTGATCATCGTAGTTCCCCCCATAAAGTTTGGCTCGCCGTTGGAGCGGTTAACTTGATGAAAGAAGTATTTGGCGATCTGTTGACACGTCAGGTCAACGCTCACACAAGTTTCGTGAAAATAGTACTTGCTGGCGGTGGACTATCAGTGGCCCGCCTAAATCAGTGGCTCGTCTAAACGAAATTGAATCGTAGCTAGAGTCGCCAGGCTTCAGGCAGCTTTTAGGTAGTGTGTTTGTAGTAATGCCTTTAGGCTTTTATCTTAACGGCGCGGCATTAGCGATCACCTCCGTAGGACGGGCACTTTTGCTCGTCACCGCAAGGTCGATTCTAGAACAGTTCAGCTGTCACGAGGAACCACTCGATTAAATGTCACGTTCTCCGCCAAACCATTAGGCAGCCACTTCGATTAGCCGTTTGGACGTGTCCGATAACGGTCAACCGCCAATCGCTGACATTCCACCATCGACACCCAAGACTTGCCCCGTTATCCATCCGCTATCAGGGCCCAGCAAAAACGCCGCCATGCTAGCCAAGTCAGCAGGTGTGCCGGATCTTTTAAGTGGATACTTAGCATCCATCGCGGCTCGTTTTTCGTCCGACGAAAAAAAGTTAGCTGCTAGTGGCGTGTCGGTTAGCGCAGGAGCCAGACAGTTGACGCGCGTGTGCGGCGCAAGTTCGGCAGCCAACGAGCGCCCCAACCCTTCAATCGCACCTTTTGCGGCTGCGATCGATGCATGCATCGGTAGCCCCTTGCCGACTGCAACCGTGCTAAACAAAACAATACTCGTCGGTTGTTCACCAGCACCACGCTTCAACCCTGCCTGAACTCCCTTCAGAAACTTTACAGCCCCCATTGTGTTCACCTCAAAATCGTGCCGAAAATCGTCTAGCTTCAACGCACGAAAAGATCGCAAGTTGATCGTGCCGGGACAATAAACCGCTCCATGGATTTCATCGGGTAGTTCGGCTTGTTCAAAATCATCGCTTGAAAAATCACAAATGTGGTGGCTTAGATTGTCGGAAGCCACTAACTCGCCAACCGAACGAGAGTACACATGAACGCTTGCTCCGGAGCTCAACAGTTGCTGGCTCAGCGCCAAGCCAATTCCCTTGCTGCCGCCAGCGATGACGTAATTTTTGTTTTTAAGTGAATCGTTCATTCGGATACCGGTTATAACGAGCTTTGTGTGACGTGCGGGTAGAACTCCAAACCATAACCGAAACCCCGACAGCACGATAACTTGTAACTTGAAGAAGTGAACCTATTTAGCCAAGAGGGCAATTCGTATGAACTGGCCGACAGTGATTTTGCTTGCCAACGCCGTATCGACTTTATTTATGGTGGGATTGATTTGGATGGTGCAGGTCGTGCACTACCCACTGTTCGATGATGTCGGGGCAGAGAACTATGCACGCTATCAACAGCGACACCAGAACAACATCACTTACATTGTCGCCCCAATGATGCTGATTGAGCTTGTCACCGCGGTCTTGCTGATCGTTTATCCCCTCGTGGGCGTCGACAAATCACTTGCCTATGTTGGCTTGATACTGGTGATTTTAGTTTGGGGCTCAACGGCACTACTTCAAGTGCCTTGCCATGAAAAGCTGATCAAAGGATTTGACCAAGCAGCCTACCAATGGTTGGTGAATTCCAATTGGATTCGAACGATTGCCTGGTCTGCACGAGGCGTGGTCCTGACCATGATGTTGTTTCGGGTTCTTCAGCGGTAAGACACACCCAACCAAGCATGTCCATTAACCGCATCCTCGGTTAAAACTCTTGATTAACCCTTTATCGGTTTAATCCAATACCGCTCAAGCAAATTTAAAAAATCGATGCCCAAAGTTAATGGCAATCCATACAGGATGCATTTCAAGATTACCGAATGAATCGCCGGTTAGAAAATTCCGATTTCGGCTTTTCAAAGACGAAAGATTTTCTATCATTCTGGGCTCCAAACGACCGCCTCAACTAACCAACCCTTGGTGGGCAGTCGTCGCAACAGACAAGCGGATGTGGCGGAATTGGCAGACGCGCTAGATTCAGGTTCTAGTGGGGGCAACCCCGTGGAGGTTCAAGTCCTCTCATCCGCACTTATTACGTGGCTAGTTGGAGCGAAAAGTTCTTTTCCAAACTCCTTTAAGGTTACCTTCTTGTAGCCGTCCACGAGTAAGGGCATTCTTGTTGTACTCGACTTGGTAGGCAATGATCCTTCCAGATATTGTCTCTGTAATAAAACAAGTCGAGTCCCCGGCTCTCGTCTGGGTTCCCTTGTGTTGGCTTTCCAATGCGTGATTCACATTCAAACGAAACCTCGTCTTGCCGACTTTATCGAACAGCATGTCTTTGAAGACATCAGCTTTAAAAATGCCAACTATTTCCCCAGATTTCTGATCTATCATCCAGCATTGCAACTGCCCGGCGTCGTGATCAAAGATGTATAAGCCAGACGTACTGCTTTCAATCGTCCCAGTCAAAACTGAAACATTGCCTTTGTTTTCAAAATCTGTAACAGCATGAAGTTGTAATGATTGGTTGTCTTTTGAAAGTAGATTTCCGAAGTAGGATCCAAGTCCAGCAAATGCCAATACAAGAAGCATGAAAGGAAGCGATGAATTATTCAAGGTTGCTCCAGAAAATGAGGAAGTTATTTGATAGAGTGACTCTTCGTGAATCGGGCGTCAAAAGGGAATTCATGTACGCATGGCTGTTGCCATTGTATCCGCTCTGAAATGCAACATCATCCGCAGTCCGGCAATCGCTGACCGTTATTCCACGCTACAATTTTCTTGTTGTTGAGTTTTTTTAAAATTATCTTGCAGTAGTGTAGTGTTTTCCAAATCGAACAAATAAGCATTTGACATCGCGAAGTG
>CAZORR010000011.1:0-37606 GCA_964582115.1 uncultured Pirellulaceae bacterium
CCCCTATTCGAATCGTGTTTTTGCTGCGATATTGTCGCTCCGTTTTTCTCGATACCGCTGGTGTTTTGACAGCCATTTGCACCACTTGGTTCCTCTGTGAAAACGAACCATCGAAACGTGTTGACCGGTCGCCGCTAAACTGCGCGACGGGACGACTATTTGAAGATGTCACTTTTAACAATCGTTAGATCTCTTTCTGACTCGAGAACAGCCGTGTTACGAACTCACACTTGTGGCGAACTTACAGCCGAAAACGTTGGTCAACCTGCAACCCTTTGCGGGTGGGTTGACCGTATTCGTGATTTTGGTGGCGTTACCTTTATCGACCTACGGGATCGCTATGGAATCACGCAAGTTGTGTTTAATCCTGCCAAAACACAGGCTCCTGCAGAACTGGTCGACAAGCTACGCAACGAATTTGTGATCAAGGTCGAAGGTCAAGTTGGTTTGCGCCCGGACGGCCAAGCCAATAAAAAAATCTCCAGCGGGGAAATTGAATTCAACGCAGATCATTTGGAGATTTTAAACACCTGTGTGACACCGCCATTTGTACCGGGGCAAAAAGAGCTACCTGGTGAGGACCTTCGGCTCAAGCATCGCTACCTCGATCTCCGCCGTCAAAAAATGATGGACACGTTGGTCCTGCGAAACAAAATCATCAAAGGCATGCGGGACTACGCGTCCGAGCATGACTTTATCGACATCGAAACACCAATCTTGGGCCGCAGCACTCCTGAAGGGGCTCGTGATTACTTGGTCCCCAGCCGTGTTCACAACGGCTCGTTTTATGCCTTGCCACAGTCGCCGCAGATCTACAAACAGATCATGATGATCGCCGGATACGACCGCTACGTGCAGATTGCTCGTTGTTTCCGCGATGAAGACTTGCGGGCCGACCGACAGCCCGAGTTTACTCAGCTGGACATGGAAATGTCGTTCGTCGATTCTGATGACGTGACCGGCTTGATCGACGGGATGATGGAAAAGCTGGCGAAAGAGCTGTTGAATATCGACCTAAAATTGCCTTTACCGCAGTTAACGTACAAAGAAGCAATGACTCGTTTTGGCCACGATGCTCCCGATTTGCGGTTTGCAATGGAGATCGTTGATTGCACCGACATCGCGAAAAAAGTTGATTTTCGCGTGTTCCGATCGGTGGCTGATGGCGGTAATTTTGTCCGTGGCCTGAACGCGAAAAAAGGGACTGAAAAGTACTCGCGTCGTGGCGTCGATGATCTGACCAAGATGGTTCAAGACGACTTTGGTGCCAAAGGTTTGGCGTGGTTTAGGGTCGAACAGGACGGTAGCTTATTCGCACCGATTGCGAAGAACTTCAAACCTGAAGAATTGGAAGAAATCAAGACCCGCATGAACGGTGAACCTGGCGACTTGCTGCTGTTCATTGCCGACACTTGGGAGGTCAGCTGCAAGAGCTTGTACGCCTTGCGAAAGCGTATTGGCGCTGAAATGGAATTGTATGATCCCAACGAAATGCACTTTTCGTGGGTCGTCGAATTTCCGATGTTTGACCACGACCCGGAAAACGATCGTTGGGTCGCGATGCATCATCCATTCACCGCACCGCTGGTAGAAGACTTGGACAAACTGGAATCTGCACCCGGCGAAGTTCGTGCTCAGGCGTATGACTTGGTCATCAACGGCTACGAAGCCGGCGGTGGTACCATTCGTATCCACGACAGTGAAACTCAGGCCAAAGTGTTTGGCCTGCTAGGCATGTCCGACAGTGACGCTCAAGAGCGATTTGGATTCTTGTTGGATGCACTCAAGTACGGTGCGCCGCCACACGGTGGTATTGCGCTTGGAATTGACCGAGTCGTGATGTTGTTCGGCGGTTTGGATAATATTCGTGACTGTATCGCGTTCCCCAAAACGCAAAAAGCAAAAGACGAAATGACACAGGCACCGAACGTGGTTGAGAAAATTCAACTGGACGAGTGTGGTATTCGGTTGAAAACACCGGCAACCTAACCACTGGCGGCATACCGAATTACGGTTGGCTCAAAATCACGAGTCACCTGGTCCAAATTCCGAGTTATCCGGGGAGCCTAAAGTCGCTTAGATCGTTCGCCAGCTAACATGTCCTCAAAAGTATTAAGAATTGCTTTGGAAGCGAAATTTTTCGAGATCCCCGCTAATAACACAATATAAGACAACACAAAACCGCCACATGGGTGCGATTTACCACCTTGTTGAATTGCCTTATTGACCAATCTACTGTAATTGTTACAGCCCCCTTACGTCCTAACTGCCAGCAGATTAACTTTTCGCTTTTAACTTCGCACTTTAAACCGGTGGCGGAGAGGTTTTATGGACCGTGCAACATCGTTTTTTTCTTCATCGATTTAGGACGAAGTAATGGATTTGAGACTCGCCCGCAAGATTCTAGTCGCAATCGCGCTCTTGGTTGTTACCCCAGTTTTTTCGCTAGCAAAACCTTTCCAACCTGAAACCGCCAGTGAAGCGGAGCAAAAGCTAACCGGATGCATGAAGCTGGTTGAACAAGGTTTGATCGAGGCGGCGTTTGAACAAGCCAAGCTAACCAAGCAAACACATGGTCACGAACGGTTGTTTACCGTTAGCTATGTCAACACGCTTGTCTCGATGGCTGGTAAAAAAGAGTCTGAAATCGAGATCGATATTATCAACGAAGCGATCTCTGCCGTGAATGCGGCTCGGGTCACTAAAATGTACGATGGTGATAACGACGCGGAGATTGCTTTTCACTTTATGAATTCGTTGGGACGCCTAAGTGAGGCAGTAGAGGGCGTCAGTAAACCGACGGCTAACATAATCCGAGTTTATGAAGGCCAGATCGCCAAGCGACTGCAAAGTAATTCCAGCTACCCAAAAAATGCGTTGGAAGCACTTGCTAAACCGATGATCGCGATGGCTCGCGGATACGCAGAACAGCAAGAAGCGGAATTGGCTTATCAAGCGATCGAGGCGGCCATTAAGTGTGGCTACGCGGATTATCGAAAACTCGGAGAAGAAGCATGGTTTCAAAAGATCGCTGATACTGAAACAGCAAAAGGCTGGATGACAAAATTTGACGCGAAATATGCAGTTGCGGTGGAATTGTGGAGCCAGCAGGTAGTCCGCGAGTTTCAGGGAGCTAATTTCGAATTTTCGCTTAGCGACATTGATGGAAGTACCGTTTCTAAATCAGACTACAACGGCAAGATACTGATCGTCGATTTGTGGGCGACTTGGTGCCCGCCGTGCTGCAAAGGTATTCCAGACTTTATTAAGCTTCAGCAGGACCGACAAAAAGATGGAGTTGCAGTTCTAGGTATTTCAATGGATGCACCAGATACTCCTAAAGACGTCTTAGACACAGTTCGTAGTTTTGTTCAATCAACAAATGTAAACTACGACATCGCTCTAGGTGATAACACCATCTCTAGCCAACTCGCTGGCACAATGGCGCTACCGACGACGATATTCATTGATCGTCAGGGTCGAGTCCGTTACATCGCCAAAGGATATCACGACTTCGCCAAAGTCGAAGCGATCACAAAAATTCTCGTGAATGAAAGTCAACCGATTACATCGTCAGGCCAAACGTCGGGGCTCAACTACTAAAACCAGCTAGATAGTGGTAGCCTTATGGCTAGTTTTTCAGCCAGCCATAAGCTATTAACTCCAGTTAGTTAGCATCTCGCGCGGATCAAATTAAGTTTGCGGTATAGCGCAGATTTGCTGTTGCACTTTTGATTTCGTCAGTTATCTTCTCAAACTCGTTTAGCAAAGAAGTTTTGGAAGTAAAGATGCCCACCAAACATATTCAGCGTGGAATTACACGCTATGATCGTGACGAAACCTTATCCAATGGCTACCTCATTCGTGTGACTCGCGACGGAGTAACCCATGGCAAGTACTTTTCCGACGTTAAGTTCAACGGCAAGCGAAAAGCGCTCGCCGCAGCCAAGGTAGCTTATGAGGAATTAGTCGCAGAATTACCACCGGTCAAAACGACCAAAGGTTTAAAGACTAACCGCAATCAATCTGGATTTGTCGGTGTTCACTTAGCCGAATCAAAATCCGCATACGGCGAAGTTTACGGGTCCTACTGTGCTTCGTGGAAGGAAGATGACGGTCTTCGGAAAAAGATTACGTTTTCGTTTAAGAAGTATGGAAAATCCGCTGCCTTCAAACTTGCAAAAATTGCGAGACAACAGGAAAGTGCAGATCGCAAAAAAATTGAAAAGTTGTACACAAAGCAAACAGGCAAGACCCTGAAGTGCTACCGTTAATTTGAATTTGATCGACTTCGAATCAGTTCAACCAAAGTGAATGTACAACTCGTCAAACGAGACCTAAAGGCACTTGTCCAAAGCGGCGAGTGCCTTTTTTAGTGCTTTCGTTGATTTGGTAAGCGGTTGGTTCATTGCCGAGCGTTTTTTCGTATTAGACGATGCTAATAATCCTCGAAGTGGCGGCGATCCACTAACTGTCCAGAACAGCCTATATTTGACCATGTTTCTGGCAAGGATATTGTAACTGGAGCTTTGATTGGCCCCGATATCGATTGATAGGGTATCAGGAAGTAATGATTCCAATTCCGCCGCCGATGGCTACTCAAAATCATGTTTCGAGCACTGATTCCCGTACTACGTTACCGGCAAGGTCATATGTGACCGGCATAGCCAGATACAAAACGAGTAATCTGGGAAAGATCAGGGACTGAATTTGAACTACTACCTAAATTAACCTGTAGCTTAAGGACCGCCACTGACTCGTTCAGCGGTGCTTGCACTCATCCGGCTAGACAACCAAAGCCGAGTTTCATTTTTGATGTGAGTTGCATAAAATTCTAAGTGTCCGTTGTTGTTTCAGTATTGCAGGGTGAAGATAATGAGATCGTTCTTAGCATATTGTTTCGTTTTGGCTGTTTGTGCTAATTGCCATGGCCAGATTGTCAGTTACCCGTCGGCAGCCCCCGGTCAAACATTGAATGTTGGCGGTTCTTTAGATACCACGGCAGGTACTATCGTTTCGAGCCCACCTAATGCGGCCACATCTTCTTTGGTGCCAGCTCAATCCACATTACCTTGGTATCAAACGCTTACTGATCAACGAGAACATAACTTTGGCACCGTTGCGCGGGCGTCCAAGCAGGTTCATGTTTTCGAGTTTGAAAACACAACTGGCTCAGACCTACTGCTGAACAGTGTTCGTACTAGCTGCGGCTGCACAAAACCAAAAATTCTGACTCAGCACGTAAAACCAGGGCAAATTGGCCAGATACAAGCCACTTTTGATACGTTGAAGTTTTACGGGGACAAAGGAGCGACCGTGTCTGTGTCGATCCAGAAACTGGGTCAGTACTCTGAGTTTGCTGAGGTTCAGTTTGCGGTCAAAGGCAAGATTCGCCGTGACGTTGTCGTGAGCCCCGGAATGTTCGATTTTCAAGATGTTAACATTTCCGAAACCGCCAAACGAACCGCTAAGCTTTGGTATGCAGGCAAGCCTGATTGGAAAATCTTGGATGTAAAATCAACCAACTCGAATTTAAAAATCGATTTTGAAGAAATTGATCGAGATAATACATCAGGAAAAGTTGTTTATGAGTTAGCGGTCAACTTGACCGGCGATCAGCCCGCAGGTCAATTTTTGGACAACCTCACGATCATCACGAACGACGTCGCGACATCTGGACTTCCGGTCGAAGTGTGTGGGACCGTGAACACGGTCATCAATATCGCACCAATTGCCTTAGGTGTTGTGAGTCAAGGTCAGCGAATCGAGAAGAAGTTGATTGTACGATCACCAACACCGATCTCGATTGATGAGATTAAGACGAGTTCTGACAAAATCAAGTTTGAACCGAATGAAGGCAAAAAGACATTGCACATACTGAAGTACTCGTTTGACACAACCGAACCAACAGACTTGCAAGAAACCATCACAATCGCAACAACCGGCGAAAAAACCAGAGCCACGACGGTTTCTTTTAGTGCTCAGGTGGTCGCTGCGACCAGCGTAGTCAATCCTAAACGTGACTAGCCCTTTGCTCCAAAACTTGCTGCCACGAAAGTAGCACTCATTCACAGAACTGATATTTGATTGCTCTGAAGGCCCACTAAATCAGCCAAAACCATTTCTCGTGACAGTTTTATCAGGGCGAAGGAGATTAATTAGCCAATTCACATGGTTGGCCGTTCTACTTCCAAGGAATCATCGATAGCGCTTCACTCGCGGCCAAACTTGTGGACTCAAGTTTATCGCGATGCCAGCCAGTATGGATTGTCTTTGTTGAAGGAACGACTAAAATCTCAAAGTAGCCTCGCACCGCAACATCAATAACCGTACTAACCTGGGAGCTTCAAGATGTCATCTTCTTGTGAACATGATACGTCAAACACTATCAACGCGGCGACAAAATGTTGGTTAACGATTGCCAGCCTTATTTTTGTTGGTTTGGTTTCTGGGGTTGGGGCGTATGTTGGAACGCAATTTTCAACAACTAAAGGTGGACTATCTGCGATCGAACTTCATGCAGCGACGGCCAGCAGTAACGATTCACTTTCGATGGCGACGGGGTTGATCACCCAAGAAGTCGAAGGGCTATGGTTGTTGGACCATAAATCGGGCCAACTTCAATGCTGGGTGATGAGTCCGAAAACTGGAAACGTCGCTGGGATTTTCTCTTCTAACATCGCGAACGATCTGGATGGCAGTAAAGGCACACCTGAATTGGTAATGACAACGGGAACGTTTTTCTTCACGGGCGGCACCGCTCGAAACCAACAACCTGCAAATTCAATTTGCTACGTTGCCAACACAACAAGCGGCGTGGTGGCTGGCTACAGCGTGAGTGTTAATCGAGCCCTCATGAATCGTGGCCAAACACAAGGCGGCACGCTTACACGAGTTTGCACGGGTAAACTTAATGGACCAGCACCCGAGCGCGATCAATAATTTTTAAAAGCTCTGACCAAGGCGTTGAATTTTCAAATCATGGACCAAACCGCGTCAGATGAACGGCACAATCGGTTAGTTGGCCTGCCGATCAAATTGATCACGTGGACGCTGATTGCGATTGCCGCCCCTTGTTTTATCTACGCCAACATTTACCAGTTAAACGAACAGTTCAACTGGGATACAGCAACGCCGACCATTACCGGTGTCGTGTTGTTTATTCTCACATGGTTTTTGTGGATTGGCTGGGGACTGTTCCGACTACGATCGGTTCTTGTGTCGCTGATGATTTTTGCGCTGCCGGCCATCTTCCTTACGCTATTCTACTTGGACTTCGGCGGGGATGGCCTGCCGACTCTTCGACCTCGGTTCTGGAACTGGAAATCACAGAATTATTCGGTCGTATCCTCTGATGCGGCACCCGCTACTGAATTAACTGAAGTCACGAAATATGATTTCCATCAGTTTTTGGGCCCCAATCGCAACTTAAAAATCGACAACGGCATTGAACTGAGTGCCGACTGGAAAACGACCCCACCCGAATTACTTTGGAAAAACGATGTCGGTGATGCTTGGTCGGGCTTTGTTGTTGCCAATGGCCACGCAGTGACTCAAGAGCAACGTGGCGCTAATGAATGCGTGACTTGTTACAACGTCTTGACCGGCGAACTCGTCTGGATCCACCAAGTGACTCGGCGTCATGAAGACGTCATGGCAATGGGCAAGGTCGGCCCTCGAGCAACACCGGCGATTCATCAAGGGCGAATCTATACAACCGGCGGCACGGGGGTTTTGGACTGCTTGGATGGTAACGATGGATCACTCATCTGGAGTGCCAACGTTCCCGAGTTGGTCGGGATTAATTTGACATCTAAAACAAATAGCTTGGGAATTAGCTACGCTACCGAAAATTCCGCGCTGACATGGGGACGCAGTTGTTCGCCTTTGATCTACAACAACACCGTAATCGTTGGCGCTGGTGGTCCGCTAAAAGTAAAAGCAGGCGACAACGACCCAACGTGTACCTTGATCGCGTTCGATTTGACGACTGGGCAAGAGGTGTGGCGAGGCGGGACGCGGCAAATCTCTTATGGTTCACCTAGCTTGGCAACGATCAATGGTAAGCCACAAGTAGTCTTCATGGCCGAAAGTCATGCCGTGGGTCACGACCCCGATACAGGTAAGGAGCTTTGGGCGTTTGAGCGCCCCGGCAAAAGCAACGCCGATGCAAATTGCTCGCAAGTGAACGACATCGGCGGTAATCGTTTGCTGTTAACCAAAGGCTATCGTTTGGGTGGTGAAATAATCTCCGTCAAACAAAACGAATCCGGCGATTGGAACGCAATTAGCTTAGGTAAAAACACGCGTTTATTAAATACAAAGTTGACCAACCCAGTCATCGCAAATGATTTCGCTTGGTCGCTATCGGACGGTTTTTTAAGCTGCGTCCAACTGATGGGCGAAACGACACTAAAAAGAAAGTGGCGAGAGAGAACTCGATACGGGCACGGGCAGTTGTTGGCTGTTGGGGACAAGTTGTTAATTCACGGTGAAGACGGCGTGTTGGCAATTGCGAATCTAGAATCAAGCCGGTTCGACAAGCTAAATCAAATTGACACGATCGAAGGGTTTTGCTGGAACACGATCGCCATTTATGGAGATCTGGTTTTGGTGCGCAGTGAACGCGAGGCAGCTTGCTACCGCTTGCCAATCAAAGGCGATCCAATCCCTTGGACAATCAGTCAAACCGAGAAATCCAGTGACAACAGCGTTAAAGATTCAACGGAAAATTCGACTGCCAATGAAAGGACCAGTCCGTGAGTGCACACGGGGGAAATTGTTGCCCACCGGTGGCCGTTGTAACGGGATCCTCGAGTGGGATTGGCCGAGCGGTCGCAGTGGAGTTTGCTTGGGCGGGCTACCGAGTGTTATTGCATGGACGTAAGCCATCCGAACAACTCGACGCCGTCGAACAAGAACTACAAGCGATTCAATTGGAACTTTCAACCGCGGATCAGAACGGCAACCAAGTGTGGGTTGAAAAGATATACGGCGATTTTTCTCAGCCGATTGATTGGCAGCAATTTGTTGACGACGCTTGGTCCAAGTTGGGGCCGGTTGACTGCTGGGTCAACAACGCTGGTGGTGATGTCCTAACCAACGATTGGAAAGATCGGCCGATCGAGGAAAAATTAGACTACCTGTGGAAAACCGATGTAACCGCTTCGTTAATGCTGTCTCGGCACGCTGGTCGGCGAATGATCGCTGATCGACAGAAACAGTTGGAAATCTCGGGCAACAAACCAACTGCCGTTACCGGGTCGATTGTAAATATCGGCTGGGATCAAGCCGATCAGGGGATGGAAGGGGACAGTGGCGAGTTGTTCGCCACGACCAAAGGTGCAATTACGGCGATGACTAAGAGCCTTGCACAGTCGCTTGCCCCGCAAATTCGAGTAAACTGCATTGCTCCCGGTTGGATTCAAACGGCTTGGGGGCAAGGTGCTCCAGAGGCTTGGCAACGGCGAGCCAAGCAAGAGTCGTTGATGAACCGCTGGGGATTGCCAAAGGATGTTGCAACGGCAGTCGTTTTTTTGTGCCAAGCCGAGGCCAGTTTTATTTCAGGACAAGTATTGCCAGTCAACGGTGGCTTTCGATTTGGATTCAATTAGTTCGTGACGATTCACATACCAGTTTTGCCTACTGAAGTTTTTGAAGGCATGAACCTCAAGCAGGGTGATACCTGCGTTGACGGCACCCTCGGTGGCGGCGGCCATTCTCGTGAAATCCTTAACCGGATCGGAGCTAACGGTCGACTGATCGGGCTCGACCGCGACCCCTTGGCCGTTGAAGACACCGAAACGCGAATCACTGACGACAACGCAACTTTGATCGCGTCCAACTATGCAGATTTGCCAGAGATCTTACAACAGCTGGAAATCGAAAACGTTAATTCCGCGTTGCTGGATCTTGGATTGTCGAGCGATCAACTATCCGCACGTGACCGTGGGTTTAGTTTCAACAGTGACGGGCCGTTGGATTTACGTTTCAATATGATGCATGGCGAACCGGCTTTCAAATTACTGAACCGGTTGCGAGAAAAGCCACTGGCAGATTTGTTGTACGAGTTTGGCGAAGAAAAACTGAGCCGCCGGATTGCCAGAAAGATCGTTAAGTATCGGCATGCCACTAAGGTCGTAACCGCCGACCATCTCGCTCGGATCGTTCGCTCCTGCTACCCAAAAACTTACAAGCAACGAATTGATCCAGCGACTCGAACTTTTCAAGCACTGCGAATCGCAGTCAATGAAGAACTCAAATGGCTGGGCAACGCACTCAGACGCTACCCCGATTGTTTAGCACCGGGCGGTCGTTTTGTGGTGATTAGTTTCCACTCGCTGGAAGACCGGATGGTCAAGCATGCGTTCGCACAGGACGAACGCTTGAAGGTGTTAACCTCCAAACCCATTACCGCCAGTGAAGAAGAATTAGACGCAAACCCGCGTAGCCGGTCAGCAAAACTACGTGTCGCAGAACGGGTTTAACGGAGTCGTAAAATGGGTTTTTTAGCCATCTCTGCGTACACCGGCAAGTAACGATAATAGACTTCCAGGCTCAGTGCGGCCGTCGCAGTCGAATAGACTCGCCCGCCGTAACCGCCCCACATACCGTTTGGCTCCCAGCTACCGGCTTCTTCACCGGCAGTTTTTTGCATCGGCAGCAGCGTTTCCTTCATCGCGTCATTCCAGTTGTCCCAGTCTTCTCCGCCAACATGGAACATTGCCAGTGTGCCGTAGTACCAGTAGTACAGGTTAACGTGGCTTTGATTAGGCAGCTCGCGCGCCAACATATGTTTGGCTTCGATTAGCGCCGCGTCCGAAACATATTGATACAAAAAGTATCGACAAAGCAACGCCTCAGCCGTCATCGTGGCGCTAGGTCGTTGGTTCGGTCGGTAAGAAGCCAAGCCATTGTCAACGCCCGTTGAACAGGATCGAAGAAAGGCCTTCATCTGGTCAAACGTTTTTTCAGGTACTTTAACACCGCCCAGTTGAGCACTGTGCAGCGCGAGTACTTGCCAACCAAACTGGCTCATATCCCCCGTGTCGCCTGGCTGATACCGCCAGCCACCGTCGGTCGGATTCTGCGCGGCAACCGAAAAGTCGATGCCCTTTTGAACAGCCGTTAGCAACCGGTTATCGCCAGTCATTGCCAGTGCTTCGCTCAACGCCAACAACGCCATGCTATGGCAGTACATTTTGGCAAACAATTTCGCATTGCCAGACAGATCGCCGTTGGCTTTTTGTTGGCCCACCATAAATTTAACGCTCTTGTCAACGGTGTCCGCATAAGGCCCATCAAGGTGTGTATTGCCGGCGCCTAGGAAAGCCAGTGTTGCGAGTCCTGTGATTCCAGTGTCCGCTTTGGCCCCTGCCCCGTCACGATTGTGTCCAAACACTCGGTCTTCGCGACCGGCCTGATGCTGTTCCGGATCCCAGCGGCCATTGGATTCTTGATTGGTCGCCAACCACAACAACGCATTATCAACCGCCTGTTCGGTTTTGACGGTACCACCGTTTCGTTGAGCAACCGACAGACGAGAATCACGTGAACGTAAAGAATAGAGTCGCGGGATAGGCTGCCCGTCACCCAAACGACGCGTTCTGGCGACTTTACGAAGTTGGTTGCGGGGCCGAGGAATCGGTTTTAATACCGATACGTTGCTCCACGGCGCCGATTCAGGTTGTGGTAATTTTTTAGGCAGCCGCGGGATGATTGTTGTTTCAGGTACGGCCACGGCAGACGAATCCACCAGCATGGGTGGATCAGGCGTTATTTCTGTCCTGGCCAAGTCACCGCCAAATTCAATTTCCAAATCGTTTGGTGCCGCAGCAACGGCTTGCTTACGTTGAACATCAATTGTTTCGGGATCAACGATTTTACCTTTCGGCATCATCGCAAGTTGTTGTTCGAATCCGTTGTCGAGCGGAGCGTCGTTGAATTCCATTTCGGGTTCAGGAACAGGCTTGGATAACGGTTGGGCAAGTCGAAATTGGTTTTCGGGTTGGTAGTCATTCGGCTTTGTGACGGTTTCTGGAATTTTGGTTTCGATCATAAACTCGGTGTCGACTTCCGGGCGGTTCAGCGGCTCCAGTTCCGGCAATTCGAAATCGGGCGCCACGATCGTGGTTTGATTCGGAGCTTGGGTCGCTGCGATCGCGCCATGGTCGACCGCTTGAACATCGGGCGCAGCAAACACTTCGAAATCGACATTGTCTATCAAACTCACCTTTAACGCTTCGTCAGTTTCGACATCCGCATGTTGAGCGACCGTCGGGACAGGACCGAGCAGCCGAGTCCCATACGCGTAGCCCATTAAAAGGATATGTGCCACAAACGAAAGTACGACGCATTTCCAGACGGGTCGTGATTGGCCCCAATGCGTCATTGCCAGCATTAGCAAGCTGACCGCCAAAATTCCAGAACCAACCAACAAAACCAATTGAAAATTGGTCGTATTGAATAGATCAATCAAGGATTGAAACCAGCGGTCGATATCTAACATTGATCTTCCTGTCTTTGATTCTGTTTACCAATGGCGGCAAATCTCCGCTCAAAGGCGGTACAACGAACGATTCATTTCATGATTTATAAATCACTCGTGCGTTTTGATTTTCATTGAATTAGTTTTGTCTTATGCGTCGGTTGGGGGACCGGTTACTTGTAATTCTTGCCGCGACTGGCCTGTTGGACTTTCAAGTTTAAGTCAGTGATCTGAGCCCTCCTGCATGTCGCAAGCACGGCGGCAATGTGTTGGTAAGCACTATGGCCGTCCCCCCGAATCACGACACCTAGTTTTGGATACTGCTGTTGTGCAGCGGACAACCTGATACTCAAATCGTCCAAACTGACTTTACGCTGATCCAGTTTGATGGACCCATCGTCGGCCACTTCGATCAAACGTTTGTTTGGGGCCGATGTTAATGCGGTTGCGTCGGAAACCGTTGGAACATTAATTGAAAGATCACGTTCGGCTTCATTGAGTTCGCTAAATTTTGTGCTGACCATGAAGAAGATGATCAACAAGAAAACGATGTCAATCATCGGTGTCAAGTTGATCGCATTTTGGTCTTCGCGTTCGATTTTCAAGGGCATGGTATTTCGCCTTTAAGCTGCTTTAGATCGGGCAGTGCGGGTTGTTTTGGTTTTTGTCGACGTCATCGATTCCGCAGAAACTAAATTGACGACTTTCATCCCAAGTGCGTCAATGTCCATGATGTGCTTATCCACTCGGCTTGTGAAAAACAAGTAAGCGATCAGTGCTGGAATCGCAACGGACAGACCTGCCGCGGTTGTTAATAATGCTTGACTGATTCCGGTCGCGATCAACGTTTTGGGATCAACCGCTGTTGCGCCGACGGTCGCAATGGAGTCAAACGCATGAATCATTCCTAACACGGTCCCAAGCAACCCGAACAACGGGCACAAGGTCGCTACGCCATTGATCAAACGCAAGTATTTTCGCAACCGATTTGATGTCCGTTCACCTTCGTCCAATACAGCCTGTTCGACTTCGACGGCCGGTTTCCCCCACTTCTGGACTCCGGCTTTAAAAACGCGGGCCATTGGACTGTCGTCTTGATCGCAGATCGCTAAAGCAGTTTCTTGGCTTAGTTCGCCTTCGTTCAACTGCGTTAAAAACTTTCGCGTGAACGTGCCTGGAATGATACGTTGCCTGCGCAGGCTAATGAATCGTTCGAACGTGAACACGACCAACAGGAACGAACACAATCCGATTGGAATCATTAACGGACCGCCGCTACGAAGGATGTCCGTCAATCGAGGACTGGCGTTGGTCGCCGCAGTGTCTTCAGGGACGACTTGGTTTTCCTGCGTATCAACCGAATCGACGGGGGTTTCAATATTGAAACCGCTCGTATCAAAACCATTATCCGTTTGAGCCGACGCGGACGAAGTCCACCACGCCATCGCCAATACGGCAAACAGCGCTACAACTCGCAATCGAAGGTTCCAATTGTATTTGATGCTCATGAGTGCATTTCCAAAATCAATACTTAGTGTGTTCGTTATTTTCAGCAGTTTTAGCAAGGGCAGAATCGAGCTTCGTCATCCGTTGTTTTGCTTCGGTGGAAAATTCGCTGTTAGGGTACCGGGCCAATAGCTGTCGATATAATTTGATTGCATTTGTTGGGTTACTCAAATGTTCTTGACACTTACCCGCTTGGAGCAATGCCGCCGCGCGCCACCGCGGAAAGGTATACAAAGAGTCGACTTTGTAATACTCACCGATCGCAGATTGATAATTTTCTTGATGGAAGTACGTTTCACCGATGTGCCACTGTGCGTTTGCTGCGGTTTCAGTCTGGTTTCCCGAATCTGATGCAATGACTTTTTCAAACGCCGTCCGAGCATCAGACAACAGTCCCTCTGCCTCTAAGCCACGAGCGATCAAAAAGTCAAATTCGTAGGCCGAACCGAAACTACTAAAACGTTCCTTAGCGTCCTTCGCGAGTTCTGCGGCACCAACGACATCTCCCGCTGCCATTTTTAAACTGGCGACTCGTAGCCACACCCACGGTTGGTATTGGGTCGGCAACATAGCAACTTTTTGGTGTAATCTTTCGAATTCAATGGTGGCTCTATCTATCTTCTGCTGTTGGAACACAGCTTCGGCGATGAAATATTCGGCTGTTAACGTGGTGTTGTTTCCGGTCGTTGTTTTAGCCGCGAACGATTGCATCGCCGATTCGACTTGGGGCCAGTCCTGTTCTGTGAACGCTATTTTACCGATCAGGAAATTGGAACGTGCTTGGATTTCCTGAGGCAAATCCACGACGGCCAAGATGTTGTTAAGTAACGATTTTGCACCAAGAAAGTCCCTGGCAGCGACTTGGTGTTTGGCCAACCGGTACGCCGCGTCGGGCCAGTACTTGCTATCCGTGTGGCCTTGAACCAGTTCATTAAACCGAGCCAATGCCTGATCGGGTTCGCCCAAATCGTGATGAACCCAGGCCAGTTGGAATAGCACTTCGGCCGTCAAGCTTGAGTTGTCCGACCCATTGTCCAGCCAAGCTTGTAAATTCGACTTGGCGTTGAACAAGTTGCTTTTTCCGCCCTGTTTATGAGCCAGTTTTGCGATCTTAATCTGAACGCCACCATTTATTTCATGGTTGGTGGATGGTGAATTGGCCAAAGCCAACTGGTACCATGCAATCGCTGCCGGGATCTCTTGCTGGGCTTCGAAGGTTTTGGCTTTTTCGATGGCGGTGGTGATCAGACGAATGTCTTGGGGGTGCTGAATAAACAGCGTTTTAAAATTAGATAAAGTCTGTTGCTCCAACGGAGTTTCCAAATTCCGCACTAGTAGCCAACGGTCAGACCGAAGCCGTCGCTGTTCGTCTTGACTGTGGGCCTTTAAAAACGTGTACCACTTTTCGGGTATCGTTTTATCAGTGTCCTGCTGATCACATTCAGCCACCAACTCGATGACGCTTTCCAATTTGGCGTCGATTCCATTGACGACGTCGTCGTCTTGGCCTACCAGCCTATCCAAAAGCCGGTCGGCGTCGATCGAATTACCGGTCTTGGCGAAACAGATCGCGAGTTCCTGTTCTGCACGTCTACGATCGTCGAGTTCTAAATCTTGGCTAAGGTACTTTTGATAATTGGGGATCGCGGATTCGTACTTTTCTAATCTGAACTTTACGGACGCTTTGCAGAACTGAACCAAAAATTTCAACTCGTTATCGCTAAAGTTATCCGAAATTCGCTCTAAGCTCGCTTCGGCTTGAGTGAACTGTTTCAACCCGATGAAGCTAAGGGCTTCAAAATAGCGCCACCGCATTTTTCGCTGCGCTTCGACCTCTTGCAATTCCAACAACATGCCAAATGTTTCGAGCGATGCTTCATAGTCAGCTTCGGAATACTGCTGACGACCGATGGTTTCTTGATTGGTCGTAATTAGCCGCCGCTTTTCGGATTCCAAATTGAAATCGCCCGCAAGTTCGATGGCTTGTTGATTTTTGTTTTGTGTCTCAAGTAAACGAATTTCGAACCTGACGGCATCTAATATTTTCTGATTCAACGGCTTGATTGCTCGAACTTGTTGCAACCAACCAATCGCAATTTCAGTGCGATCGGTTTTCGAAGCAGCGATGGCGGATTCAATTAGTAAGTCAATCTTGGTTTTAATCGGGAGTTCCCAGCCAACAACGGGTTCGAGCAAACGATAGGCTTCACTTGGATCTGATTCGCTGACCGAACGAGCCCATGAAAGAACTGCAGTAGCGCGGGTGTTGTCGTTGACAGCGTTTTCTGCAACGGTTGCAAACCATTGTCGAGCTTCAGCATGATTGGGAGGCGACTGGTAAAGCGCCGACAGCCCTAGTTGCAGTTTTGCTTCATCTGCGATCGAACGTCCATTTTTGTATCGATCGCTTTCTCTGATAACATATTCAAATACCCTTTTCGCATCACTGAGGTGCCCTTGCTTCATGTAGGCATTGCCCAAACCGACACGAGATTCGGCTTCCATTGGCCCGTTAGGATAAACTTGCAGTGAACGTTCGAAGGCGATTTTGGCAAGTTGCGGTTCAGACTTAACCAATCGCAATTGGCCAAGGTAGCAAAAAGCGTACTGATTCAGCTCGTGCGCGGGGTATTTACGTGTGAACTCGTCCAGCATTCGAACTGCAATCAACGTATTGTTGTCGCGGAAGGCAGACTCGCCCATCCGAAACATCGCGCGGGCTGCCAGTGGATGGCCGCTGAAGTCTTTCAAAAAATGCTGATACCGAACGTAGGCCGCTTTGAATTCAAGCTGCTGCATCATCGTTTCCGCCAAAAAGAAACTGGCCTGCGGCGTCTCTGGAGCATTCGGGTAATTGATTAAGAACTGATTTAATGCCTGTTTGGCCTCGTCCCACTGTCCACGTTCGTAGTAGCCGGCTGCTAGTTTGTACCGTGTATCCGATGACTGAGACTGCGCAGCGGAATCACGAGCATCACAGAATGTAGTAAATAGCGCGATGACAATTAAAATCATCAATCGAATTTTGGAAAGACAAACCATTCGCGGCTTCAATGACAAGACATGCAAACTCTTCGCGTTCGGCATAACAATTACAACCGACAAAGTTTCTTATCGGTGAGTCGTCATTGAAACTCAATTAAGAAATTGGTTTGGCCAAACCTGCACAGGCATCATCCGTGCTAGCATTCTTTAAAACCTGTTGCTATTAAGCGGTTTGCCTACAAATCATGCTTGCTAGCGATGAAAGAGCCTGCAGAACATGAGCAACATCGTGGACACGGCCACCAAGCCTGAAGCTAGACGTCACTTCTAGGATTCTTAGCCTCGCCCACTGCATGGGTATCTTGATGATGCTTTGTTGGCTTAACGAGCATCATTATTGTTTTGGCTTGGCATCGCTAAGTAATGAGTAGAGCACAATTTTGCGGGCGATTAACGTTGCGTCTTTGCGAGTGTAGCCCGAGCAGTCAGAAACGGATTTATTTTCTAACGCACAGCTCAGGTCGTTCGGGCTAAACAAGACCACCAACCGCCCCTCGAACGTGATCCCTTCCATTTCAGGTGCATTTAAATCTCTTGGTTTAAAACCACCCCCATCCGGCTGCTTAATGCGTAGCGATAATTTGGTAATCGGAGCTCCGTACTTTGGATTGGTCCAGATTTCATGTTCGTCTGGAATTCGACTAATCCCCTGCCCTATAATCTGAGCCATCTCCGATCGAAACGAATCCGCAAACGCTTGCGACGCACAAATGGAATCGGCAAAAATGAAACCACCGAGCTCCAAGTACTTACGAATGGCCGCGCGTTCTTCAGCGGAGAACGAGAATTCGTTTCGTCCGTGCATAAAGACAAACGGGTGATCGGCTAATGATTCTAAATCAGCCGGAATCATTTTCTTTTCAGTTTGAATCTCCAAACCTTCGTTGCGACTCAATTCTTTTAGAATCTTCCCCCAAGCATTGGGGGCATCATCGGCACCGCCACTATGCGACAACTTCGGTAGTACCAATGCTCGATCACTCAGTACGCTAGTGGCCCGTTTATCAATCACCTGTGTCGCAAGTTTTTCTTTTAGCTGACGACCGGTAGCGTAAGCAACCACGTTCGTACCGACTTGCTTGCAGTATTCAATCTTCTGCAACAAACGCGGGTTTGCGTTGTTGTCGCGTTGGACCCCCGGCCGATTAAGCGCCCAGTAACAGCTCAGATTCGCCGGACAGTAAACAACACTCGTACGGCAACAGGCTTGCAAACCCAGAAGCGGCCAAGTGCGGCTAGGTCCAATTCGATACTGTGCATTCCAGATTGAATGGTCGGGCGCCAGCGGTAACAGTTTACTATCAGGAAATAACTCGACCATCAATTCGCGGAACGCTGCATCGAAAGGAGCATTGCTACCGCAGCCATCACCTTGACAAGCTTCAGCAAACAGAAAGCCACCGTTTTCGATGTACTCTTTCAGCGTCTTTTTTTGTTGAGCGTCCAAGCCAATTGCGTCTCGGCCGGACATGAACAGCACCGGCGACTCGAACAAATCGTTCGTCGTCGCGTCTTTGGCTCGGACGGTTTGCCAGTTCAGTTTCGTGCCCTTCCCCTTTTCGATGGCATTCCAATCCTTCTCGATGCTCCGAGTCAGGTAGTGGATTCCACGCGGGTGCTGGTCCCAATCAGCAACACCGTGATCGTATTTGCCCAATACAACCGGGCGACGACCTTTGGACAAAAACAACAACGAAAACGCAGTCGTGATCGCTTCCTTGTCCTCGCCAAAACTAACTCGCGCGCGATTTCCGGCAGCCCACGCTCCACTAGCCCTTTGCGTTTTCACCAGATCAGCGGCCCCCACGCGGTACCAGTCATGCGGTCCCAAAAATCGTCGACCAGAAAACCGCCCCGCTCGTTCAAGTGCGTACAAGTAATAAAAACGCTGACGAGATTGAGTTTTTTTTCCCGTCGGGTTCGCCTTGACTGTAAACCGATCAGCCAACCATTTAACGGCGCTGTCGATTTTCGGTTGAATGTTGTCATCAGCTCCGCCGCAACATATCGCCTGATTTCCGTTGGCTAGGTTCGCTAAGTCAAACAAATTTTCACGAACAATGACCAAGGACGCGATTCCGGCACAGGTCATACTACCTGTTGAGCTGCTTGAGGGTTGATAACTAAAGCCACCGTCCTTTTTCGAATACAGACTAAACCAATACCGTTTGGCTTTTCGCCAATGTCTTTTCGGAATCACTATGTCGTACTTGTTTGCCTCGCTTAAAGCCAATAACGCAAACTGGCTGTTGGATGCATCCGAACCTCCTCTGCCTGCCTTATAGCTCCAGCCGCCGCCTGCTGCCTGCCCTTTCAGCAGCCATTCGATATCACCTTGGATCGTGGACCGATAACGTGTGCTCGTTGGGTCGGCGGCAGACAACGCCAACACTCGCAATGAGACTTCGTAAGTCGTCGATCGAGGGATGGCTAAAATGAGTTTGAGCGATTTTTGGATTTGCGGCGATTCGGGCGATTCACCCGCGTTCAGCAAAGCCAGTGTAACTAATGCCGTCGTCCCCCCCTCATAGCCAGAGTGCCCCAACCAAGATCCGTTGGCGTTTTGGCTTTTCTTTAAATTGTCCACTCCATGTTTAATGGCCCTGCGGACCGCTTCCGCCGTCAAAGCGTCTTTGGACACCGCTTGAGCCAAGCTACAACGATGCCCAAAATAGGCTCCACCGACCAACACCATGATCGCGATTGAGAACCGAATGAGCGTCACGTTGGTTACATATCGGTTGAAACGATTCATGTTGGGCTCAAGGGACAAAATTTAGGTCTACAAAAATCGATCAGCGAACGCGAATGGGTTACTTGTTCTGAAGCCGTTTTATCCGCGTTTCTATTCTAGCGCAAGCATGCGTTGGATAAAACAGAGATTCTCATTTTGTCGGTTTTCTTACCAGCCACGGACAAGATCAGCCGTATAAACGTGGACGCGTTGCCGTGCAGCCAGCAAATATCTACAATTCAAGTTCAACAGACGCCCCGATGTATTGATCGAGAACGTCTTCGCCATCTTTAGGGAGCAACAGTGTCGGGAAAGCAACGTAGCCTTGGTGATGTCCTGCAAGAATTTAGCCAACACCGAAAGGTGATGGAGCAGGAACTCGGAAAAGTAATCGTCGGCCAACATGAGGTTGTCGAACAGGTGTTTGCTGCGATTTTCACGCGTGGCCATTGTTTGCTGGAAGGCGTGCCGGGATTGGCCAAAACGCTGATGGTCAGCACGATTGCGAAAATCCTGGACGTCAACTTCAAGCGAATTCAATTCACACCTGACTTGATGCCGTCGGACATCACTGGCACAAACGTGTTGGAAGAGGACGACCAAGGCAAACGGCACTTCCGTTTTGTCGAAGGGCCGATCTTCACAAATATTTTGTTGGCGGACGAAATCAACCGAACGCCGCCCAAAACACAAGCCGCTTTGCTCCAAGCGATGCAAGAACGTGAAATCACGATTGGCACCACGACCTACGATCTAGCGCCGCCGTTCTTTACGATCGCAACACAAAACCCGATCGAACAAGAGGGCACCTACCCGCTGCCCGAAGCTCAGCTTGACCGGTTCATGTTTAACATCAAAGTCGGCTACCCGACGGCCGACGAGGAAGAAAAGATCCTCACCGCGGCAAGCAGCAATGAAAAACCCGAAGTGCGGAAGGTCCTGTCCGCCAAGGCAATCATTAACCTCCAAAAACTTGTGCACTCGGTGGCCGTCAGCGAGTACATCATCAAATACGTCGCGAGAATCGTGCGAGCGACGCGACCCAACGAACCCGACACGCCAGAATTTATTCAGGAGCTAGTCGATTGGGGCGCGGGGCCTCGTGCGGGACAGTTCTTGATTGCTGGTGGTAAAGCAATCGCCGCGATGGCAGGACGATTTTCTGTTTCGATCGAAGACATCCAAAAAGTTGCCGTACCTGTTTTGCGGCACCGGATCAGTACTAACTTCCAAGCACAAGCCGAAGGGATGACCGTCGAGGCAGTGATCGCGAGACTGCTTAAAGAGATCCCACAACCGGCTATCCCGAAATTTGAGAAATAATGGCGGTCGAAAAGTACCTCAAACCGTCAGTCATCAACCAAATCAAACGGCTCGACTTGCGCGCCCAGTTCGTCGTCAAAGGTTTTCTGCACGGCTTGCACGCAAGTCCGTTTCACGGGTTTAGTGTTGAATTTAGCGAACACCGCAAGTACAGCCACGGTGACGACCTAAAAGACATCGATTGGCAGGTGTATGCCAAAACCGACAAGTATTACGTCAAAAAGTTCGAATCCGAAACCAACATCACCGGTTTCTTGGCGTTGGACCTAAGCCACAGCATGGGTTACACCTACGAACAAGAATTAACCAAGTTTGATTATTCGATTTGCTTGGCCGCTTCACTGGCTTACCTGATGATTTCTCAACAAGACCCCGTTGGGCTGATCACCTTTAACGATCGTATTCGACAGAGCCTACCGCCGAAATCAAAACGCACCCAACTAGGAAACTTATTGTCACTGTTGTCGAATCTTGAACCCGATGGAAAAACCGATTTTAAACACAGCATGGGGCAACTGACTTCGATGCTGAAGAACAAGTCGCTGGTAATGATCTTTTCCGATTTCCTGGTCGACGAAACTGAAACGCTCGATGCACTTTATCGTTTACGCCACGCTGGGCACGACGTAATTTTGTTTCACGTACTCGATGAAGCGGAAGTGAATTTCCCGTTCAAGGGCATGTTCAAAATGCGCGACCCAGAAACCGACGAAGAACTAAAAATCGACGCAGCGGGCCATCGCAAAGCGTATCTAGAACAGATCGCTGCCTTTCGCAACGACCTTGCCAAAAATTGTAGCCGCGTGGGAATTGACTACGTGCCGATCGATACCAGCATGCAGTTCGACAAAGCGTTGATCGAATACTTGCACAGTCGCCGAGCACGGGGTTAGCCATGACTTGGGCGAATTTTGGAATTTTGGGTGTCGGTGGCTTGCTGCTGTGCGTACCGATCATCTTGCACTTTATGTTTCAGCCAAAACCCGTGTCGGTTGACTTTCCGGCGTTGCGTTTTCTAAAACAAAAACAACAATCCACTCGATCACGCATGCGGCTCAAGCACATTGCCTTGCTGCTAATCCGGTGCCTGCTAATTGCCTTGCTCACGCTCGCACTAGCTGGGCCTTCGGTGGCGTCAAGCGACGTCGGAAATTGGCTGACTTTGGGTGGTGTAGGAACTAGCGGGTTGATCATTGGCCTGGTGGCCGCGGCGGCCTTTTTTCGGCAGCGAAAAAACTGGCTGCTGATCGGCATTCTCGGTGCCATGTTGCTAGGCCACTTAGTGTTCGGCGCAATTTCTATCAATCGTATTATGAACGCCGAAGATGCGAATTTGATCGGTGATCCACAAGCACCCGTGGCAGCGTTGATCGTGATGGATACATCGCCACGAATGCAACTGGAATTTGAAAATGAAAATCGTTTACAAAAAGCCCGGGAGATTGGCCAATGGTTGGTAACTCAGTTTCCCAGCGACAGCCAAGTTTGTGTGGCACCGACCGATAGCGATGGTGTGTTTTTTAGTGTCGACGTGGGAGCCGCAGATCGCCGGATCGGCAAGCTTAAAACAAACTTTTCGGGTGTGAAAATTCCATCGAAGATTAGCCAAGGGCTGGACTTACTGGAGACGTCCAGCATGGATCGCAAAGAGATCTACGTCGTAACGGATTTGACGACCGAAAGCTGGACCGGTGAAAACACTCAAAAACTAATACGACAACTAAAACGCAACCCAGAATATAGCCTGTTCGTGATTGACGTAGGAGTCGATTCGCCCAGTAATTTTTCCTTAGCACCGCTACAACTTTCTGCCAGCGAAATTTCCGCTAATGGCAACTTGAATATACATACGGAAATTCGACGATCCGGTAGCGCGGGGCAGCGTACGGTAAAAATGCAAGTCGAAAAAATCGAACCAGCGCGACCCGTCGTTCGCGATCGCCAGACCCTGTACCCGACGAAAACGTTTATACCGCAAACCAAAGTGGTCGACGTCCGTGAAAACGGAAACGCTGGTGTGCAGTTTTCATTTAGCCAGCCGCTGACCACCGGGACTTACCATGGGTCAATCCGGATTGAAGGACAAGACGGACTGGATGTCGATGACAAACGCTATTTTACCTTTCGTGTGCGGCCTCCAAGAAATACGCTGATTGTTCACCCAGATAACGTCAAATCACAACCGGTAGTCTTTTTACTTGCGCCTAGCCGCAGCGTCGCAACAGGCACAAATCGGTTCGAGTGTGAAGTGGTAACACAGGCTGAATTCGATCGCATGAATGGCTTTGCAAAATACGATGCGGTGTTCGTGTTGGACCCTAAGCCGATTGCCGAAGATCGGTGGGAGTTGCTACAGACCTACGTCGAAAACGGCGGCGGACTCGGCTTGTTTCTTGGGCCCAATGCAAATGACAACGGTTTTGCTGACGCCGCATTCACTACCGAAACTGCTCAACACATCATCGGTGGACGACTTGAACAGCAATGGTTCGACGATACGAAAGAACTTACATTGAGCCCTCCTGAAGAAACATCGCATCCAATTTTTCGATCCATTCGCGGCTCCGAAACTTCGATTTTGTGGAATCGTTTTCCAATCACCAAGTTCTGGGGGATCGTCCAAAACACGACCAACGATTCAGCGCCAACACAAACGTTACTCCGGTACACCAATCGCGAGCCAGCGGTGATCGAGCGAACCCTTGGTAAAGGTCGTGTGCTAACCATGACGACACCCGTGACGGAATTCGGCTACTACGCGGATCGTAGATCGTGGAACGCATTGCTAGGTGGAACGGGCCTCGAGCCAGTTCCTTGGTATCTGCTTGTCAAAGGCGTGGTTTCTCATTTAGTTCAGTCGGATGCGGATGCTTTGAACGTGCAAGTTGGCCAGGTATCAACGTTGCAAAATAATTTGCGTCAATTCCCCGACGCTTACCAAGTATTTTCGCCGATCCAAGACCGACCACCAGCCAGCTTGAACTCGGTCGAAAACCAAATTCGGTTTCGTTTTAATGACTATCCGGGGCACTATCGTTTTCGCGGCGTGTTCGACGATCAAGTGATCTTGCGCGGTTTCAGCTCAAACCTGCCGCTGGCAGCGACGGACTTGTCTCGGGTTGGTGTCGATGTTTTGGACGAAACCTTGGGACCAGGACGTTACCAATTAGCAAACGACAAAAACCAGATTACTCGGCAACAAGGAACCACGCGACGCGGGCAAGAACTGTACCCGTTCATCGTAGTGATGATGATCGTGATTTTGGGACTTGAATATTTGATGTCCAACCGTTTTTATTAGAGACAAAGAAATCGCTACATTTTGAATTTGAGCTCGTTTTTGATTTAGTCATCACAACATTTCCCAACAGTTATTTTCCAGTCAATGGACAACCTAGTCTTTCAACCCATCTTCAGTAGCACATTGATGCTTGTCGTTGCAGCGATCGCTGTGTTGATGATGTTCATTGGGCCGTCGTTCGCAAACATAGCGTTCCGCCAACGGATGACGCTCTCGTTGCTGCGACTGGGCGTGATCGGGTTGGCGTTTTTGGCTCTACTGCGACCTGGATGTGTCGAGTTAACCGAACAAAATCAAGCCGCGGTTTTGATCGTTGTGATGGACGTGTCACGATCGATGGATTTGCCGCATATTCTTGACAACTCGACCCGCTGGAATTCCGTCAAAGAATTGATTGCCACCAACCAAGACCGATTCGACCAGTTAGCTGGGAAAAAAATTGAAGTCAAGTTTTACCAATTCGACAGCGAACTGACGCCGCTAGAAGTAGAAGGCGGTGTTGTTCAGTTACCCAAAGACCCAACCGGCAGCGAAACCGATATCGGCACTTCAATTTTAGAAGCAACCCTTGATGCTCGTGATAGGCGGCTATTAGCGATGGTACTGTTAAGCGATGGGGTTCAAAACGTGTTGGATCCCGAAATTGAAATGACCGACGCAGTCAATGCACTGAACGACATCGAGGCTCCTTTGATCGCTGTGCCATTTGGAACTGCGGGGGATTCAGGCCAGTTGGCAGACGTGGCGATCACTAGTTTCGCCGAACAAATGGTCGTTAACAAAAACAGCGACCTCAACGCCCAAGCCACACTGGTTGCCAGAGGCTATGCCAATCAAGACATTAAAGTCGACCTCGTAATCAGCGACGGCAAGAACGAACAGATCGTAGCCTCGGAACTCGTCCGTCCAAACGAGGCTTACGAAGAACTGAACGTGCGACTTAAGTATCGTCCTACCGAACCAGGCGAATATCGGATCTCCGTTCGCGCGGTACCGATGCCGGGCGAGGTCGCCGTTCGCAATAACTCGCTGGATGGTTTTTTAACGGTTCGCGACAAAGGAATGCGAGTACTGTTGCTGGCTGGCTCACTAGGCTGGGAACAGCGAGCGCTACGAGACTCATTACCCGCATTGGATTTCGTGGACATGCAATTTCGTCCGCTCTTCACGCCTCCGGTGGAAATCCGAAACCGAAAATGGCCAATTCGAGACCTAGCAGAAGAGTTTTCAGACGGCACTCGTTACGATGTTTACATTTTGTGTAATGTCGATTCGCGTGCGTTATGGAACAAACGAGAAAAGTCTGGGCCGCTGGCAGACCTGGCCGAAGCCGTTCGCGGTGGTAAAGGCTTATTGATGCTCGGCGGAACACATAGCTTTGGCCCGGGTGGTTACGCGGACACGCCGTTGGCCGATCTTCTGCCAGTAGAAATGAAATCGAGTGAAACGCAGCCTTTCGAAGCGGATATTTTGAAAGAACTACACATCAATCGTCCCATTCAATTGGTACCTTCTCGCGATCACTTTTTGACTCGAATTAGCGACACGGAATCCACCAAAGACGCTTGGCGTAATTTGCCGCCGCTGGTCGGCGCCAACCGACTGGTGCCCAAAAAGTCGGCGACGGTATCGGTATTTTTGCAATCCGATGATGAAGCGCGACACCCGATTCTGATTTCCACAAATGTCGGTGGGCGTGTATTGGCGTTTGCTGGCGATTCGACATGGCGTTGGCGAATGAGCGATCACCGAAAACAGTTTGATCAGTTTTGGCGACAATTGGTTTTGTACCTAGCGTTTGGGGATTCTAAAAACGACCAGAACTTAACCATTGATCTAACGAAACGTCGTTTTACACCCAACGCGCGCATTCGATTTGGTGTGAACGTTAGAACCGCGACAGGCGATTTTGTGGACGGTGTAGACTTTAAAGCGATCTTACAATTGCCCGACGGGACGCAGGAACAAATCGCCATCGTGCCTAATGGCACCGATGGCTATCGCTGTGAGCTTAATCGTGATTTGGTCGGGAATTCAGGCCTGCACCGGATCGTGATTGCAGCTGCGAAGGATGGTAACTTCGTGGGTCGAGGTGAACGAGAGTTTGTAATTTTGGACCGTGACAAAGAGAAGGCTAACCCAGCCGCCAACCCACAACAGTTGGTTCGCCTAGCCAGTCAAACGGCTGAATTCGGCGGCGCAGCAATCCAACCAGAACAGCTGTCGGGGTTACTGGACGAATACATTGCGAACCCACCCATTAAGAAAATCGAGATTCCGACCAGCTGGCGGCTGGGCGAAAAAATGTTGGACGCCTCCCTGTTTTTGGGTGCGTTCGTATTATTGCTGGCGGTCGAGTGGGGGCTAAGAAAGAAGTGGGGCTTGGTTTAGACGATTCATTTCGTGGTAGCTGCAAGTTCCTGTCCCTACACCATCGCATCCTGAAGCGGGTCGCCCCAACTCCTTGAATGCTAAGCTGTGTTAAACCACTAGGTGGCTTTATTTTTATTCCAGATCTTCCAGCGCGACTTTTTGGTTTTTCGCGGCCGCGCCGTGAACCCCAGTATCTCGCCATTCGCACCAATGGTATCTTGCATTCGTGCCATAGAAAATATTGCACGACCGACCTTGGCTTCAGCCATGTTAGCCGACTGCATGTTGGCTTTCGTAAAGTTGGCGTCGGTTAAATCCGCACCAAAGAAGTTTGTTTTAACCAATTTCGCATCCGAGAAATCACTTCGCAAACCAGCAAAAAAGAAATCACTTTCGCTTAAATCTGCTCCGGAAAAATCAACGAAGTTCATTTTGGAATGGTGAAACTTTGAATTGACTGCCACGCAGTTTACGAATTTGGACTCCTCAAACGCGTTATCATAAAAGGTCCCGTTTGACAAATTTGCATTCGTAAAATTACTTCGCTTTAACGAACAGCCCAATATTTCCGCGTTCGACAAAATACAATTCGAAAAGTCTGCATCAGAAAGATTGCAGCCTGTAAATTTGCATCCAGACAAATCCTGTCCAGAAAAGTCCGCGCCACGTAAATCGTGTCCAGAAAAAACGCAGCCACGAATTGACTTATTAGACGCTTTCAGTAATGACTTTCCAGTGACGCGATGAGTTATACGGACCATGGCTAGTTTATCCCATTCGAAACGAGGCTTTACCGGGTGATGGAAGTGGCAAAGTTCATCTGTGCTGTTGTAAATTGACTTGCGTTCTATGCCCCTTATCCCACCAAACGGGCGCAAACGCGGCTATGTGTAATTGGTAACTCTTCTGCAACTGTAGGTTGTTATCCCAGCTTTGCCTTGGAGTCGCTTACTTAAAAGTCAATATTTGGATCAGCCAGACGGGCAGAATAGATAGTGCCGAATAAAACGATCATGCAGCTTGTTGAAATGGACGAGGCAACGAGTCCTGAAGCTCGACACCTCCGCAAGGATTCGTAGCCTCATCCACTACGAAAGATTTCTTGATGGCGTTTTGAGGCGTCGTCTGTTACTTTGGGTGGTCCAACAAATCGACTTACCGGCCAGAAGAACCAAACACCAATTGCCGCTAAGCGACTAGACGGTTCGATTACTATCCCAAACTTTCCACCAAGACTTTTTCGTCGCTCGCGGACGTACGGTGAATCCCCATGGCTCACCGTTGGTACCAATAGCGCCCTGCATTTGCGTTAACGCAAAAGTTGCGCGAGCAATCCTAGCATCAGTCATGTTAGCTGACTGCATGTTCGCTTTAGTAAAATCAGCTTCGGTCAAGTCCGCACCAAAGAAATTCGTTCCGACCATTTTGGCGCCCGAAAAATCACTTCTCAATTCAGCGAAAAAGAAATCGCTCTTGCTCAAATCCGCACCAGAGAAATCCGAGCTATTCATTTTCGAGTGATGGAACTTTGAATCGATCGCAACACAGTTAATAAACTTAGAACGATCGAACGAGTTGTCACAAAAACTTCCATTGGACATAATGGCATTGGTAAAGTTGGCTTCTTTTAGACAACACCCAACAATTTCTGCATAGGCCAAAATGCAGTTCGAGAAATCGGCTCCCGAAAGATTGCAACCGTTAAATTTACAGGCAGACAAATCTTGTCCGGAAAAATCGGCATTTGCCAAATCGTGTCCAGACAAAACGCAACCGCGAATTGACTCGTTGGACGCTTGCAGCAGCGACTTTCCAGTAATCCGATGAACTATCTTCACCATGGTTGTTCTGTCCAATCCAAACCCAAAGGTTCGTCGTGCGATTACTTTGGCCAAAGCAGGTGGAAGTGGCAAAGTTAATCTATGCTATTGGAATTCAATTTCCGTCTACCCCTTTTCTCCCAACGTAAAAGGCGTAGGCAATATTCGTCGTATCGTTGTCAACTGTGACTCTTGCTCTACCTTCTTATTCTGATAACGGTTTGAACCATTTAACTAAAACTTGGCATTACTCTAACAAACCTACAGTTATTATTCTAACAAAAAATCGACCCTATTGTTCCCATCATATTGGTACAATTTCCGCTCTAATTCGATAAAAAGTTCCACTAGGTCTTGCCCAGAACACGCTGACTCTCTGTTTTTTGCCTTAAACGCGATCACTGACGGACGAATTCGCCTGCTGGCTTTAAAATATGCCGATCGATCTAATTTTGCGTTAGATTCTAACGTGCCGTAAATTTCTCCAATTCAAACGGTGTTTTGGTGGTTTATTTGCAGCTTCTAAGTTGGCAATCAATGTCCTCAAACCACTAAAATCGCTTTTCATATCGCAAAACGATGCCACATCATCCAAAGCGACATCAACAGTTAAGCGTCATATTTACTTAGTTGCAACAAAACACTTCAAAGCCCGAATGTCGAAACCACACCAACAAATTTGCTTGCCCGGTTTGAATGCAAGCGAGATCTTGTATCATTGATGTTTTGAAGTGTTACCGTTCCGGTGCTCGTTGGGCATGGACTGGTTTCGCGTTCAGATTTTACCAACCGTTTGAATCAAGCCACCTTTAAAACATGAGCGATACAACTGTCCGCGGCATTGTCCACCTTGTCGAAGAAACAAAAACCTACGGTCAAAAAGGTTTTCAAAAGCGACTCGTCGTCCTCGAACAAGACACGGGGCGATTTACGAACTTCATTCCCGTTGAATTCATTCGCGACAACTGTTCAGCAGCGGACGACTTGAACGTAGGTGATGATGTAGAAATCAGTTACCAACTGTCCGGCCGAAAGTGGCAACGAGACCCTGACAGCGAAGTCAAGTACTTTTTGACTGCCGAAGCATTGAGCTTTAAAAAGATGGCAGCTGGCGCGCCGGCTGATGCCGATGGTGGATCCGCCAACGATGCCTTTGCCGAATCGAATTACGACGAAGGCGACATTCCGTTCTAGTGATGTCACGTCACGACATCCATCTCCGCCGATTTGGCGATCACCAAATCGGCCGGATGTTGCATGGTTACGATTGGAATGCTGATGCAGTCAAGCGAAGCTGTCCTACGGTTGAGCGTTCAAGTTCCAGTCGTAAGGCAGATAGCTGACTCGGAATCCGCCTGCGATGGTTGATTGCAACGACGCCGAGGGCCAATACTTTTGGTACGCCACCAGTTGGGCATTCAAATCAGATCCGAAGTCCGTGCCATACCAATCCAAAAGCTTGCTTAGCTTGATCGTTTTGGTGTTCACGTCGATTTGCAAATTTTGGCTACGAGAAAAAAAGTCTTTGGAATTCACTTCCAACTGTTGCTCGACTTTATCCGTGACGTAAGCCTCATTCAATAGTCTCGGACAGCCGATCGAAGCACAAACCACAGCAAAGTGAATCCTCGGCTCGTTCATCTTCCGCAGGACCTTGTGTTCGATGTCCTCAAGATTAATCTTCCCGCTGCCAACGTGCAGCTTGAGATCTTTCCAAATATTGTATCCCAGCAATTTGGCGGTATGCTTTCGAATGCTTTTCGTTGGATAGACTCGTAAAATCCCTTCGATCGTGACCGCGTTGTAAGCATTGATCCAATACGCCAACTTAGCGTTTCGCGTGGCAGGCTTGTTAGAACTGGCTTGGCTTAGGTGCGCCAAGTATTTTGTAAGCGAGTCGCGATCGAACGTACTCGCATGCCAAGAGCGATAATTGACCATGCCGTTTTTATCGACATACTTCTTGAGCAAGTCGTCAAAGGCTTGATGGTCAATGTCGTCCATCGATACCTGTTGCGATGCTGGCCATTGCTTGCCCGCCGTTTCCTCGGCGTGCAAAATAAAATTACTCAAACCAAGCGAACCAACGAGAATTGAAAACAACAACGCTACTCTAACCCGTGTTTGCAATACTGCGATTGGACCTCTCAAGAACGATATATTTAACATGCGTCTCTTCTTTGGTTGGTAATGATGGATCTGGCAAGCAAACCGACTCCTTCGTTTGAGAGACTCGATTCGATTTCGTCGCTTACGTTTATTCTGTCACCTGGTTCAAATGACCCTTCGTTGACATCATAGCGATTTCTCACACCCAAGACTGCTAGCACTAAAAGCCGATCTCATTCGGAGCCAAAAAAGAATCGCAAATTATTACTCGCACTCTTCAACCAATCGTGCGACCGACAAACCAATCGTCAATCAAACCAACCGCCACTCGGCATGGTAGTTCAATCCGAGCGTGATAATTTTTTGCAATAGTTGCTCGTAGCTATAACCAATCTCTTGCGCCGATTCAGCAAAGTCTTCCCCAAAGGACAAGTTCGGATTTGGATTCGCTTCGATCACGAACACTTCTCCATCGTCACGCAAACGCAAATCCAACCGAGCATAACCGCTAAGGCTGAGGGCCTTGTAGGCTCGCTTGCAAACGCTTTCGATTTTGGCTTCAATCTTCGGAGGGATGTCGACCGCCCGACAGGTTTTTACTCCGAGCCTCTCTTGGTGCTTGATATCCCATTTGACTCGCGACGTGGCAATCAAGGGCGACCCAGGCTTGGCGTTTTCAAACAGCATCTCCCAAGTCGGGAACACCTTGATTTGGCGGTTGCCCATCAAACCAACATACAGTTCCCTACCCTGGATGAATGTCTCAACCAGCGCGTCGGTTCTGGTTTGGCGATGAATAAAGTCGATTCGCTCTTGGAGTTGTTCCGAGTCATATACGATGCTGGCTTCCGAAATCCCCAGCGATGCGTCTTCAGAAACGGACTTTACCAACAGTGGAAATTCCAGCGCAGCCGTTTTGCGTGTTTTTTTTCCGCGTGGAGCCACGAAGAAACCTGGCGAACGGATCTCATGAAAGGACAGAATCTTTTTCGCAAGTGGTTTGTCGTGCGACAATAGCAGTCCACGCGGATTGCAACCGGTATACTGCTGCTTCATCAATTCCAGATAACTGACGACATGGTGGTCATAAACCCCGACGCCATGAAACTCCTCCAGCAAGTTGAACCAAACGTGAGGCTTGAAGTCCTCCGTCGCTCGCCGCAAATCACCCAAATCATCGTAGACCCCCAGCGGCAGTACCTCATGTCCCAGCTCGCGAAGCGTCGACACCACGTCGAACTCGGTTTTCCATTCAAGAATTTCGGCTTCGGTTCGCCCTTTTAACGACTCGGGAGGGACGAGCGATTCGTGCATCAGTACCAGCACTCGTAGACGCTTCATCGCCAACTCCCCGATGGTTCAAGTGCTAGCGAACCCGGGAAAATTCTTGTTAGACCGGACGACAAAACAACCGGCCAAGTTTCGTTTGACAACCATCGAAGGCTTGAACGTTTCGTCGATCCGATAGCCTGCAAGGTCATGAATTTTTTGAGCGTTGAAATTGCTGGTCTTAGAAATGAAATGTGTCGCGATTAACAACTTCAATTCTAGCCGCGGCAATTCTTCCAAACCACAAGGGGCAACGACAAAAAAACACGGTCCCAGCCGATAAAAGCGCCGGGCAACACCAAACAGGGAAACCTAGGAAACCTATAGCGATTGTTCAACAGGCTTGCGATTGTGTTTCACGATTGGAACCAGTAACTATCGCCAATCCAATCCGATATCAAAATTGACGGCGCTATGAGTCAAAGCGCCGATGCTGATCCGATCCACGCCGGTGGCGGCAATTCCATTAATCGTGTCGATGTTAACTCCGCCCGAGGCTTCCAGCAAAATTTTGGGCGCACGTTCGTTCCGCATATCGACCGCTTGGCTTAGCTGGTCGCAGTTCATGTTGTCCAGCAAAACAATATCGCATTCGGTGTCTAAAGCGACGGTCAGTTGATCGAGCGTGTCGACTTCCAATTGCAAAATCGTTTCTTTTCCGTTGGGCAACGATTCAGCTCGATCGTTAATCCATTGTCTCGCAATGGCGATCGCTTCGGGAATTGTATTTTTTTCGTCAGAAACCTGCGAACGGAAGAACGCCAAGTGGTTGTCTTTAATCATGATCGCGTCGTACAAGCCCATTCGGTGGTTAGTTCCACCACCGCAAGCGACAGCATACTTTTCCAACCGACGCCAACCAGGAGTCGTCTTACGAGTGTCCAAGATAGCCGTCGCAGGAGAGGCTGCTTGTTCGACGAACTGTTTCGTCAGTGTACTGATTCCGGAAAGGCGGCACATAAAATTCAAGCAAGTACGTTCCATCGTCAAAATATCGTGTGCCGAACCGGACATCACCGCAATCGTTTGCTGCGGCTGAACAACTGCCCCGTCAGCGATTTCGACCTGCAAATCGATATTCGGTGCAAACTTCGCCAAAGCCAGCTTAGCGACTTCGACACCGCAAACGACTCCCGCGTCACGAGCAACAAACGCGGCTTTTGCATCGGCACCTTTAGGCACAACCGCATCCGTCGTACAGTCGACGCCTTGGTCCATGTCCGCTGCGCCAACGTCTTCGACCAACGCCATTTCGACTAGCTTCAGTGCGTCGGCCTGAGTTTGCTCTGGAAATTCGATGGTAGCTGTTTGTGTGGCCAAGTACCCCGAAATTTTGGCATGGATCTGGTCTCGCACTTTACGAAAAAACTCAAACTGTTCTGCTTCGGTGCCAGTGGCGTCAGCGGGATCTTCGAATGGCCAATGAAGCGTTTGTTTCGCGTGTGGCAAAGCCGGACAATCGTCCGCCGCGTTGTCACAAACCGTTACGGCCAAATCGATCGGTTGGTTGACAAATTGGTCAACCGATTTTGAAGTCAGCCCATCGCAGGACAAATCAAGCTCTTCGATTGCTTTGAGTGCCAGCGGATGGACATAGCCGGAGGGCTTGGATCCCGCAGAGGCAGTTTGCCACTGGCCACGACCAAGTTTTTTCCAAATTACTTCCGCCATTTGCGAGCGGCAGGAATTTCCAGTACACAAAATTAAAACTGAAGGCATGTTCTTGATGTTGTTAAAGGGAGAAAAACCTAACGGCGGTCCGCACTCCGTTACTGGTAGCTATTGGAGGCTTGCCCCACCAACGCTTTGGTTCCTTGTTTTTTGGTTCGCAAATCGTTGATCGGACCGTTAAATAGCCGACTTTTGCGACAGACCTTTACTATAAGGATTAGACCGTATTGAACCACTTAGTGGACCCACGATTTTATATTTTTTGATGCTCAACAATCGCAGACGCCTACAAAAGAAAGCTTGGCAGTGCTACCATTTGTGCCTTCGTGAAGGAGTGCTACGGATTACACCTTTGTCTAGCTCATTGGCTTTGTAACCAACAGCATCGCCCCCTTATATTTTTCGTGATCTCAGATCCGCATTCGTGCGATCCCAATTGGAGTTGTCCCGCAATGAGTAAAGCCAAGCTTGAGTACATCTGGCTAGACGGTTACCAGCCGACACAAAGCCTTCGCAGCAAAACAAAAATCGTCGCCGGCTTCAGTGGCGAACTGGCCGACTGCCCAGAGTGGTGCTTCGATGGAAGCTCAACCGAACAAGCCGAAGGTGGTTCTTCTGACTGTTTGCTAAAGCCAGTTGCAATTTTCCCCGATCCCGGTCGGATCGAAGGCTACTTGGTGATGTGCGAAGTTCTGAACCCGGACGGCACGCCTCACGCCTCCAACGGTCGTGCAACTATCGACGACGATGACAATGATTTCTGGTTCGGTTTCGAGCAAGAGTATTTCTTGTGGGATCCAGAAACCAATCTTCCTCCAGGATTTCCATCCGCTGGCTACCCTGCCCCACAAGGCCCCTACTACTGTAGCGTTGGTGCCAAGAACGCGTACTGCCGTGACTTGGTCGAAGAGCACCTGGACATGTGTTTGGCAGCTGGCTTGAACGTTGAAGGTATCAACGCTGAAGTCGCCGCTGGCCAATGGGAATTCCAAATCTTTAGCAAAGGCGCAAAAGCAGCTGGCGACCAGATCTGGGTTGCTCGTTACTTGCTTGAGCGTTGTGGCGAAAGCTACGGTTTGGCCATTGAGTACCATCCGAAACCACTTGGCGACACCGACTGGAACGGTTCAGGCATGCACGCTAACTTCTCCAACGAAGTCCTGCGAACTTGCGGCGACCAAGCCATTTACGAAAAAGTCTGCGAAGCATTCGCCCCGCGCGTTAAAGAGCACATTGCTGTTTACGGTGCTGACAACCATCAGCGTTTGACCGGTAAGCACGAGACTCAGCGCATCGACCAGTTCAGCTTTGGTGTTTCAGACCGTGGAGCGTCGATTCGTATCCCTGTCGGGACCGTCACCAACGGTTGGAAGGGCTGGTTGGAAGATCGCCGTCCGGCATCTAACGCAGATCCTTACAAAGTCGCTTCCGAGATCATCAAGACCGTTAAAGGCGCTGGCGTTTAAGCTGGCGTTCTAACCGGATGGTTCGCTTTGCTTATTTGTAGAGTAAATCAAACGATTTGAAAAACAAAATTGCCGCTTGAGCTTAATTACTCAAGCGGCTTTTTTTGTGTCCATCTGGCTTTGCTGTAGGTCTCGCAGTTCTTCAGACGTTTTATTAAGAGAGCGGGTGCCATGCTTCACGATTTTGACGGTAGAGCATTAACTGAGTGTTGGCATGCTTACGCGTTGGATGTGTTTTTGGAAAAGTCCCGTGAGCATGTTTTTTTGAGTGACTTTTAGAGTGGACTCATTTTTGATCGCGTAAGCATGGCACCCATGGCACAGCGTTTTGTGACACTTACCTGCAAGGCGATACGCAAGCCAAAAAGTGGTTAACAACCGACTCCGTGCGTTCAGCTTTCGAAACCAAAGACCGTTGGCAACACAAGTAAAACGATCAACCAAAGCTAGAAGTCGCCCGTCAACGCATCAACGGCCACGCCAAATTCTCGCGGCGAACCTTGCGTTTAGAAACCGGTAACTTTTCCAAGAACTGTTGATAGTCTCCATCGGGATACGCTTCGCCCGCCATCAACAAGATCGGAAACATCTTCATCCGATCGGCCTTTGAAGTGGTTTTCGTCGGCCAGTGTTTACCCGAGTCCGCATACGGCGCCAAAAAATCCAACCCGGTCCGTAACCGCGATTGGTTCGCATGCCAGATATCCACGTCGACTTTCTCAGCCAAGTAAGCCAACACGAACATCGCATGCAAGTTGTAATTGCTGTAGAACAACGGACGAGTTCTCGCCATTTCTTCGGGCATCATCCCGTCAGGTTTAATCTGAGCAACCACACGTTTACTGATGGCTTGTTGTGCGATCTTCTGCGCTACCGCTTTGTTTCCGCAGAACAACGCAAAGTACATCGTCTGAGCATCGTAAAACGTACCGTGATTGTTTTTCGCGGCCGCAGCACTCGTCCCCAACCGACTGGTCGTAAGCCACTTCAAATATTCCGCTACCCACGCCTTCAATGCGACTCGTTCAGCATCACTAAACGCAGTCGACCCTGCGATCAACAATGAACCTTCGAGTGCTCGAGTCATCATGCGACCATCCAAAACACCGAACTCGCTACCATCGGAACGGCCCGGTCGCCCCTGAGCAAAATTAAGGTTCGGGTTCATCTTGGTTGCTGGATTCAAAAACCAAACTCGAAGCAATTCTGCGGCTTTGATGGCGTATTTTTCTTCGCCCGTAAAATAATACGCTAACCCAAGTGTTTCGGTATCAATACCAAGCGACTCGAGCCTCGACCGGTCTGAGTGGCTATCTCGCTGACTATCAGGATTCGTTTTTCCATCGCGGCGAATGTATGGCAGACCATTGGGCTTGCTTGAATCAGGCCACCAATATCGACCATAGCTGGCATAGTCGTGCTTGTCGCCACTGGGAGCGACCTTTTGTTTATCGGTTACTGAATACGGTCCATCACGCAGCGCTGCATCGGCTTCTTTTATGAGTTTATCCAAAGCAGGTTTTAACTGTGTATCGCCCCGCTCAATCCTCGTTTTTGTTTTGACCAAAACTTCGTCGGACATCAAAACCGTTGCAGGAACGCCCGCTTGCTTGGCAGACGTAACCGACACTTGAAACGCGGTCGTAGACTTACCAACCGCAACAGAACAATCAATCGCCAGCAAACAGCCAAAGAAGACAAACGCGAAGATCGCAAACCGATTCATAGTCACACAAGCCTCAAAGTGGAATAGGCCTCCAGCCTGCGACTGGTGACGCCAATCCCGAGCTGCCATTAAACGATCCGCCTCAAGCCTTAATCTTCATAAACTCTTGATCGTCGCCGTGTGCGTCGCCTCCGATACGTGGTCTGTTCGCCTTCGACAAACCAGTATCCACCGAGCACTTGATAAAAAGCCAAAATCACAAACGCGCCGCCACAGCCGACAATAAAGCCTCTAACGCTAACTGGCTCAATGAGCTCATTGCCTGAGAAGGATTGCAAGCACACACAGCCGACCAACGTACCCACGATCCCCATCAACACCGTCGCGATCGATCCACCCGGATCTCGGCCTGGCACCAAGATGTTGGCTACTAATCCAATGACCGTTCCAAATCCAATCCAAGTTAACGCCAAATTGCAATAGTCGGCCAGTTGCTCAAATCCCATGGGTTTACTTTTGCTATAACGATGAAATGGCTAAATCGAAAATGAAGCACTGTCTTCAAACCGTTTTAGCACCAAACGGCGACACTGCGTGCCAGCTACAATAGCAAATTTATCGGTCTGGACGCAACACCGATATTTTGCTGCGAGATCCTGTCGTCGCTCGCGAAGACGGCGACAGTACTTCCAGCCGGACTCTACGCATTCCTCAAACGCGACTCATTCAAACGTGGACTTGCCGCGGAGGATATGGTGATAATGCTGAGCAAACCG
>CAZORR010000012.1:0-19716 GCA_964582115.1 uncultured Pirellulaceae bacterium
GCGATGAAAAAACGTTCCGCTGGATGATGAACGAAGACGCCATGGCAACTGAAAAAACCGCCGAAGGCATCCGTAAGTTTTCCATCGACATCGTCAAGCTAGAAAACTTGATCCAAAAAGCGATCGGCTAATAACGATTTGATCGCCTTGCAGACTCAAATCAACTCGATTATCAATCATCAGCTCCGGCGTTCCGATCAGTTTTGACGGGCGCCCGGTATGCTGGGAAATATCCTTGCGATCGAAGATCATTCGCACTACAGTCGACTTTAACGGCATGGTTTTCGAGCAATTCCTGGTAGTGCTGTTCATTGAGAACGATTCGCAAAAGTCGAAAATCGAGTGTTCCTTTTGAGAATCCAGTTTTAAATCGAAACAGTCCGTCTTCCTTCGCACCTCGACCGCCACCGAGGTGCAGCATTGCAGCGCCCTGCTGCGATGCCCAACCAGCCGCTTCATGCAACAAGAATTTCTGGGGCGCCAATTTCTGAAACGCTTGCCTCGCTCCACCAAGAAAATACTGAGCAATTCCATTCACCGAAGTAAAAATACCGCTCGAAATAACTTCGCCCTCAAACCAGACTGAACCAATCACTGTTTTGACATTCTGAATTTGAAATAGTGAATCTAAAAACTCTCTCTCAAAGAAATAAAACTCATCGGCGTTCAGTGATCGCATCGTTTCGTCGTAAATCTCAGCGAACGTATCGATTGATTCTGGTTTAGTATCGAACGTTACGGTTGCCCCACTTCGGATGAGCTTTCGAATTTCATACCGCGTCGTCTTTCGGTAACTATCAAGTCTATCGTCGTGGCAGTGGATCGCGACTGTTTTACCAGCAGCAATAAACCCGTCCTCCGATTTTAGGCCTGCGTGGAGAATTGGATGGAGACGACAAAACAAAGACACGCACCCAAGACCTCGCAACTCTTTTTTAACCTGGTCCAGGTACTGGTTCAAATCATCCAAGTTGTGACACAAAGGCCCGGTGTAACCATACACCGAAACCAGGTCAAACTGACCATTGGAAATTTCTCGCCGTATCATCGGCAGTGCAAACACTGGCTTTCCAGCTTGCTTTAGCACGATCATCCAAGGAGTATTTTCAATTGAATCTAAACAGGCCGAATGAAATTCGAACGAATGAAAAAAATCCCATTGTTTAAACGCTTCGAGAACATCAAACCAAAGTTCCGCGTCCTCAATCACTTCAAAATCAACCACGATTGACTACCTGTTCCGTAAACTCATTTACTTGACGCTCAAACGCAATATCAGTTAAGTCACTTGCCCGTAATCGCTTGCTAATCGTTTCGATGGAGCCCTCTAAAGGAGCAAGCCCTAAGAACTCCCCCAAGCCATGGATTTCTTCAGTTGGGTTCGCAATCAACGATTCCAAACTAATACACTTAATTCGTTCGGATTCCACTGACTCAAACTGGTGCTCTATCCACTGATTGAACAATTCCACCTGAGCAGTCACCTGTTGCCAATGAGGAGCATTTGCAAATCTCTCCATCGCTTCAAGCGGGACAGCCGATGTCCAAGTTTCTTGTCGTTTTTCAGCCAACCGTAACAACGAAGTAACGTTCCGAGACAAATTCCGTTTCACCCAAATCCACTTTGTTTGAGGACGCAAACGATCAAACTCAATTAGATGCCATGTCAACTGAAACACTTTATAGAACATTGTTTTTTGCCAAGCGGCACCAATCTGATCAAGTGCCTTTAACAGTTGCTGCCAATCTACGGAATGACCCCGCTTTTGAAATAGATTTTCGTACTGCAAACGCGATCGCCAAAACCCACCAAATTCATGAGGCTCCGAAAGATTTTCAGTCATTCCATAGTTCGATGCTGCAATAAACTCTCGTTTTTGCACCAACCGATTGCCGTACAAAACTCCGAGCGCCGGTGCCTGCCAATAAGTAGCTGCCACGTTATTGATATACCCGACATCGAAGGCATAGGCCATCACCTGACTAAGCAAAGTTGTGCCGGATCGTGGCGCACCAACGATGAAAGCATTTTTGGAAACCTTGGGTTGAGGAAACAGCACATCATCAACTCCTGCAACCTGCTCGTTCAAGCAATCTAAAAAGTTGATCTCACCTCGAGGATCTACAGAACTCATTTCGATCGATCCTTCAAATTACGCGCCAAGTCTGGATTTCGATCTGCAACCATTCCATGTCCTGTAAGAACAACTAAAAAAGTCTTGACAAAAATAGCTAGATCATTCTTTAAAGAAAACGTTTCAACGTATTTAACGTCCAGCATGTAACGATCATTCCAAGGCAACGTGTTTCTGCCAGAAACCTGAGCCAACCCCGTAAGCCCAGGCAACATATCGAATCGGGACTCAAACTTAGGATCAATGGAATCAGCATCCTTGGGCAAAATCGGCCGTGGACCAATGATGCTCATCTCACCTTTCAAAACATTGATGACTTGCGGCAGTTCATCCACACTAAAACGACGTAGCAATTTACCAATTTTTGTAACTCTATCTCGCGTAGGCCGCCCGTCTTCGTCAAGGTATTCATCAGCATTAACAACCATGCTGCGAAATTTCAACAAAAGAAAATTTCGTTTGTGCTTTCCGGCCCTAGATGCGTTAAAGAACACTGGGCCTCCGTCTAATTTTATTGCGATTGCCACCACAACGAACAAGGGCAAAATCAATGGCGTCAAAAGCAAGCACACCAACAAGTCGAACCCACGCTTCATTTTCATCGCAAAGCGTCCATCGTTTTTTAATGTTTCATCACTCATTGGCTACTACCTTGTTGAACAAGGTCACGATAAAGGGCAACATGTTGGTCAATAATCCGGGGCAAGCTACAGGCTTCTAAAACAGCTTTTCGCTGTTTTTCATTCGGTCTAAAGTCGGTCGATGTGGCCATGGCTTTTGCGAGCGCATCAGGATCACAAGGCGGCACAAGTATCCCAACTTCATCTTTAATCAAATCAGTGGTCCCTCGTATACTGGTCCCCACAACTGTCTTTTGCACAGCCAGCGCCTCCATAACAGACCGTGGCAATCCTTCTCGTTGCGATACCAATAAGAATACATCACTAGCGAACAACAGCTTGGGAATGTCGGTTCGATAGCCCAAGAAATGGACACGGTCTGAAATCCCCAAATCTACCGCCAGTTTTTTAGAAGCTTCCATCTGCTGACCAATACCAGCAAACAGCAAATCCTGACGTTGGTCGTTCGACAATTTTGCGAATGCTCGCAATGTATCGCAATGACGCTTGTTCTTTGTAAAGCCTGCTATCTGTAAAAAAACGTGGGACGTCTCAGGTATCTTCAACTCTGCAAGAATCTGCGAGCGAGCTTCTTGTTGTTGTCGCTCGGTAGGTGCTGTGAATTCATTAAGATCGACACCGATTCCGGACATGTAAGTGAGGTTGTTTTCCGTAGCGATCTTCAATCGTTTGGCACTTCTCTTGTCTTCTTGGTTGATCACAACAAGATGATCCATCCATGGAGACGCAATTTTTTCTAATCGAGAAAACACGAAATTCTGTAAAAAACTGGCACCCGAATGAAAATGGAAGCCATGTGCGGTATAGATCAATTTTTGATGTTTTGGGCGATTCCTTAACGCTGCACGCGTGACAAAAGACGCAATCGGTGTGTGAACATGAACTATGTCATACTCGCCTTGTTTTACCACTTCGGCAATAGCGGTTCTGGCAGCGGTTAAATTCCGACTCGAAAGAAATTTTCTCTCGAATGGAATCTCGAAGCACTTCTCAAAATTTTGCTGACAAATTTCGTTTTCAGCTACCCCGGCCGCAGCCGCATCCACTGCAAAGCCAGATGCATTTAGCTGACGAGCGATTGGCGACAAAAACCTTGCGAGCGTCACCGCTACAGTCGAAACATGCAGTACTTTAATTTTAGTTGGGTTCACGTCAGCGTCTCTCATCCGTTGCTCGCTATCGTTTCTTCAGAGAAAGCTACACTCCAAGCCATAGCAAGTACAAACATCACGACGACAGAGAAAAAACCTTCGTAGAAGCTCAACCCCAAAATCACGCCCAACAAAGACACGAAGCAAACAACAACGACAGGATCATTTAAATGAAGTAATCGAGACACTAAGATTGCAGGCATTATATACAGCCCCACAATCCAAACTCCTCCTCCAACAAAACCAAGAAACACGAGCGTACTCAAAAAATAGTTGTGTGGAGCCACAACATTAATATGAGTCTCTAGCATCAGATCTCTCCAGTCCTGTCGCGAGAATCCCAATAGAGCCCTGCTTGGATCACGAGTCGTTAGAGTGTAAGCATCGCGAAACTGATCAAAACGGACATCAACATTTCGCTCTAGAATTGTCCCTGTGCCAACTAACTTATTGCCTATCTCAGTTTCTTGTAGAATTGGAACTGAAAGCTCGACGGCAACTGGCATCAAGATAATCAAACATGCCACCGCACCGCCTACAATCTTAGGCAAACGCACAGCTCGTGACACCAACACAAAAGCTGTGACAATCATCCATGCAAGATATACATTCCGTGATTGCGAGATTAGCATCGCTAAGCTCACGAGCAACATTCCAACCACCCAGACATGTGAACGCATCTGCCTACCGTAAACTAGCAAGTAGGACCAAGCGATGCAGCCCATGATTCCGAACTCACCGAAACTACGAAAGATTCCCGTCGACTTTGACAGCCCAAAAAAACGAGAAGGCTTGATGCTATCCTCTTCTAGGATCTGAACTCCAGTCACACCAGAAAAAACCGTCACAACAGCAGTCGCCATAAAACCAAAGGTGAAAGCTCTAAAGATTGTCTCTTTCGAAACGGTGGTCACAGTGCACCAATGAGCGAAGGCGAACAACCCAATCCCAAAGAGGATACGTGAAACTAAATGCATTCCTTCATCAGCCATCACGCCAAGTAAAACAATTCTAGTTAGGAACACAATGGTGGGGAAACCAATTACCAAACCCAACAACTGAAAGTTGGCGCTAACTCTGCGGCACTTGCTCATTGAAAAAAACCAAACGCATAGCAACCCGGCCAGCATGACGGGGACTACAAAACGCTCCACACCAGAGGCAGTTGCTCGTGGCATCAACGGAATGCAAAAAGTGTACGCAACAAACACTTTGTCAATCATCATTCGATTGGCCGGAGCAGCCTCATACGAATGTTCTTGATCTTGAATTAAAGCACTCATCTACTCACTCCGAAAACACTCATGAATCCATTAATCCGCCACCAATCGCCGAAGAGCACAGTCTGACTATACATAACCATAGGCTTTCATAAATGGCCAGCAAATGAAAGCCACTCGCCGTTTACCATTCCCCATAGACTGCTTCCATTGTTCGTCAAGCACCAAACGTTGACGAGCCTGTCGACGCACGCGATTCCCAGCAATGCCATGCCCTGAACCAACCTCTTCCACCTTGGCCGGATCGCTGCTTGCCAATAATTCCAGGCCAAGCATCTGACCGATACGATCAAGTTGTTCGTTCGGATCACCAACCAAATCCTCGTAGCGAACACGCACTTTCTTGTCAGTAAACAAAGAGGTTATATGGACAGCTAAATTAGTCAGAATCCAACTTGGTACAACTCGCAGAACACCGCCTCTTTTAGCAACTGCATTACCTTTTTCGAGTTCAATATTGTTCCCTTTTAAGTAGCTATTAACTACGGCACGAGGATCACGCACTAAATGAGTCATTCCGACATTGGCTTGAGAGGTTTTACGCAACAACCGCAAACGACTGATGGTGCGACGAGTGGTTTTAGAAGAATCAACAACCAGCCAAACGGAACTGTTTTTTGTAATTGACTCGAAGACAAGTGACCAAGCCCTTCCATAGCTGCGCAACTCGTTTCTCGAGAATAAGGACGACCACCACACAGGGCGAGCCTCAAGTTTCCTAGTGATTCTCGCTATATTTTTCCAATCACTAATATTGCTCTCTTTAAGATCAGCAATTACCGGCGACCAAAATTGACAATTCAACAATGCGTCACCGCAAGAGCAGGATTTCCCCTCATCTAAGTATTGAAACAAATGAGTCACTTCACTCAACCCAACAACACCGTCTCGCGAGTCTAACAACATGTCTAAGACAGTGGAGCCACTACGTCCATATCCTGCGATGTAAAGGAGTGTCATTTCTGAGGCATTTTGAGACCTAACGTTCACTGACAAAAGACTCCAACTGATAACCAAGAACAGAAGCAACAGCCGAGGTTTTGTCGACGCTCAAACGCAAGTCTTCTTGCTTCCATGCAGAATAGTCGTGTGTTGATCTCGCAATCTTGCGGCTACTACCTACCTTGCCGTCTTCAGCTCCATAATCATGGTCAAACTTATAGTACTCGAGCATTCCTGGTTCCCAAGACTCTCCCAAGAAACCTAGCATCGATGTCAAAACAGCCTCTGGATCTTCGCATAAATCTTCGTACCTAACTCGATGCGTTTGCTCCGGATATTTGTTTTCAAAATCGATCATCACCTGAGATTGTCTAGACCAATAATTCGCTGCAGCTTGGTATTCATTATCTTCTTCAAAGTCACCTATTCTGTCAGCCAAGCCAAGACCAGACTTTATGTTTGAGCGAATCTGATCGAGTGGACTTCGATAGAGCATTACAAACTTAGCAGTCGGATAGATTTCTTGCAGGAACGCCAAACTGCTCACGTACTCGGGAGTTTTATCGGCCCATCGAGGCTTACCTTTAGAGGCGGCATAATTCTCCATGAAATAGCTAATTGTCCGACGCAACTGCTGGCACGTATGTTCGCGGTCGAACCCCATCGCCTGTAGCCCACCCAGAGTCCTTTCCGAATTAACGATCTCAGCAAGGTGCTGCATGAAGCGGGTTTCTGGCGGGCAAGCAATTCTTGAATGGCTGTCCACCAAATAACGAAGCAGCGTAGTACCGGACCGAAACAGGCCAATAATGAAAATCGGATCTTCCGCCAACTCAGGCTCCACGCTTGAATGTACAGCAACCCGTGTTCGCCCTTTGATTAAGTCTGAATAGACTCGTCTTAATATTTGTGTTATCGGCATCTGCCCACAATCCTCTGTCTAAATCTATAAAAGACGCCGCTTCACTTGCAACCTGTCGACGCTTACCTGATTGCCAAAAGCTCACTGCCAACAATCAAAAAATACTTGTGGAACGATCCATCCATGTAGATTCACACACTCGCAACCTAACGTACCGAACAACGAACTGATGGCTCACTTCGAAGCTGAGCCACAATGGAATTCATGGTCACCCCGGTCCCAATCAAGCGAACGACTCCCGAAGCCACGAGACTCAGGCAAGCTCCCTCTATCCCTAATTCAGGAACCAAGAGCAAACCACAAACAAGTCCCGTTACAACCGTCACCGACAGGATCATCAATTGACTGCGATGTCTCCTAGCCGCAATCAAACCATAAGTTAAAAAAGTGGATACATAAATTAACAACGCATAGGACACCATTAACCCCGCCGCCAAGCGACTTACATGGTACGCGGAGCCATATATTATTTTCAAAACACTCGGGCCCGCAAACCAGCCGATAGCAATGAGAATCGCCCCCAGCATAATTGAAGCAACGGCCCTGTCTCCAAATAAAATTCGCTTGAACTGATCTGGCTGTCGGTTTTGGACTGCACTTGCCATTCTTCGCGAAGCAGTCTGACCAACCGCCTGCATCAACGGGGTTCCCAGCCTTGTACCAAAAGCCAAAGCAGAAAACACCCCAACCAGATCCAGCGAAAAATGACTTTCAAGCAACCAACGCGGAATTAGCATATTCAGAGAAACGATCGCTCCAGCAATTCCTAACGGGAACGTTTGCAACACAATACGTAAAACACGGTACAGCATATCGCTTCGACTTGTCAAACTCAATTCACCACGAATGGCCCAAAAATCAACGACGCCAAACAGTAATAGATTCACAACACATACAGCCATCAGTGACAAGTGAATCTGTCGTGTTACATAAAAAACTAAAACGAAACTAGCTATCGTCGCAACACAGCGCACCAACTGGCTACCTGCAATGACACTCATTGTCGTCGCTCGCTGATGAAATCCGTAGACAACATCTGATAGCGATGTCACCGTTTTCCAAAGGCCAATCGCCACCGTAGTCAGAATCGTTACCCGATCAAAACTGAGCATACTTGCTAGCATCACCAGCAAGGCAAATGCTAAAGCGTGAGTTACTATCGACACTGCAAAAAAAACTGCAATTGAATAGCTCTCATCGGGCTCTGTCGAACTTACGTCTCTTAGCCTTAACGATGCAAGCAAGTATATCGGAGCTGCTAAAGCTAGAGCATACGAAAACCGTCCAACATCTTCTGGTGCCCCCAACCGCGCGGTGGTGATAATAACTGCAGCTAAAGCAAGGGTCGTTGAAAAATTTCCAACGGCAGCAAGAGTGGCGTTTCGTCTAAACATAAACCCAGCATCCTCAACAAATCAAAAATGTTGTTGAAGTGTAATTTCCTTTTCGAAGGCATTTCTGATCAATCGCCGCGCCGATACTCCGCTTCATTGAAGACAAAGGTAATTAGTAAATCGTCCAAAGCTGTCTTCAATCAACAAACATTCTAGAAAAAACGTTTTAAGGACCAGTGTAATCCGCAAAAAACAACGGCAAACGACACCCAGATTCTATTCGTAGTGACCACGATCTAGCATACCATCTGTGGCTCTCAGCAGAATTACCGCGTCCATCAAGTTTCACATTGGCGCAAACCCCGGACCCAACCAGCCCAGCGCAGACGTGACTCAACAAAAAAACCCGCAGCTTACACTGCGGGTTTTGCGTTTTGTAACTCTAAATCCGTGTTGATCTTATTGATCTGCACTTGCATCGTCGTCATCGTCAACGGCGATAGCAACCACGCCACCAATGATTCCAGCTGTAAGCAAAGGTCGGCTACGAAGAAGTCCGCGTCCGATTCCACCACCACCGCCGAATCCACCGCCACCGCCGAATCCACCACCACAGCTTCCGCAGCTAGATCCACAACTTCCGCATGCTGAAACTGGAGCGTCGTAAATAGCAGAATCTTGATGAACTACGTTACTTGTGCTGTGCAAATCCAAGTTGCAAGATGCACAGCCTGTACCAGCGTATGGCGCAACTTCAAAAGCTTGGCCGCCAGCAAAGCCAGTAGTCGTGCCAGTCAGTGTGTAAGCACCAGGAGCAATATTGGCGAACGAGAACGAACCGTTTTCTGTTTGAACTGCGTCAAGAACAACACCGTCACTCAACAAAGTTACCTTTGCCTCAACCGGCGTTTCTTGATTGTCAATTTTTGCGAATACTTTACCACTAAAGCTTCCGTCTTGATTGACTTCAACCTTTTCTACTGCAGGAGCCACCACTTTCGCGACTTCCTTCATTTCGTCTGCATTCTTTGCTACTGCAGCGGCCACGGCTTTCGTGACTTCTTTCTTTTCATTTGCTGCTTCTTGTGCAAATGTTGGAGCAACGGCAAATGCAAGTACTGCACAACTCAATATAATTTTTTTCATTTCATCAACCTTCGAGGATGCTTTCACAACGATGAGCTTATTTTTGTGTAATCCGTCCATACAAGAGTTCGCACTCCTGCCACAGACATTTCAAACATGTTAGTTACGTAACCGGATCAGTCAACGAACAAAACTACCCAAATTCGCACAAACTCCAGAATAACCCGTGTAACCCGGCCTTAAAACCCGAACTTCGATTGATTAGAACGCTATTTTCCTTGTTTTTTGCTGATACGGACCAGCCGTAGAGCAATTACTTTGGTTAATTCCAGATTTGATGACTACAAATTTCACTAGTCGCAATAGTAAGCGAACTAATTTTAAAAGGTAATCTTTGGTGTTTCGCGTTATTTCATACATTCTTGCCGTAGCGATATTCACGACACCTTGGTTCATTGGTGGAAACTGGCCCTTCTGTCGATTTTGGCTTCTGCTTTTGGGCGCGGCCGGCCTGTCTGTGATTTTTATCAACCAGCTAGCCAAATCCGGCAAACCAGCACTCGATGACCCCAAAATAGCCCTGCACAATGTTTGGCTGTTACTAGCCGCCGGTTGTATCTTCACGGCTTTTCAAGCCAGCGGCGCCAGTGGCTGGCTGCAAGCACGGCTAGGCGCTGAAAACCCAGCCATTTCAATTCACCAAACCATCTTCGAATCATCGGCGAACCACCTTGGCAAACATCCGCAACGAATCGACACCGAAAATGTGTTGGGGAACGAGACAGGTGATCGGCTAAAAAATCATCTCCCGCAAAAACGCCCCATCTCGGTCTATCCAGCAGCCACACGTGAAAAACTAGTAGACCTCATATTGGCAGCAGGGATATTTTTTATCGCCACCATCGTGCTCAACCGTGCCAAGTATCTGCTACCCATCTTAATGGCATTGGCAAGCTCAGGTGTGGCGGTTAGTTTCGTCGGAATTTTACAACGACTATCCTACAACGGCAAAGTACTTTGGGTGTACGAACTAGTTGGCGGCGGGGCTCCTTTCGGTCCATTCGTAAATGGCAATAACGCCGCGGGCTTCCTATTGATTTCTTTCAGCGCGGCAATATTTTTCGTTGTCTACAAACTGAACCTCTGGAATTTAGAACACGCACCTGAGCACATGACCTTGGCCGAAGGCAACTGGGAATCAAACGCCAAGCAAGGTATTGGTTCACGGATTCTCGAAGCAGTCGCCAAAATTGAATCTCGGCACCTGTACTTCCTAGCCTCACTAACAATGATCGTTGTCGGAATATGTAGCTCGTTATCACGAGGAGGCATCGTAGCACTTGCTTGCGCGGGCATGCTAAGCTGTTTTTTAATTACCAAAACTAATCGCTTGGTTGGAATCGCATTGACGCTAACGATTCTCGCTGGAGGCCTAGCATTGGTAACCTACACCGACCAATCCACCAGTATCGCGCAGGAAATCGACTCGCTGAACGATTTATCCACCGCAGCAGGCCCCCGAGTGCAGCATTGGATCGACGCGATACCGTTCGCCAAAAACAATTGGTTACTCGGTTGTGGACACGGCACGTACCGTGTCGTTTCTCCATCATTCGACAGTTTTTTTTCAACGAAAACCTTTGCGCACGCGGAATCCGTTTACATCGAAACACTGATCGAAATGGGCATCATAGGCTTATTTCTCTTGATTGCTGTTTTAGGTTGTTGCATTGCCGCATCAGTAAAACTGATGCGCTGCAAAGACCCGTTTAACCCGGCCCTCGGAATTGCAGGCGTGGTTTGCTTAGTCGGTCAAGCCTTAGCTGCCGCTTTGGATTTTGGAATTTACCAGCCAGCAAACTCGATTGCGATGGCGGCATTAATGGGTGGCATTGTAGGGCGAGCAGCGACGATCCCCAGCAAGGCATCCGCTTCAGAACCTACTGCCACACAACAACAAGACACCAACAAATCATCGATTCACACCTTTGCACCGCTAGCCCTACTACTGCTTGCGTCATTGGCGTCCGGATGGGCGAGCTACGAGTCATACGGTATCGAATCACGAAGATCGGGTACACGTGCAGTACGACTTTTTAACGAACTGCAGATTCGCGGGCAGAAACCGTCTTCGTCAAACACGCTTAATCTCGCCGAAGTTCAACTCAAAACTGCGGCTAAGATTCGTCCAGACGATGCCAACGCGTACTTCTATCTAGGCGAACTATCGATGATGCGATACCGCCACTTGCAGACACAACAGATTGCTAGTGAACTCGAAACACAGATTGAGGAACTCGAAAAACTGAAAGCCTTTACTGAAGATGAATCGACCACTGAAATCCTAGCGCGTCGGGAGCAAATCAAAGAACAGCAAACGCTCTTACAAAATATCGATCACGCCCAAACATGGAACTCCACTGCGCCACTAGCTCTCCATCAAACTTTTCGGCGGGCCGAACGAATCGACCGAAACCATGCACAGAAATCCAGATCCGACGCCAATGTTCAAGCACACCTACAACCGGCCTGGAACTACTACGCGATTGCAGAAGAGCTATGCCCGCGGACGCCAAAAACGCAAATCCGGTTGGCTGAGTTCGACATTTTTAGGCCTTCACCAGCCCCTAATGATCAGAATTCGATTCGGCTTACCGAAAGCGACCGAATTAAATTGGTCCTCGAACGCGCCAACGCAAACACTCAACTGCTATTCGATTGCGGTTTTTTGGCTCTTAATTCAGGAAACCAACCGGAAGCTGTTCGCTTGTGGTCAAAATGCTTGACCTTTCCTCACCGACTAAGTCTAGAAAGGGTAATTGTCGAACTTTGCCAAGCAGAATTACCAATGAGGCTTTTCTTTGAGCAAGTACTCCCGCAGGATCCCTACAACCTCACCTATTATATGCGAAAATATTTTAATCCCAACCAGCGAAGCGTTCCCATGCAACTACTCGCTAATCATACTACCACAGTTGTTATGCAACAAACTGAACCAAAATCACTGGAGCAATTTTGGCTTCTTGCTGAAGTGTCTCTCTTGAATCAAGAGTACCAAACAGCCGCTAAACACTACGCGGAAGTCGATAAATTAGGCCCCGACAAAGTCGCAGATACGTTCCGGTATCATTTCTCACTCTCCTTATTTCACTCACAGCAATATGATGAAGCCATGCGAAATGTGAAAATATGCGAACTCGATCACTACGAACCTCGAAAAACCAAAAAACTAATAAAACAAATCCAACAAGCACGTCGAAACCAATTACGCTTTCGACAGTCTACAACTAACTAGTGCTAGTTGAGCCTAACTACTTTATTATCTCTTCACTATCTCCCACCAACACGAATTAACATCTAGCTGGAAATCAAATGTCGCTGTCTAATATCGGTCACAACCATCAAGTCCCAAGCCAAATACAAAATCAACCAGTCAAACGACACGACATATACAATTTAGATCTGCTGGATCTAGTTCATCGCAAAATTGGAGTGATCGTATTCTTCACTCTACTGGGTATTGCGCTGTCATTGCTTTACTTCTTCAAGGCCCCAAAAACCTACGAATCTACCAGCAAGATCTTTGTCGATGAGAAAAATGCGCCTTCGGTGAACAGTAGCGATCAAAACGCATTCATGAGTGAAGTATCGATGGAGAACTACCTGCAGAAACTAAAGAGTACGTTGATCCTGCAACCCGCGATTGCTGGCGGAAATTTCAAGAAGATGGAAACCTTCGAAAAAAGCGAACAAGATGTTGACGACATCTTGTTCAAGCTTCGCGAAGGCAACAACTATCAAGTAACACCGGCAGATACTAAATCTAGTTCGGGTGTCATGAAACTCTCCTTCAAAGGTCCAGACCCAAAAGAATGCAAACAGGTCCTCCAGTCGATCGTGTCATCATTTGAAGACCACATTCGAGACACAACAAAGAATGTCGGCGGAGAAAACGCCGACCTGGTCCAACGAGCACAAGAAAACTGGCTCGACCGACTCAAGGTAGTAGAAAAAGAAATCGAAGGGCTCATGGTACGCCCTGAACTACTCAACATTGACGGACGAATCATCAACCCCTATCAATTGCAATTGAGCTTGATGCACCAAGAGCTTCACGATCTTCGTAGCCAACGCAATAAAGTAATGGCTCGTGTCGCAAGTGTTAAGCAAGACCAACTAGCAGGAATTAGCTCCGAAGACTTAATCGGACAGTTGATGTCGGAGGATTCAGATGTCTCTGAAGCGGGTTACGTGCGTGCTCAAGACGAACTACTTCAACTGAAAATTGAAGAACAAGCATTACTCAATCAGTACGGCGGTGACCACCCCGAACTTCGATCCGTGCGGCTCAAAATCGCTGCAGTAGAACAAATGCGTAGCAAAGAACTTGACGCAATGAAAAGTGGTTCACGCCAAGCCGAAACAACCGTAAAACTCAACATTGTTGAAGAGTTTTTCCGGAAGATGGAACGCACTGCTAAACTACTGACCGCCGAAGAAAAACAAGTGAAAGTACAAATCGATGGTCTTCAACAGCAATCAACTTCCGTTTCAGCACTCGTTGAGAAACTAAACTCACTTCAACGCGAACGCGAACGCTTGGAAGCTGGCTACCAAGCCGTCGTAGACAAAATGAGCGAAATGAGTGCTTTGAAAGAGCATCTCTGGCGAACGACTTCCATTTTAGACCCACCATCCAACGCAGAAGTCGTTGCACCATCACTACCAGTCAGCCTTGCCGCAGGGCTGTTTCTGGGCGGTCTAATGGGACTAGGCTTCGCAGGATTCAAAGACATGGCTGAAAAAACCTTCCGTTCATCCGATGCGGTTGGAGATGTTCTAAATACTCGTGTAGTCGGGCACGTAAGCTTTTTTGATAAATCAAGAAACAAAAAACGAAACGCAAAGTTTCCCAATGCTCAACCCGAAGTCATCACCTTACACGCGCCTGCTGCTCAAGCAAGTGAATCCTATCGCGCGATTCGAACGTCGATATTTTTCAAATCACGTGAAACCAATGCGAAGATCATTCAGATCACGAGCCCTGCCCCAGGTGACGGTAAATCGACGACCACCGCAAATCTTGCATGCACGATTGCCCAAGCAGGCAGTCGAGTGCTGCTGCTTGACGCGGACATGCGTAAACCGACTCAACACAAACTGTTTGGCTTAAACAATCAAACTGGCCTAAGCTCGATCATTACTGGTAGCGTCGACTTTGAAGACGCCGTACAGGATGTCATTCCAGGCTATCTCTCGGTCGTTACCGCAGGTCCCATTCCAAGTAATCCTGCCGAACTGCTAACCTCAATGCGTTTCGCAGACTTGTTGTCCAAGTACGGTGAAGCCTATGACTACGTTTTAATCGACACCCCTCCGATGTTAGCGGTCACCGACCCGAGCATTGTTTGCACCCATGCCGATTTGGTCTATATGGTCATGCGAATCCGCAAAGGCATTCGTACTAATTCGATTCGAGCCAAAGAAACAATTGACTCAATGGGAATCGAATTGGGAGGCGTCATCATCAATGGGTTACGTCGCCGCGATCAGAAAACTTACGCTTACTCTGGCCAATACGGCTACGGTGCGAATACTTACGGCCAAACTGCCAAAACAATTAGCCAAACCGCCAAGCCTGCTCGGAAGATGGCTAGGTCCAATGCCAAGTAGCCGCATCGAAGGGGCCTCGAAGGCACAGCGAATCTAAAGTAACCTTTTGACTCCGGCTGTCGTTTCTAACAACTGGCCATTAAAAAACTTTTTAAAACCGCTTGCCCCAATGACTACAGACCACAGCGACTTGCTCCTTAAATCAATCCAAGACAAATCCTGCACCGTGGGTATCATCGGATTGGGCTACGTTGGCCTGCCTCTGATTGACGCCTATATCAAAGCAGGATTTTCGGCGATTGGATTCGATGTCGACCAGAAAAAAGTTGACTCACTACTGGCTGGCAACAGCTACATCGCTCACATTGAGCACACGACCATCGCCGATTGGATCTCGCAAAAACGCTTCGATGCCACGGTCGACATGGCGCGGCTTTGCGAAGCCGACGTTGTTTTGATCTGTGTGCCGACACCACTATCAGACAGCCGTGATCCCGACTTGAAGTACGTGGAGATGACCACTCAAGCGATCGCCAAATCATTACGACCTGGCCAAATGGTTATCTTGGAATCAACCACGTACCCGGGCACCACCAAAGACGTTTTACTGCCAACCTTACAAGAGTCTGGTTTGACCGCGGGCAAAGATTTCTTTTTAGCCTACAGCCCTGAGCGAGAAGACCCGGGCAACCCCGATTTCACTGCAGGCACGATCCCTAAAGTTGTCGGTGGCCTTGAGCCCAACAGCTTAAAGTTAGCCACTTTGTTTTACGAACAAGCCATCACTCAAGTCGTACCGGTTAACAGTTGCGAAACCGCTGAAGCCTGCAAGATTCTTGAAAACACCTACCGCAGCGTCAACATCGCGATGGTCAACGAACTAAAAGTGCTGTTTCAAAAAATTGGCATTAACATCTGGGAAGTCATCGACGCAGCTAAAACGAAACCGTTTGGTTTTCAAGCCTTCTACCCAGGGCCCGGCTTAGGTGGGCACTGCATTCCAATCGACCCGTTTTACTTAAGCTGGGTCGCTCGGAAACATGAAATGTCCACCAAGTTCATTGAACTCGCCGGTGAGATCAACACCAGCATGCCGCTGTACGTGGTCCACCGTTTGTCCGAAGCTTTAAACCAAGTTGGCAAACCGATCCGTGGCAGCAAGATCGGGATCTTTGGCGTCGCCTATAAAAAAGATGTCGATGATCCCCGTGAAAGCCCCTCCTTCAAACTGATGGAACTGCTGATCGAACGAGGAGCGGAGCTAAGCTACTGCGATCCTCACATTCCCCAACTGCCTAAGATGCGCAGCTTTGATGTCCCCGACCTGTCGCACAATCCGGCTTCAGACGAATACGTCAGCTCGCTCGATTGCGTCCTGATCGCCACCAATCACTCTGCGTTTGATTGGCCTGAAATCGTTAAAAATGCCCAGATGGTCGTGGACACTCGCAACGCCACTCACGCAGTCACTGACGGTCGCGAAAAAATCTACATGGCGTGAGCGAAAGGTGCTGGCATAAGTGTCCGGCTACCAGATTTCAGGCGAAAAAGACTTCACTGGCCGGTAAACGCCAACCCGTCTAGAATCCCCACGACTGCTCTCCTTCCACTTCAATCGTTCGATTAATCGCCATGAATATATTCGCGCTGACCTTACTTGCTCCCTTTGCTTTTATGAATCTCGAATACATGCTCTGGGTCGCAGTACCTAGCATGTTGTTATCAAGCGGAGCCGCATGGCTCGTTAAATCTCGATTTGCCAAGTACTCGAAAGTACCCTCCCAACGCGGCTACACGGGACAGCAAGCAGCCCAAGCTCTGTTGGACGCAGCAGGAATCCAAGATGTCCAAGTCGTACGAGTCGACGGTTCACTAACCGATCACTATAACCCTCGCACAAAACAGCTTGCTCTGTCGACGCCAGTGTTTGACAAAACATCGATCGCCGCCATTGGCGTCGCAACCCACGAAGCCGGACACGCAATCCAGCACGCCACGGGCTACTACCCACTCAAATGGCGCAGCGCGATTGTCCCCGCCGCCAACCTTGGTACTCGGTTCGGTACCTGGGGAATGATGATTGGCATCATGATATCCAGTGCGGGACAAATGGCCGGTGATTTGGGCTTTTACGTTTTCGCAGGTGGAGCCATCGCATTCTGTTTGTTCCTATTGTTTCAGTTCGTGACATTGCCTGTTGAATTCAACGCCAGCGCACGAGCCAAACAATTGGTCGTTGACGCAGGTATCGTGCTTCCGCAGGAACGTACCGGCATCGACAAAGTTCTCAACGCCGCTGCCATGACATACGTTGCCGCCTTTGTCACTTCATTATTGACGCTGCTTTACTTTCTAAAAAAAGCAGGATTCCTAGACGGACGCCGCAACTAAGTTGAAATGCACCGTATCTGGGCTCGCCAGATTTCTCGCCTTCCGCATCCACAAACCAAAGTCTGGCGACTTCGGCTACACCTTGGCAATCTCGTCGCCAACCAATACCACTGGAATCAGCTTCGCAGCCGTATCGACATCCCCCAGCGGAATCACTCCCGACTTCCAATGCCCCTCCCGGGAACAAATCAATGGCAACGACTCGGCACCTGGCCCAATCTCTCGCCACTGCTTCACAGTAAAGATTCGAAACTGTCCCACCGCGCCGCTGGCCAATCGCTTACCTAGCGCCAACGAGACATGCCCCATCGTGGTTCGCGGATTCAGTTCCACCAGAGGCTTGACCTTCAACTGTCCTGCAACATCTCGATAAACCATCGCATCGATCCCAAACGGTCCCGACAACTTTGATTCGATTCTGGCTTTCCTCAAACGCTGGTCCAACCAACCCGAAACCTGCTTCATCCTCTGCGCTTTGTCAGCCAAGCAAAACCGTTTCACGTCCCCAGCACATCCAAACAGCGACTTATCCAAAGCACTACCGAGATACTTTCGACCGGGTCCGATCAACTGCTGACTCCAATCAATTAAGCTCCCCTGCCCATCGAATAGAATTGAAAAGTCCATCACCCGATCCAACTCCGGCTCGACGACCGCTTGCCCTTGGCTCTCAAACAACACCGTCAATTCAGCAAGCTCGTGGTCGCTCAAACTTCCACCGACCGCAAACCGCCGCTGCCCTCGACCCGAAGCCGACAAATCAGGCTTCAGGATCAAATGCTCAAATCCTCGCGTTTCAAAATCAACCCGAGCCGCGTCGAACTGCTCAACCGACCTAACCACCTCCCCAACCACTTCTGGCCCGCAAAAATACTCCAATTGCTCACCATCGGCCAACCACTCACCCAATTGCTTTGTCGACCAAGATTTCCGATAGAACATCCCATCGCGATCCTGCCAAGTCGGAACCCCATGCTTGAGCGCAACCTCAAAACCTCGCGAGAGATCAACTGCAGCCGGCGTCCACGCCCAAGGTGCCGCGTCATGTAAATTCCGCTCAGCCAGCACCTGAGCCTGCTCCATCAGTACAAACTCTGGCAACTCAAAACCGGCATCCATCAACTGCTTCTTCACTTGATTCGACGGCAAACGCTGAACCAGCAATAAATCATCCGGTTTGGCCTGTGCCAACATCACCAGTTCCAGGTCCCCAGTAAGCAACTGCGTTAGCGATTTTGTTTTTTGGTCAACGCTTCCTGCCACATCCGACTCAGCTCCAGCGTCAAACCAACGCACCGATACCGCTCGCCCGCGCGACTTTCGAAACACTTCAATCGCGTCTACAAACGATTCCGTTAACCCTGCCTGCAACCGCCCATCGCGATTGAAATCAATTTTTGGCGCACGCCCACGCTGCGGCGACATCGGAAATTCGAGCGACGCCTCGTACGCCTCCCAATCCGTTTGCTCGGGGGACTTCCATTGACGAAACCAATGTAAACCATGCTGCACGTGACCAATTTCGTCTTCATAAATTTGCTGAAGAATACTGGCGGTTGCATCGTCACCGATCTGCCGAAACACTTTTGCGAAGTGCTGACTGTAGTCCAAATTCGCTTGTTCAAACGTCAGACTCAACCGCGACACAAAATCCATCGGTGACTGCATCGGCGCGACAACCTGCCAAAACTGACCGCTGACCGGATACGTTCCAAACTCGACACCGCACTCTTGCATCCGATCGATGTACATTTTTGTATGCGCTTGTTCTTCCTGTAGCGTCACCAAAACGCCTTGCCGAAACGCGTGCGGAGCATTCGGAAATTTCAACAACACCAACGCCATCAACTCGGTTGCCAGCAGTTCGTGATTCGCCAAGAAATGCAACAGCTTGCCACGTTCGACCTCGTTTTCAAGATTGTCATCTCGAGGCCGAGTCAGCCCAACATGGCCGGAGGTTCGCATTTCCAATCCGTACGGCCGACCAGGCGCAGCAATCTCTCCGACGGGTTTTCGTTGCTTTCGATTGGGGTCGATCGAAAGCCTTCCGGGGGAAGCCAGCTTTTCAGCCAGTGTTTTCCCAAAAACGATCTGCTCAGCAAATTCTGTGATATTCATGAATAACTTCTAACGGCCGTCAGAACTTCAATTTTGACTCGTTCCATAGTAAACCAACTCATCCGCCAGCAACAGACTCGCCCACACAAGCTCAACAACAAGC
>CAZORR010000012.1:19816-35102 GCA_964582115.1 uncultured Pirellulaceae bacterium
ACAAGCTCAACAACAAGCCAGCAAGATGCAGCAATGACATGAAGTCTTGCTCCTTCGTTACTTAGAGGTTAAAAACTATGCCCGCAGCACGCCATTAAAACCACACGACCTAGTTTTTGACATGAACGACGCACTTATCGAAGCGATTAAAAACGAATCGGTGGAAGAAATCTCAGCCGCGATCCTGCAAATCGATTTTTGGTGCGTCGACGTATCCGAAGAAAACGAAGCCGACTCGTCCGCTTTAGTAATGGAACTAGGCAACTTTCCTGCAATCGTAGGCTTCACTTCAGAAGACCATGCGGGCACATTCGCCGAGTACTTCAAAGACGTGCCGCTGGACGAAAACGACGAACTCAAGTGCTTTACCGTTTCTGGCCGAGAATTCTTAACCTCGCTGCCGCGGCAATTCGGGCTAGCAATCAATCTTGAAACCGAACACGAAATCGTCTTCGAACCGAAGTACACTCGCGCCTTAAAAAAAGCCGCTCATTAAAGTCGTTTGATTGAGTCACCAAACGACGCTCAACGGTTTTATTGAGTTGCCGCGGATAGTCCACGATTGTCAACAAAGTCGCCTTTGCAGAGCCAAGGACGACGCTCACTCAACCGCTTCTTTAACCGAATCAGGCAAAAACTTTTCCGACAACTTACCCCACTTTGAATCAACCGCTTTACTAATCGGCAAACGCAAACGATCTTGCTTGGCGACTATTTTCTTGTTGATTTTATCAACCAACCTTGCCTGTTTGTCTTCAATCTTTTTCTCAAGCAAAGGTCGTACTTGGCGAGAGAGCTGCTGAGCGAATTCGCCACCAGCTTTACCAACACGATCGATGCGAAATTGGTCCAACTGAATATCCGCAGAAGTCACCTTTGGCACAAACAGCAAGTCTGGCGGAAAGGTTTTCCGATCGGTTTTGACTTCCAGTTCGACTGCCAGTCGCAAACGAACCTGAGCATGCCCCTTGGCGGACAGGCTGTAGAGTTGCACACCTTTTACCCATTTTGATTGACGACCCGACACATCCAAATCAGCCAAAAAATCAACATTGAAACCGACCGAATTGCCCGGAAGCTCGCGCATGTCCTTGACTTGAATGGCAAATTTTTCTTCTGCGTTACGTAGTGACACACTGTACTTTTTCCAATTGCCGTGGTTGACCATTTTCTTACGCCGGCTCACCTTCAACTTCAGCCCGTCTCGCTCGCGTTTAAAACCGTCAAACCGTTCTTCTTGCATGCCCCATTTTTTAGTTTCAGTAAACGTATGCGGAATGCTGTCCAGTACCAGCTTTGTGATCAGTCGATCTAACCCGCCATCTGACGCAGCTGTCCCGTTAGTCGATTTAGAATCGGGCGTCTGCCCAACAACGGTGCCTCCTGCCAGCACAAGACCAATCACTAAAACACCCACGCAATAGCAACCAGTCCCCAGGACGATTCGAATTGAGCCAACGACATTCATAAATGCACTACAGTGGGTTACAATGAGGCTTTTAAGCCAACAAACGATTAAAGCAAACATTTGCTCTTCAACGTTTTTCGTCTGACTTAGCGGAAATTGTTTTATCATGAATTCTCTTGCGCGTCGCCTGCGATTTTTGCTTGCCTGCTGTCTGTTTGCCAGCCTAATATCGGTTTTAAACCTAGGCTGCGACGAAGCCCTAGAACGCCGGGCAATCCCTGCCCCGTTACGAGATCCAGTCGAACAAACTTATACGGGACGAATTGTGAAGCCTTGGGGCGGCGACAACTTCGAATTCCTTTCCGACAAAGAAACGCATTACTTGTTGCTCCGAGGAGTGGACGCACCGGATCCCGGTCAACCTTTTTACCACCAATCCATGCGAATGACTAAAAGACTAACCAACAGGAAACAAGTAACCGTGCATGTCGCCGCACGCGACGAAGTGATGCGTGAAATCGTCGATGTCACGGTTCCAGTTGGTAAAACCAAAGGTGATTTCGAGGCGGACGAATTTGACTTAGGTGTCGAACTAATCAAACGTGGCTGGGCCCTCTACAACGGCACGCCTTTTGAAGGCGCCCAACAACTGATCGAAGCCGAAAGGCATGCAAAGAAACTAAAAATTGGTATCTGGGTCGGACCTAAAAATGTCAACCATGACAAGTAACGCAACAGCAAACTCAAGTAGCGGCCAACAAACAAAAGACCCTACCAACAAACCAAATCGGTTCCGCTGGAAGTTTATCCTAATCTTACTCCTCTTGGTTGGACTGGGGCCGTACCTTTACAGTCGATTTCAAGCACCTCAAAACCGTGTGCAGCAATTTGACAACGGTGATAACGCAGGAATCCAACACACCTTTGGCAACGAACTTTCAATCGTTAGCTTCAACATTGCCCATGGTCGCGGAACTGCCAATAGTAACTGGGCTGAATCGAGTGAACCAAAACGAAAACGCATCACAGCAATTGCTGAAAGACTAAAAGAAATCGGTGCTGGCATCGTTGTGCTGAACGAAGTCGATTTCAATTCGACGTGGAGCGGCGGACAAAACCAGGCAGCAGCAATCGCCAAAGCCGCGGGCTACCGCTACCACCTTGAACAACGCAATCTAGACTTCGGTTTCATCTATGGCTCGTGGCAGTTTGGAAATGCAATCCTGAGCCACCACCCGATCACCGACCCCCAAGCGATCAACTTCCCACCCGAAAAGAACTGGGAAGACTGGCTGGTCGGTTGCAAACGCGGCATCCTCGCGACAGTGCAGCTTACCCCCAACAAATCAATTCGTGTGGCAGCAGTTCATTTAGAACATCGCTCTGAAAGAATCCGCGCCGCAGGAGCAGAAATGCTTCTCAAGCTTAACGACGACAAAGCAGCAGGGCGCCTAATCCTAGCTGGCGATTTTAACTCAACTCCTTTTGGCTTTCCTAGGTCCAAACAACTAGACGGTGCCTCAAATGCCTTGGACCTAATCTTTGCAAGCAAAGCCTTCCACTGCTACCCCGAATCAAACCCTCGCCCCGACGACTATACTTTCTCAACCATGCAACCCAAATCGGTTATCGACTGGATCATGGTCGCTCGGCAAGCAAACGAACAACAGGATACGCCCTTCACAAAATACCGTGTCATCGACACAATGCTTTCGGACCATCGTTTGCTGCACGCCGTCGTTGAGCTCAATTAAAACCCTGCTTCCCAGAGATCACCGATCACCTGTGTGAATCGTGGATCGTGCGAGTGCCAGTCGCCCATGGCTTCTGTCCCAACACTGCCAGTCGGCATCCCAGCATTAGAAACTTGCGAAGCATTACCAGCGGTTGCTCGTTGCCCTTGGGCAAACGTTAATAGCATCGCGAACATGGCAACGCCGACCAACTCCAACACTAACAAGCCCATGGCTCCTCGTTTTTTGTTTTTCTTACGTGCTCGTTTCTTGTTGCGATCAGCCATTGTCTTCTCGTCTGGATAAAATTAACGTCAGGTTGATGGGTTCGAAAATCTTCAATTGCAGCTATGGTGCCAAACAAATGAAACCTAGCCACAGTAAAAGTTCTTATTGGAAGTGATGGCAGAACTTCGACCGCTCAAAAAACAACTCTGCCCGGCAAAACACGACTCATACCGGCCCGAAAGCACTTTTGATGCGATGACGATGTTACGCTCGAAGCAAATAACCAGTTCGCGGGCTCTATCCCGTGATAGCATGTTTTGTAAAAATTACACGGTAGCACTGACTCACTGGCCGCACCGGCGGCATTCATATTGACCACACTTTGACGGCACCGGAGATCAAAATCACTTCCAGCGACACAACCAACTCCGACGATCTCCAAAACCGTCGTGACGACATCGCCGAAGCTTACTTCGAACAAATCCCGTTCGAACCCTACCCCGTGCAAGAAGAATCGATGCTGACTTGGTTTACCTCCGAGCAAGGCGTCTTGGTATGCGCTCCCACGGGAACAGGTAAAACGCTGATCGCCGAAGCAGCTTTGTTTGAAGCCTTACATCTCGGCAAACGAGCCTACTACACAACACCACTGATCGCACTCACCGATCAAAAGTTTCGCGACATCCAAGAATCAGCCGTGAAGTGGGGATTCTCCGCCGACGACGTGGGCTTGGTGACTGGCAATCGCAAAGTGAATCCCAACGCCAAAATCTTAGTCGTTGTCGCCGAGATTTTGCTAAACCGTCTTCTCGACACAGAATCATTTAACTTCGATGATGTTTGGGCGGTTGTCATGGACGAATTCCATAGCTTCAATGATCGCGAGCGCGGCATCGTCTGGGAATTTGGTCTTAGCATGTTACCGGCACACGTGCGGACGCTATTGATCTCCGCGACCGTTGGTAACAGCATGGACTTCGCCAGTTGGCTCACCCGCGTTCACAATCGCAATTTAAAACTGGTCGAAAGTCACGATCGGAAAGTGCCACTTTCGTTCCACTGGGTCGACGACAAAATTTTGCCCGACCACATCGAAGAAATGGTCTCCGGTGTCGAAGAGGCACGGCAAACCCCGACGTTGATGTTTTGCTTCAATCGCTCTCAATGCTGGACCATTGCCGAATTGCTCAAAGGCAAAAAATGCGTCGACAAAGCGCAACAAAAAAGTCTCTCCGAAGAACTTGAAAAATATGATTGGTCCAAAGGCGTCGGCCCCAAACTTAAACAGATCTTGATTCGTGGCGTCGGCGTTCACCACGCAGGCGTGCTACCGCGATACCGTCAAATCGTCGAAGACCTGTTTCAAAAGAAATTGCTGAGCGTTTGCGTGTGCACCGAAACACTGGCCGCTGGCATTAACTTACCCGCTCGCAGTATCGTGATGCCAACATTGTTAAAAGGTCCGCGCGGAAAAATGAAGGTTATCGATGCCGCGTCCGCCCATCAAATGTTTGGACGTGCCGGGCGCCCACAGTTTGATGATCGCGGCTACGTCTTTGCCATGCCCCACGAAGACGATGTCAAAATCCTCAAGTGGAAAGAAAAATACGATTCAATCCCCGATGACACCAAAGACCCAGGCCTTCGCAAAGCTAAAAAAGCACTTAAAAAGAAACAACCTAAACGACGCGAGGGACAACAGTACTGGACCGAGGCTCAGTTTCAGAAACTGATCGAAGCACCATCGGCCGACTTGGCGTCGCGTGGACCATTAACATGGCGATTATTGGTTTACATGCTGGACCTATCTCCCGATGTTGGTCGGATTCGAAAACTGCTCAACGGTCGCTTGATGAAACCAGCCGATCTTAAGATCGCTCAACGTCGCCTGAATCGCCAACTGATCACCCTTTGGCGCGGTGGCTACGTCACGCTAGATCCAAAACCACCGATCGCAGAAATCGCAAAAGAACAGTCCGGTGATCAAGATAAAACGAACGAGTCCACCGAAAACGAAACCGAAAACGAGGATGGATCGGCCGACTTGTCCAAATTGAGTTTCGGCGGCGGACTCGGCGGAAGCTTAACCCTGGGCGGATCGAGCCCACAAGCGGCTGACAAAAACAAACCAACCACCAACAAAGACAAGCCCTCCGGTAAAAAGAAATCCGACCTTAACGAAGACCCTTCGGATTACGAACCCACTACCGCGACACCCACCGAAGCACTAGACGATCTGCTAAAGCTACGCGGCGTTCATCCGTTGTACGCGGTTTTCTTGATGAAGCACCTGGGCGTCGCCGATCGCAACGAACGCATCATGGCGTTAGAGAGCTTGCTTGAACTCTCACGTTCGCTGGGCAAAACAACTCGAATCCCTCCTTACGAAGAACTTCCTCCAGGGCCGTTGGCAACAACTCGCTTGGATGAAAAGCTACTAACACTGGGCTTAGCGTCCGCCGAAGAAATCGGAGCGCTGCCCAAAGACGAAGAAGAAGATCGTGGCTGGATTCCCGAAGAGGACTACGTTCCGTTACTGACCTTGCCTCGCAAACTCCAGCGGTTGTTCGAATACGACTTCCCGTCCGTGGATGATCTGCGGATCAGTCCAGTCTGGGTGGCCGGCGAAGCGTTGCAGTACGGAACGGACTTTAACAAGTACATCACCGGCAACAAACTACAACAGCAAGAAGGCATCGTGTTCCGACATTTGTTGCGGCTGGTGTTATTAATTGACGAGATGGCAGAACTATGTCCGGCAGACATTTCGCATGACCAATGGCGAGACGATTTGTACGCGATCGCCGACCAGTTGGAAGAAATGTGCCAGTTGGCAGATCCGCAGAGCACCGACCAGTGGCTCGCCGACGCTCGACCTACTGAAGCTGACAAAAACAGCAAGCAGACGGAATAGCCGTTAGCAAACCAATGTTGCCGAAATAAATCTTGTCGCGTAATGACAACACATGCAGACCGCCCACGTGTTGATTTCGCATCATTTCAAAGCAATTCATTGGCAAAACACGGATTTTTTGTTTGGCCCCAAGTGTGCTTTTGACGTTAGAAAACACTCCTTGGGAAAACAAACATGCACGCCACTGAATCAATTCAACTTGTCTCACTCTTATCTCAACCAATCGTTGATTTAGTACCTTTGGCTGACTTGGCGAATCGTTTTTCCAATTCTTACTGGGGGCTTTCTAAATGCCGCGAACAACGCTGGGAACGAACTCTGTCTGAGTTACGGCCTCAGCTACCAAATACAATAAGGTCAGGAAACACCTGGGAGCAATACGCACAGTTCGCCGAAGAAATTATCGTTAGCGAAATGCTAACCCGCGTCTGGCTCGCCAAAACCGTCAAAGCTTCAGCAGGTGACGAAAATGTGATTGCGATCGCCGACTTAATCATGACCGAACACCGTCGCTTAAGAATAGAAACACTGAAACTGCTGGACGTACTGTCTTACTATGAAAAAGCGAATTTGGAATTCGCGGATAAAGTACGGAAACTCCAAACCAATGTCATGAAGAGCACTGACATGTTCTTGGCGCACATGAAAGACAATTTACTGGCAGAACGATATTCGTTTGACAAAGAGTTGTATTTGAGCCTGCAGCAAGCAGCACAGGTTCATGAAACAACCACTCTGGTAAATATCTGTCAGCAGATTGGCGATAGCGTTTACGGCATTATCAAACCAGCAACAACGGGCATCGCATACACTGCCGATCTTAACAGCAAAATCGTTGAGTGCATCTCTGATTGCTTGGCCGCCGAATTAACGATTCCAGCTGAGGTTTGATTCTTCGACCATGCTCAAGGCACTGCCCAAAAAACTGAGTCAATTCATTTCCGCATCGCTGTCGTCGTTGTCAGCTTTGAGTTGATCATGCAGATAGTTCGCTCGTTCTATATTTCGTTCATCCGTATCCAACTCACTCGAATGAATCTTTTGCAGATGAGCGGGCTGCGTACGAATGAACAACTGATTGATTTCTGGGATCTCTAGCTCTCCAATCAACCCCAGCGAGACGCCCATCCGCACACGCGACAGCAAATGCATCGTCTCTTCGCTGCTAATCTGCTGGGCGCTTTGCAACATCCCGTAAGCTCGACTTACTTTATCGAACAAATCATTTTGCTTTTCACTGATTAAAAAATCCCGAGCCTTACGTTCATACTTGAGCACTTTATCGATCACATCATCGACCAAATAGACCAAGTCCTTTTCGGACTTACCCAGCGTGACTTGGTTGCTGACCTGATAAAAATCACCCATCGCCTGCGAACCTTCACCATAGAGCCCTCGCACAACCAAATTCATCTTCTGGGCGCTACGAAAGACCTTTTCGATTTGTTTGGTAATGACTAATGCTGGCAGGTGTACCAACACGCTAACTCGCATGCCGGTTCCCACATTGGTTGGACAAGCAGTTAAGTAACCCAATTGTTGGCTGTAAGCATAAGTCAGCTTGGATTCAATTTCATTATCCAAGTGATTTATTAATTCCCACGCGCCACCAAGATCCAATCCGCTCTTGATCACCTGCAAACGCATGTGATCTTCTTCGTTGACCATTAGGCTCAGTTGTTCTGGTTCATCGATCGCGACCGAACGAGCCCCTTCGGAATTTGCAAGCTCACGACTGATCAACTGGCGTTCGACCAACAGTTGTCGGTCGAGCAAATTCAATTCAGCGACGTTGATGAAATCTATATTGCTTAAATTTTGGTTGGCGATCAATCGTTCACGAACGGTCGATTCAATATTGGCTTTGTCGATATCATTGCAGCGACGAATAAAAGGATAATCTGCCAAATTACGAGCCAAACGAATCCGACTGCTCATCACGATATCAGACTCAGGACCGGTGCCACGCAACCACTCTCCGCATCGATTGGCAATGTTATCCATGCTCATTGTCCAAACTCCTCGGTATCGGATTGGCCCAACTGCTGCTCAAGCAATCGAATGTGATCTCGAATCGTCGCCGCTTCAGCATACTGTTCGTTTAACACGGCACTCGAAAGTTCCGTGCGTTTGCTGGCCAGCGAAAAGCACTGCAGCACCCGACTAACTTCATCACCTGAAACTAAACCGGTACTAACTCCGTATCGCACGCGTGAAAGCAACTGACTGATTAAAACCTTTTCTTGGTTTTCTTTACCTTCCAAAGCCATCAGACAAAGTTGCTGAACCGCATCGTCAACTTGCATTCGAATAATTGACTGAGGTTCAGCCAAAACAATCGCGCGAGCTTCGCGTTCAAGATTCACAATCGGCGGCAACGCCTCTTCGATTTGGCGAATCAGTTCAACTTCGGAGACACCTAATGTGTTTAGATTGCTAATTTGAAACAAATCAACTGGCTGCCCAACCACTGGCACAGTCGTCTCAAGTGATGATTCGGGCGCGAGGGCACTGCGAGCGATTAAGTTCTTTTGCTGTAACGACCGAAACAATTTTTCAGTTTGCTGGGTTGCGACTAAACCCGGCAAAAACACCGTCATACTAACCCGCATTGCGGTTCCAAGATCGGCTGGGCTGGTCGTTAAGTAACCCCATTTTTGACTAAACGCAATCGGAAAACGCTCTTCAATCAAATCGTCCAACTTACTGGCTGTTTGCCAAGCGGCCATCAAGTCACCATCACTCCGGGTGACTAAAATTCGAAAATGGTCGTCGTCGTTGACCTTGATCGACGACGTTGCCTCCATCGCCGAAGCACCAAGGCTGTCAGCGCCGGTGCCTTCAGAAGCATACTGCCCTGCCGTATCACATTGGCTTACCGCTGCCAATTCCGCCAACAATTGCTGTTGAATTAAATCAGACTGCTCGCCAAAGCCAACGCCCTTAAATTCTAGCTCACCTTTGAGCCGTTTGTTCACAAGAGCTTGAATCTCTTCCAGTTGCTCTACCGAACAGGTACAAACGAACGGATAATCGGCAAGATTGCGAGCCAAACACAGTCGACTGCAAACAACAACGTCGTGATCAATCACTCCTTTGCCAATCACTCGCCCGCTCCCTTGCTTGCAATCTCACGGATTTGATCGCGAATCTTAGAAGCTTCCTCGTAGTTCTCTTGCTCAACCGCTTCTTTCATTTCTCGACGCAACCGAATCAACTCCGTCTGCGATTCAGCATCGTAGAAACCTCGTTTGGGCTGTTTGCCAACATGCTTATTTTCGCCGTGAACGTTTTGCAGCAACGGCTCTAGCTCATCACTAAAGAAAACGTAATCATGCGGGCAACCTAGACGGCCACCTTGGCGAAATTCATAGAATGAAATCCCGCAAATCGGACACTCTCGAGAATCCAGATTTTGCATCTCTTCAGTGGCTTGGCCAAGCGGACTAATCTGCTTAGTCAGTGCAGTACCCATTGCCGAGGCATCTGTTTTTTCGCCTTCTTCCGTTTGCAGATATTGTTTGGCACAATCTGGGCACAGGTGTAACGCGAGAACACCGTCTCCGGTTAAATCGGTGATATGAAACGTCGCTTGTTTGGCACACTTGTTACACTTCATAGCATCAGTGATTTCAGTCAAGTTGTCTTGGAGTCGAAGGTCACGAATTCTAGCTCGCCAACTTTTCTTGTTCAAGGTTATTCCGCGGGAGCGAGACCAAAAGAACTCTCACAAACACATTTTAGAGCAACATTTTTTTAATTTAAAATTGCTATTTTCTTCACACGCCTGTTGCAAGGCACCTAGCAACCTAACCGCAAAAATCGTCGTTGACCTGCACTTTTCGGGGCACTCGATTGGTTTGCTCCACAATCCCATGTCCGAAAAATACAAAACATAAAATTATGAGAAAACCAGACGCTAGAGGCTAAACCTACCAGAGTCGTTTGAGAGCTTGAAAAAACAAGGATTCAGCAACTCCCAACGTAACGTAAAACTTGCGCTTTTCCATTCTATTTGAAACGTCCGATTACAAACTTTAAAAACGACAAAATGCATGCTCGACGCAGAAACGTGTAAATCGTCGAATGCATCGCAAGCGACACCTTCTTCCTGACTTCCCTTTCATCCCAACTTGTACTGCAAGACTGTCAAATCGAATCCTTATTCGAAGGCGATCGCTGCTAGCAACCTGCTCCAATGATGGCACGCAACGGCAAAATCGCACATTGGCATTGCCCTACCTAAACGATATTTCCTAATAACAACTCTTAATTCGAACCGAGAGCCCGACTTGTTCGCGCCGAATAACCATTTGCCATGGTTAGGTTCAACATTTGATCCCCCCAGGTCAACTATCATGAATTTAGTTGTTTTCAATCAGCCAGCTCGCGCTGTGATGGCAGTCGGTTTGCGCCAACTATTAGCCATGGTCTGCATCGGTTTCGTGTTAATTTCGATTGGCTGCAATGCCGACCCAAGCTGTCGCCGCGAAACTGCGTTAATGCGCGCCGAAATATTAGACATCGAAGACAAATATGTGGCCCTCCAATCCAAATACGAATCGACGGCATTGCGTCTGCATGAATTCACTGGCGAACCAATCGATCAAACCCTCTATGGGGCAACTTCAAACTACCACGATGTGATTCTGAGTGAAGAAATTATCTCCAACGGCGCAGCCTATCCAACCCAGGTTGGCCCAACACATACTGCACCAATATACGTCGATCAAACGCACATCGAATCCTACCCACCTGAGAATGTGATTTATGACAGTACGCCCACGCATAGCTACTCAACTGCACCAGGCGTTATCCCTGAATCACCTTCAACGCATTTAAACGCCCCTCAAGGCGTATTGACCGCCCCCATCCAAGAGCCCGGCTTACCAGCAACGGGTAACTCACGCATTGAATCGTTCAACCAAGACATTCCTGAACCGGTTCCCGCACCACAACCACAGCCACACTTAGATCCACTCCAAGAAAACCTGCAAGGATTGCCACTGCCAAATGATGCTCGAAACCAGTTGCGAAATAACACTGACGATTTCGAACTGGAGCTGTCCAGCCGCGGCCGGCGATCCATCCCAGCGATTCAAGCATCGACAAAACGCCGAATCAACCGCTCTGAAATCCGAAATACCGCCACTCACCGTAGTACAGCCACCGAAATCGCTGTCAACCGCTCCGTGACTGGAGGCCAAGATGTCAACGATTCTCCCGGCGACGAGGGACTGAATTTGTTGCTACAAACCAAAGACGCCAGCGGCCAAATTGTACTTCAAGCTGGCGAATTAACCGTCAGTCTAATTGACCCCAAACAACGACAACGGATTGGGTTCTGGCGATTCCTACCTGGCGAAACAGAATTGTTCTTTGTCGACGAACAGAAAGACACTGACGGAATTCTGTTACACCTACCTTGGGACGAATCGGCGCCACAACGGGCTCGCCTGTTGGTGCATGCTCAATTCGTCACTGCTGACGGACGCATTTTGACAACCTCCAGCGATGTCTTGATCGAACCGCCCACAGAAGAATACTCACCCGAAGACCCAACCGTCATCAACTGGACTCAGCGCGACGCTCGCTGGGGCGACACAGGTGACTACGTGAGCACCAATGTATCGTCAGATCGAGAAGATTCAGGGTACGGCGATTCATTCTCAGGCAACCGTCGACCTCGAACCAAAGAGGCATGGCAGCCCAACGGCACCTACAATCGCGGAGCAAAGTTCTCGCAATCGAACGACCGCGATTACCCAAACAAACGACCAAGCGATCCTGCTCGGAAAACGGAAGTTACCGACCACCCCGACCAACCAAAATGGCGTCCGGTTCGGTAGTTTGCAGTAACGCTTTTAGGCTGAAACCGACTTTAGCCGGTTTCAGCGCCGTCCAAGCCTACTGGCCGGTGTCCTCTAAACTACTTACCACCTTGTCGATCAAATTAAACTCAAGTGCTTCTTCAGCAGACATGAAGTTGTCACGATCGGTATTGTCTTCAATCTCTTGAAGCGTCTTGCCGGTGTGCAAAACTTGCAACTTATTCAGACGATCTTTGACTCGTCGCAATTCATTACGGTGGATCATGATCTCTTCGGCAGTTCCCTGCATACCAGCCAGCGGCTGGTGAATCATGATGCTGGCGTTGGGCAACGCATACCGTTTGCCAGCCGCACCAGCAGTTAACAACATCGCTCCCATGGAAGCCGCTTGTCCCATGCAATAGGTCGCCACGTCACAGCTAATAAACTGCATCGTGTCGTAAATCGCCAAGCCAGCAGTAACGCTTCCGCCAGGCGAGTTAATGTACAGGTGAATGTCTTTTTTAGGATCTTCTGATTGCAAGAACAACATCTGAGCGACCAACGAGTTCGCCAGATCAGCAGTCACCTGCTGGCCTAGAAAGATAATTCGATCCTTCAATAGGCGACTGTAGATATCGTAAACGCGTTCCTCGCGGCCAGTATTGTCAACAACGTAAGGTACGATTGGCATCGCTTGGGCTCCGAAACCGTGGTTTTTGTATGGGGAAAAATTTGCCAGCAGCGTTTGCTGGCGAATCAGGCAAGGCAACGATTACTCGTCATCGTCCTCGTCGTCATCATCATTGTCTTTGTCACGGCCGGTAACGATCGTAATTTCGTCAACCAAACCGTAATCCTTGGCTTGCTCGGCAGTCAAGAAAAAATCGCGATCGGTGTCTTTTGCAATTTGATCAACGGTCTTGCCTGTGTGATTGGCCAAGATCTCGTTCAGCACGGTACGATTGCGAAGGATTTCTTCCGCCTGAATTTCGATGTCGCTCACCTGACCACTGACGCCACCGTGAGGCTGGTGGATCATGACACGAGAGTGAGGCAAGCAAAATCGTTTGCCTTTGGTGCCGCCAGCCAACAAAACGGCCGCTCCGCTGGCCGCTTGGCCAACGCAGAAAGTTGCGACCGGGCATGACATGATTTGCATCACATCATAAATCGCCATCGTAGCCACCACGTCTCCACCTGGAGAGTTCAAGTAAAAGTTAATCGGCTTCTTCTTGTTTTCACTTTGCAAATACAACAGCTTCATGACTAGCTCGTTGGCGTTGCCCGTATGAATCTCGCCCTGCAAGAAAACAATTCGGTTTTCCAGCAGCAAATCGCCAAGCGTCATCTGACGTTGGCGTTGATAGGAAGAAGCTGCCGAGTACGAGTTTTGCAGCTGGGATAGTGGGTCTTGGAATTTGGTTTCTCGCATGGGAGTGCCACCAAAGGTTGATTCAAAAGGTTGTTGAAATGGTAAATCGCTCAAGACGAAATCCTTAGACACGAATGTTAGGTATGGCCCGGATATCGACCAGACCTCGTTCGAAGGTTAAAGCTATCGATAACACCTTGGATAGACAAGGCGGAATGAGCTTCAAGCCCATCTTTAGCGACATCCCCGTTCAATTCCAACGGCTGGGGACAGTTTGGGCAAGTTGTGGATTAAACGGACAACCACTGCCCCTAGCTAGATCTGTGCGTAATGCGCCCTAGAAAATGGTTTCATTTCAGACATAACCAGAGCGATCGATCGAGTTTAACTGGTATTTTTTCGCTTCTGAACCATCAATGTCGCTTGAACGTTAAAACGTATCGCTCTTAACCGTTTTAGCGGCACTGCCGCCAGCCACACAACAAGCAAACCAACGAAAAAAGCTTGGCCGAAACGACCAAGCTTTTTCTGTGACTAATTCGTTCCCACTCAAAACCATTCTTCAACGGCATTGAGCAGCACGGGCCTCCTTGGAGACCAGCGATTGTGGTTACTTATCTTTTTCAGTACCCGGAATCGCTGGAGCATCGCCCCCTTCGTATTTCGCCTCTGGAATGCGAGTCTTGGATCCACCGAAGAACAAGTTCACCGAAGCAGTATCGCTTTCGGCCTCTTGCTCGTATTTAGTACCTTTAATTGTGGCACTCTCAGTGATCAAATCGATTACCTTGCCTTCGATAATCATATTGCGAAGAGCATCCATTTGACCGTTCCGCTCCAACCGCGAGCGAACTCGACGTGGTGATTCGCGTTGCTGGACTGCCAACTTCATGATTTCAATTTCATAATCCTGCGGCGAGTCTTCGATGCCTTCTTCTTCGGCGATTCGCTCAAGGATAAAGTGTTCTTTCAAGGCGACGGCAGTTTTTTCGTGAACGTTCTTGCGAAGCTCATTCTCCCGAGCCACGATTTCTGGTGGCGAGAAACCGCTGGACTGCATTTCCATTACCGCTCGTTGCACCTCACGACTGGCCTGACGTTCAAGCAAGTCCGTTGGCAAATCCCAGTCAGCCGACTCGGTCAACGCACCGCTAATCTGATCGCGAACCGTTTGTCGCTGTGAATACTCAAGACGTTGCTCAAGCATGTTGCGGATTGCAGTGTTTAGTTCTTCTGCACTTCCTAGCCCTACGGTTGTAGCAACTTCGTCATTTGGCATGACTTCCGTGCGTTTGACATCCAAAACCTCGAATTCAACGTCCACTTCCTTACCGCGAAGTTCTTCGTTGTCGGCAAAGCTACTTAGTTCGACTTTGGTCTTTTTAGTCTCCCCTGCAGCAGCGCCTTTCATCAGCTTATCGAACTTTTCAATCGTACCATCGGCAAAATCGAGCTTACTCAAGACTTGCAGAGTAACCTCTTCGTGTGTTGCGATCGTTTCACCATCATACGAAGTAGTGACATCACAGATCGCGTGATCGCCTGCAGCAATTGGCTCCTCAACCGGAACCAGTGTTGAAAACTGCTTGGACATCTTCGTGATGTGATCTTCGATGTCGCTGTCGGTGAATTCATATTCTGGCCGCTCAAGCTTCAGTGACTTGTATTCTGGCAAGTCGAATTCAGGACGAACTTCGATGTTGAACTCGTATTTGAAATCGCCTTCTTCAGGAATCGAAACCTGTTCGTAATCCAAATCCGGCTCACTGATCGCAGAAAAATCTTCGCTCTCGTTAACCTGAGCCAAGCTATCCATGA
>CAZORR010000013.1:0-2175 GCA_964582115.1 uncultured Pirellulaceae bacterium
GTAAATACTCTTCAATGTGACTTTCCGAAGGGGGGGGATGGAAGTAATCTATCGATCCCACACCATTGTAGGCTGATCTCGGCCTGCTTGGATTCATTGAAGCTCTGGTACATTTTTCGAACAGGCAATTTTGCATGACTTTTCGATTTCAACAATTAGTTTTGGCCGTCTTGTTGGTTCTGAGTGCTGGAAGCACGGGTATTATTCAAACTTCAGAGGCGCAAGATAAGCCAGATAAACAGAAGAAGATGTTGTATCAGGCGATGGGATACAAACCAAAATTCGCTTCTGAGCTATCTTATGAGCAACCCAATGCAGCAGCTTTGAAGGGTTGTAAGATTGAACGGACCGTTGATCCACCGGGGTTTGTTGTCTATCACGAAACTGGCCGCGTGTTGCGGAAGTTTGTTGATACTAATAAAGACGAAAAATTAGACCTGTGGTCTTATTATGAAGAGGGGTTGGAAGTTTATCGAGACATTGATTCCAACTTTGATGAAAACTTAGATCAGTATCGATGGATTGGAACTGCAGGTACTCGCTGGGGGATTGATCGTAACCAAGACGGTGAGATTGATTTTTGGAAAACTATCTCACCTGAGGAAGTTGCTTACGAGTGTTTTCAAGCGATAAAAAAACGTGATCTGAAACGCTTTAGCCGACTTTTGTTGTCTGAAGCAGAAATGAAATCGTTGGGGCTCAACGAATCAATTTTGAAAGACGTTTCCTCTCGGTGGAAAACAGCGCGATCAAAATTCTCGAGCATGGCCAGTGGGCAAAAAGTGATCGGCCCGCAGTCTAAGTGGGTTTACGCTGGCAATGGTCAACCGGCAATGATGGCTGCTTCAGATGGCAATAGCAAAGACCTTGTGGTTTATGATCACGCCTCTGGTTTCTTTGAAAATGGCTCCAGTACTCAGCAAGTCGCTTTGGGGTCGATGGTGAAGGTCGGTGAAGGCTGGCGATTGGTTGAACTACCAGAAATTGTCGACCCAAAACAACCGCTAGACAATGGTGGTGTGTTTTTCCCTCGCGAAGACTGGCGAGACGACGACGATGACACCAAACCGTTTGATGACGCGCTTGCTAAGTTGCTGAATGAACTGACGAAGATAGACACAGAGCTTAAGACAGCTAAGGGAGCAGCGATTGAACGCAATGAAAAAGCCAGAGCAGATGTCTTGGTCAAGCTAGTCGCGCATTACAGTAAAGCTAAAGATCCAGAAAACACTGCCAACTGGCAGGAGATCTTGGCTGATTCGGTTTGCAGTGCCTATCAAAAGGACCGGTTCACCACCGGGATCGATTACCTGAACCGTTATATGTTGGCGAATAAAGGGGCTGCTGGGCTCGACTATGTTAAGTGGAGCTCGATCTTTGCTGAATTCGCTTGGGTGAACGACAATGGATCGAAGCGACAAATCGTAGCTGCACGGACAAAGCTCGTCGGTGAATTGAAGGCTTTCCAGAAAACTTTCGCGACCAGTAAACGACATACTCCTGATGCTTTGGTGCAGTTAGCAGTGCACTACGAAGTCAACTCTAGTGATGAACCAGAAAAAGCGATGGAGTGGTATCGCGAATGTGCTAAACGCTTCCCGAACACCGCTTTTGGAAAACGCTCTAAAGGAGCTTTGGTACGACTGGGAAGTTTCGGCAAGACTTTTCCGTTCGTTGGAAAGACTGCCAAAGGGCAGACGTTCGACATTTCGCGGATGCGCGGGAAAATTGTTGTCCTTCACTTCTGGGAGACATGGTGCTTTAGCGATGGTGACATTGACAAGTTGGCTCGATTGCAAAGCAAGTTTAAAGGAGATGTTGTCGTGATTGGCTGTAATATCGAAGGATCGACCAACGGTGGTTCCGATGCTGACGCAACGAAAGAGTTCAATGCCTTCGTTTCTCGTAACAGTAAAAAGTTGAATTGGGTTCAACTCCATGCTCCAGGAAGCGTTGACGAAAGTGCGCTGGCTCAGCAACTGGGAATTGCTACCGAGCCGACAGTCGTTCTTGTTGATCGCTTGGGCAAGTTGGTTGAAACCAACATTTCTCTTGATGCTCTTGAACGTGAGATAGTGCGAGAGAAACGTCGTGGTGACAAGAAGTAATTAGCAAGTGGATTCTTGTGTAGCCGGAGTCCCAAGACTTCGGCTTTTGTGCAACGACCTGAATTCT